>DATEPN010000552.1:0-3682 GCA_035273225.1 Acidobacteriaceae bacterium | reverse complement strand
GCCGGCTGAGCCGATTTGCTGATTCTGCCGAGGCCCCTTGTCGCTTGCCTGTGTGCTGCACGGGTCTGTTCCCTCACGGTGACTTGTCCTCGGCCTGGTAATCCGCTCGGAGCGGGTTGCAACTGCAGTCGACTGCTGGAGAGGGAAAGCGGTTTCAGGAGGACGTTATCGCTACGCGATTGCAGTTAGGGGATCTGCTGGTCCAGGCCAGGCTGGTGACGGTCGAGGACGTGTCGAAGGCGCTCGAACGTCAGATCAGCCAGGGCGGAAGGCTGGGCGAGAACCTGGTCGCCATTGGAGCGCTGACGCAGGAGGCGCTGGATGGCTTTCTGCATCACTTCCCGATTGAGCCGGCCGACATCAATGCGACGGGAATCGACAGCGTCGATCTGATGGGCCTGATGATGAAGCTCATCTATTCGTCCCGTTTGCAGACGATCCGCCAGATTTCCGAGAACATCATGCTGCCTCTGCGGATGGTGACGGAACTGGTGCAGATGGCGGTGGATCGCAAGCTGCTGCAGTCGCTGGGCGTGCGCGGGGCGGACAGCGTTGGCGGCGCCAGCTACGACTTCACGGACGCGGGGAGGCGCTGGGCGATCGACGCGCTGGCGCAGATAGGCTATGTGGGTCCCGCGCCTGTGCCTCTGGATCAGTTCAACGGCCAGGTGATGCACCAGAAGCTCACCAATGAAGTGATTAACTTCGATCGCATCCGGAAATCGATTGGGTCGCTGACCTTCGACGACGCGCTGATCGAGAAGTGCGGGCCGGGGCTGAACTCGGGCCGCGCCATGCTGCTCTACGGGCCGCCGGGGAACGGCAAGACTTCGATCGCGCGCTGCCTGGCCAGCGTGTTCAGCGACATTATTTATGTGCCGTACGCGGTCGCGGTCGAGGGGCAGATCATTCGCGTCTTCGATCCGGCGATTCACAACGCCGTCGATCCGGCCGGCCTCGCGGTGGGCGGATTGCCGGGGGTTCGGCATGATATTCCCGACGCGCGCTGGGTTCCGTGCCGCAGGCCGTTTCTGGTGGCCGGCGGCGAGCTGACGCTGGAGATGCTGGACCTGCTCTACAACCCGGTCGGCCATTATTACGAGGCGCCGCTGCATATCAAGGCGCTGGGCGGGTGCTTCATCATCGACGACTTTGGGCGGCAGATCGTCAGCCCGACGGCGCTGCTGAACCGCTGGATCGTGCCGCTGGAAAACCGCATCGACTATCTGAAGCTGCACACCGGCAAGAGCTTCAGCATCCCGTTTGAGGAGCTGGTGATCTTCTCGACGAATATTGAGCCGGAAGATCTGATGGACCCCGCGTTTCTCCGCCGCCTGCCGTACAAGATCGAGGTGGGCGCGCCGAGTGTCGAGTCGTTCCGGCGCATCTTTCAGACGGAGTGCGGGAAGGTGGGGCTCAGCGTCACTACGGACGACATCGACTCGATCATCTACCGCATCGAGATTGAAAAGGGGCTGGAACTGGCGGCGTATCAGCCGAAGTTCATCGTGGATCAGGTGGTCGCGACGTGCCGCTTTATGGAGCAGGTTCCGCAGATGGAGCCGCGCTACGTGGACTACGCGCTCGCCAACCTGCGCGTTCAGCGGGGCGCCACGCAGAAGCAGGCGGCGCAGCCGGAGCCGGAGCCGCAGCACGCCTGAGCCGAAGGCGTTTGCCCGGTCGCGCCCGCAGCCGTTCTTTGCGGATAGCCAGTGATTCGACATCACCGGGAAGCGGTGTGGTGCAAAATTGCGCGACCGATGGTGCGGAGAAGCATCGAATCGCTCAAGACGCTTCTCATCCACCGCCGTTCAGGAGATCTGCTGTGAGCGAAATAACTGCGGAACAGGCGCACCTGTTGGTCCAGCACGTGTTTCTGGGAGTTCTGAAGAACGAAAGCCGCACGACGCGATCGGTTCTCGCCGCTGTTCCCCATGCGAACCTCGATTACCGTCCTGATCCGTGCGCGAAAACAGCCAACGAACTGCTGCGTCACATTGCCAGCGCCGATAACTTCTTTGTGCGATCGGTCGTGGACGGAGCGTTTGTGCAGGGCAGTGTGAAAATTCCGGAGGATGTGAAGACTCCGGCAGAAATTGTTGCGTGGTACGAAGACGAGTACGCGAAGAATATCGATGCGGTCAGCAGAATGTCGGGAGAGCAATTGATCCGGATGGTGAATTTCCGGGGAGCGTTCGAGCGTCCTGCGTACACGTTTCTTCAGATGGGCCTGCTGCACGCGGTGCATCACCGGGGGCAGTTGTCCGCGTACTTGCGGGCGATGGGCGGCAAGGTGCCGGCGATTTACGGGGAAAGCTACGATTCCGCGGAGGCGAAGAAGGCTGCGCAACCGGTGGGCTGAGGGTTTGCCGCGGTGATTGCTCAGGTAAGGGGACAGCGTCGGAGGGCGGGGGTTCAGCAGCGGTTCGGCCTCGACGCTGACCGCTCAGCCGGTCCCGGGCTGAAACATTTCCAGCCTCTGCTTTCCAGCCTGCGCAGGGCATCCGCTTCCTGGAACGAAGTAGACGCCCATGCGCGGCGCGGCATCTAATCTGCGCACGAGGCGTGCCCCGGTTTGCCTTACCGTTCTCTCGTTGAAGATCCCAGGGCCCTGAAGCACGATGTTCCGATTGAATCCCTTTTCCGGCCCCGGGCTGGCAACGTTTCTGGTGTTAGCCGCTTGCGGTTGCGGCGGCAGCGGCAGCAAGACGAGCACTTCGTCCGGCCCCAGCAATATTCAGCTTACGGTTCAGGTTACGGGACCAGGAACGGTCACCAGCAGCCCGGCCGGAATCAACTGCGGGCAGACCTGCGCGGCTAGTTTCGCGAGCGGCACGGCGGTAACGCTGACGGCGGTGCCCTCCTCCGGATCGACGTTTTCCGGGTGGTCGGGCGGGTGCAGCGGTACCGGCGCGTGCACGGTGAACCTGACGGCTGCCACCTCTGTCGCGGCAACATTCACCGCTTCCGTTCAGCTGACGGTTCAGACCTCCGGCACCGGAACGGGAACGGTCACCAGCAGTCCGGCCGGAATCAACTGCGGGCAGACCTGCACGGCGAGTTTCCCGAGCGGCACCTCGGTGGCGCTGACGGCGGCGGCCGCGTCCGGATCGACTTTCGCGGGCTGGTCGGGCGGGTGCAGCGGTACAGGCGCCTGCACTGTGGCGCTCTCGGCGAACGCCACCGTGACGGCTACCTTCAACGCTGCCGGGATCTCGTCCATCAATCACATCGTCTATCTCGTGCAGGAGAACCGCTCGTTCGATAACTACTTTGGCGCGCTGCGGCAGTACTGGCAGCTGAACGGCTACGCCGACGAGTCCTTCGACGGACTGCCGCAGTTTAATCCGAGCAGCGGAACAGCGCCGCTCTATGGTCCTCCTCCCACCAACCCGGGATGCGATCCGACATCTCCGCCGCCGGCGGACTGCACGTTCGACACGGCGAATCCCGTCACGTCCTATCATCTGCTGACCGAGTGCACGGAGAACACCAGCCCGTCGTGGAACGAGTCGCACGTGGACTGGAATTACGGGGACCAGCTCGGCTTGTATCCGGCGAAGCTCAACGGCTATGTGTGGGTTGCCGGGCACGACGCCCGTTATAACCAGCCGCCGTATTATGACACCAACGGTATCCGCGCCATGGGCTACTACGACGGAACGGACCTGAACTACTACTA
>DATEPN010000551.1:0-4087 GCA_035273225.1 Acidobacteriaceae bacterium | reverse complement strand
GTCGATCCCGATTACCCGGCCGGGTTCTCGAACGGGATTCGCGCGCGGTATCTGAAGGCCGGCCAAACGGAGCGCGCTCCGGACGAGTGGGGATCGATCGCCGCCTGGGCGTGGGGGATGAGCCGCGTCGAGGATTACCTGGAGACGGACCACTCCGTCGACGCGAAGCGGGTGGCGATCCACGGCGTCTCGCGTTTGGGAAAGACCGTGGTGTGGGCCGGGGCGAACGATCAGCGATTTGCGCTGGTGATTGCCAGCTGCTCGGGCGAAGGCGGGGCCGCGCTGAGCCACCGCGATTACGGCGAGACCATCGCGCATCTGACTGCTCCGTCGCGCTATCCCTATCAGTTCGCGGCGAACTACGCGAAGTACGCGGGCTTCCCGGACAACGCGCCCTTCGATGCGCACATGCTGCTGGCGCTGATCGCACCGCGTCCGGTGCTGCTGCAGACGGGCAACAAGGATTTCTGGTCCGATCCGAAGGGCGAATTTCTCGCCGCCGTCGCTGCCGGGCCGGTCTATAAGATGCTGGGCAAAGATGGGCTGGATACGGACGTCTGGCCGGCGGCCGGGCAGCCGATCCTGCACGACATCGGCTACACCATGCACGAGGGCGGCCACGGCATGGTGCCGTCAGACTGGAACGTATACCTCGAATTTATGAAGATGCACCTGCATCCTGAGCAGTAGGACCAGGTGACCGGCGCCGGTGCGGTTCGCATTCGCGACCGCGGAATGTCCGGACACCGTCGAATCACAGATCATGGCGTAGGAACTCCCAGGTGTAGAATCCTGGCCACCGTCCTGATGGTGAGGTGCATTGGCTGCGTCCCAGCCGCTCTCGCTGGTGACGAACTGCCACGGGTCTGGAGAAATGAATGTCCACGAGCATTGAAGTGGGAATTAAGCTCGGGCCGTACGAGATTCTCTCGCCACTGGGCGCGGGCGGAATGGGCGAGGTGTATCGCGCCCGCGACACGCGGCTCAACCGCGATGTGGCGCTGAAGGTTCTGCCTCCCCTATTTGCCGAGGACCCATCACGGATGGCGCGGTTCGAGCGCGAAGCGCAGTTGCTGGCCTCGCTCAATCATCCCAGGATCGCGGCCATTTACGGATTGGAAGAAGCCGGTTCGACGCGCGCGCTGGTGATGGAACTGGTGGAAGGGTTCACCCTGGCCGAGCGCATCGGCCGATCATCGGCGTCGGCGCGGCCCAGGACAGGATCGGCCTCGCCGGCACAATCCGTTACGGCGGGGAGTAGATCGAGGGTATCGGGGTCGAGCGGTGGAGTTGTGAGCGGCGGCCAGAGAGGGGCCATTCCGCTGGACGAGGCTTTGCCGATTGCTCATCAAATCGCGGAAGCGCTGGAGTATGCGCACGATCACGGCGTGGTACATCGCGACCTGAAGCCGGCAAACGTTAAGGTGATGCCCGACGGCGACGTCAAGGTGCTGGACTTCGGGTTGGCGAAGGCGATGGGGCCGGAGGAGGGCTCGGCGGAGATAGCAAATTCGCCGACGCTGAGCCTGGCGATGACGGAGGCCGGGATCATTCTCGGGACTGCGGCGTATATGGCGCCGGAGCAGGCCAGAGGCAAGCAGGTGGACCGGCGGGCGGACATCTGGGCATTCGGATGCGTGCTCTACGAGATGCTCAGTGGCCGGAAGGCATTCGAGGGCGAGACGGTTTCGGATGTTCTGGCATCAGTGATCAAGAGCGAGCCGGACTTGAAGGCTCTGCCGGAAGATACACCGGCGGCAGTACGAAGGCTGATTCGCCACTGCCTGGCCAAGGACCCGAAGCAGAGGCTGCAGGCGATTGGCGACGCACGGCTGGCGATTGAAGAGATAATCTCGGGTGCCGACCAGGATTCGGCGGTTTCCGGCGGTGAGGTTGCGCCGAGCAAACGCCCTGCGCTGCTCGCAGCTCTCCCCTGGGCGCTCGGAGTGATTGCCATTCTTTTCGCTGCCACCGCGGCATGGTTCGCGCTTCAGCCGAAGACCGAGCAAAGCGTGGTGCGATTTTCGGTTTCGCGGCCTGAAAGCCAGGTCCAATTCGGCGACCTGAGCATCTCGCCCGATGGCCGGACTCTGGCATTCATCGGCTCTGCAGATTCTGATCAGCCCACGACCGTCTGGGTGCGCCCACTCGATAGCGTGGGCGCGCGTCAACTTCAGGGAACGGAAGGGGCCTCGATGCCCTTTTGGTCCCCGGACAGCCGGTGGATCGCGTTTCAGGCGAACGACAAGCTGGAGAAGATTGCGGTCTCGGGTGGTCCGCCGGTGACGATTTGTGACCTGCGCAATCTCTCCCTGCCGAATCCCGACCACCACACCGTGGGCGCCTGGAATCGCGATGGCGTCATTCTTTTCGCAAACCCTGGTGGTATTTACCGCGTTCCCGATTCGGGTGGTACACCCACGGTGGCGCTTGCTCCGGATGCAGCACGCAACGAGAGCGGATTCACCCTGCCCGAATTTCTCCCCGACGGCCGCCACTTCCTCGTGGAGATGTGGAGAAACTCCGGCGAGTCCAGGATGGCGGTGGCCTCGCTGGATTCGAGCTCGGTCGTCGACCTCGGGCCGACAAGTTCCAACCCCCACTATGCCTCGCCCGGTTACGTTTTCTACCTGGATCAAAGCACGTTGATGGCGCGGCCATTCGACGCCAGGGCGCTTCATTTCACCGGTCCCGCAACTCCGTTTGCGCAGAACGTCGGAGAATTCAGCGGCCCGAATTACGGGTACTTCTCCGTCTCATCGGCAGGCGTGATGGGTTACCAGAGCGTGCCGGACAGGTCGATGAACAAGATGGTCTGGTTGAACCGCTCGGGCCAGAATCTGGGCACCGCCGCTCAGCCGAACATCTACGCCAGTCCCGCACTCTCGCCCGATGGCGCCAGGCTGGCTGTCGCGGTGGGCGAACATGGCAAGGCGGACATCTGGGTATACGATCTGAGGCGCGGCACCGCCTCGCGCCTCACGTTCAACCCTGCCTATGATGTCAACCCGATCTGGTCGCCGGACGCTAGCCGAGTTCTTTTCTCATCGGATCGCAGCGGCCGTTGGGATCTCTACCAGAAGTCTGCGGATGGGCTCGGAAGCACGCAACCGGTGTTTCAATCCGCTGGTCAGGACAAGGCCCTGAACGACGTTACGCCAGACGGCCGCTATGCGATCTACGATACGGCAGGCGGCGCGACAGGTACACAACTGTGGGTTGTACCCCTCTTCGGCGACCGAAAGCCCTTTCCCTTTGTGCAGGGAAATTTCGGCGCCGTGTCCGCTCAGTTCTCGCCCAACGGCCGCTACGTCGCCTACAGCACGAACGAGACGGGAAGATCTGAGGTCTACGTCCAGACCTTCCCGCAGCACACAGGCCGATGGGAGATTTCGACTGCGGGCGGGGCGGAGCCGCTGTGGCGCCACAACGGCAAGGAGCTGTTTTATCTCACCCCCGACGAAAAGCTGATGGCTGTGGATGTGGACACGACCTCGCCGGCATTCCAGGCCGGCATTCCCAAAGAGCTGTTTCAGGCGCAGCTTGTGCCGCTATCGTTTTGGCGGAACGTTTACGTGCCTTCGCCGGACGGGCAGAGATTCCTGATGATTACGCCCGCAGGCCAGACCAGGCCGGAGCCGATCACGGTGGTGCTGAACTGGCCGGCGCTGCTGAAGAAATAACGGCGCGAGGACAGGCGGGCAGTGGGGATCAACTGGACCACATGGATGAGTAACCGCCCTTTGCAGTCCACGATTCAAGCGCAGTGATGGGTCGCGATCCAGATTCCAACCCAGAGGCAAAACGCGATGATCAGCACGATGAAGATGACGGCATGGATGATCTGCCGCTTTCCATCGGACTTGGGATACGCGTTTCTTGCTTCCGCGCGGCCGCGGATCAAATTGGGCCATGGAGCTCACGGTACCAGGTTTGAAGTCCGGAAGCGCCGCATGCCGACTGTGCCGGAGACCAATCCAGGAGCTCATACGTCCAAATTCCCAGCACAGGCACCAGCAGTGGATTTACACTGATTTCGCGTGTCTTCAGGGACAACAACATTGCCCGGCTACGGCTCCGATCGAAA
>DATEPN010000550.1:0-3673 GCA_035273225.1 Acidobacteriaceae bacterium | reverse complement strand
CAGCAGGGGTACGGGATGGAGCAGCGTTGACCGCCCGAAGACGGCCAAAGGGGGTAAGTAGCTGAAAATAAACCATAAATGTACCTCGTGCGCCCGAACACACGTCGACTGTCCGCGCGCGCAGACCTTTTGCGCACACGGCGGGGTGCTTCGTCACGAGTGAAACGGCTCAGACTCGGGTGCTACCCGCACTATCGGGCCAATGCACGAGATCCATGAGTGACTTTGATCACAGAGGCGCAGCAGGTGAGGTTACTTCTGTGATAGAACTTCCGTCTTCGGTACGAATGCCCCGTTCTGTTGTTCTGGCATGCCAACCGTCTGCATACCGGTATTCGCAACCAAAGCAAGAAGCTGAATCGATGATTCTTAAGGAAGGCAAAGCCCAGTGCCGATCACCAGATGGGTCCGACTCTCCGCTGATCCCGGAACTTGCTGATTCATACAAACGTCGTCTTCCTGGGTCCGTCGTAAGAGAACAGGGTTGATTACCTCTGGTTACTGATGGGTGACTTTGGTGGAGTATATCAGCCAGTATTGGCAAAAACGCAATCTTTTCGTCCACAGGATCATTACATTTGCGTTAACTGGCCCAGGTGCGCAGTACCCGCTGCTGGCTCCACCCGGTCCATCGCGGGCCGCGAACCACCCCGCCCTCCACAGCCAAACTGCGGTACTCTTGTCGCCTATGCAAAACCGCATCATCGGCACGACCATGCCTGTGCTCGAGTTCCTCCTCGAGCCCAACGACGCCATCATCTCCGAAGCCGGCGAGCTCTCCTGGATGTCCCCCAACGTGCAGATGACCACGCACACCCAGTTCGCAGGCGGCGGCGGCATCTTCGGCATGATCAAGCGGGTGGCCGGCGGCGGCAGCCTCTTTATGACCGAATACCGCGCCATGGGCGGACCGGGCGAGCTGGCCTTCGCCACCCACGTTCCCGGTCACATCGTCCCGGTGGAGGTTGGCCCCGGCAACGAATTCATGGTGCACCGCCACGGCTTCCTCTGCGCCACGGCGGGGATCAACATCAGCGTCGGATTCCAGCAGTCGCTCGGCGCCGGCATCTTCGGCGGCAGCGGCTTCCTGCTCCAGAAAATCGGCGGCCAGGGAACGGCATGGATCGAGCTCTCCGGCGAACTCGTCGCGCGCGATCTGCGCCCGGGGGAAATGCTGCTTGTGCACCCCGGACACGTTGGCGCCTTCCAGGCCAGTGTCTCGTTCCAGATCACGATGATTCGCGGCATGCGCAACATGATCTTCGGCGGCGACGGACTGTTCCTGGCGCAGCTCGCCGGCCCCGGCCGCGTCTGGCTGCAGACCCTGCCCATCGCCCGCCTCGCGCATCAGCTGATGGAATACATGCCCGCCGCGGAACGCCGCCAGACCACCGAAGCTGGCGTCCTCGGCGGCATCGTTGGCTCGGTGCTCGACAACATGAATAATCGTTAGGACTCGGGGCGGTCCTGCCGCCCCGCTCACATCCCCCGTTCGCTGTGACGAATCTCCGTTACCTCGGTACGCCTCCGCCCCGCCTGTAATCTGTTCCCCCGCCGTCGTTCGTCCTATGCTCGGGCTAGCCGCCATGGACCGTCCCTTCAACACCTCCGAGCACCCGCTGGTTTCCGCTGTGATTCCCACGCGCAACCGGCCTGCGCTCGTGCTGAGCGCGATCCGCAGCGCCCTCCGCCAGACGTGGCGCCGGATGGAAGTCATCGTGGTCGTGGACGGCCCCGATGCCGAAACCGCGGCCTCCCTGGCCGGCATCACCGACGTGCGCGTCCGAGTGGTTACGCTTCCCGAGGCCTCCGGCGGATGCGCCGCGCGCAACGTCGGCGTACAGGCCGCCCAAGGCGAGTGGATCGCCTTCCTCGACGATGACGACGAGTGGTTCCCCGACAAGATCCAGCGCCAGATGGCCGTAGCGCAACAGGCCGATGCCTGGTTTCCCGTCGTCACTTGCCGCGTGGTCGCCCAGTCGCCCGTCGCCAGCCGCGTTCTGCCGCAGCGGACCTACGACGGCATGCAGGCGGTGGGCGATTATCTCTTCTGCCGTACCGGTCTTGCCGATCCCGGCGGCCTGATGCAGACCTCCACCCTGCTCGCACCGCGCGATCTGCTGGTCGCCGTTCCCTTCCGCGATGGTCTGCCCATGCATCAGGACTGGGACTGGGTCCTTCGCGTGGCCGCCTGTGAAGGCGTCGCGTTCACCATGCTCCGCAAGCCGCTGGCCATCTGGCGCGTCGACGATGGCCGCGAGCGCGCCAGCCGCGCGCTGAGCTGGCAGTTCTCGCTCGCATGGATTCGCGAGATGCGTCCCTTGCTCTCGCGCCGCGCATTCTCCTCCTTTGTCGCGGTGCAGTGCGTCTGGCGCGCGAAGGCGGCCCATGCCGGCACCGCAGCCCGCCTCACGATCCTGCGCACCTTCCTGCTGGAAGGCGCGCCCGGCTGGCGCTCCTGCCTGCACTTTGGAGTGTTCAGCCTGATTCCCGCGCCTCTCCGCTGCTGGATGCGCGACGCCCTCCACGCAAGACGCGGCTCCGCCGAACACGCCGGCGGTCTGCATCTCGCCTGGTCGCGGAATGCGGCGCCCCGCGCGCTGCGCAAATCTTCCTTCTGAATTGAGGCCCATGTCCGGCGCGAACCACACCTGTACCTACCTGAAAGAGGTCTCCCGCATCGCGGGCCTGCTCGACGCGTCGGCCATTGAGCGCATGGTTGCTTTGCTGGCAGAAACCCGCGAGCAGGGCGGCCGCGTCTTCTGCCTCGGCGTCGGCGGAGGCGCCGCAAATGCCAGCCACGCCGTCAACGACCTCCGCAAGATTGCCGGCCTTGAAAGCTACGCCCCCACCGACAACGTCTCCGAACTCACCGCCCGCATCAACGACGAGGGCTGGGACACGGCCTATGCCAACTGGCTGCGCGGCAGCCTCATGAATGCCCGCGACGCCGTGCTCGTCTTCTCCGTCGGCGGAGGCAACGCCGAGCACCGCATCAGCATGAACCTGATCGCCAGCCTCAACCTCGCCCGCCAAAGCGGCACGCGCATCCTCGGCATCGTCGGCCGCGACGGAGGCTACACCGCCCGCGTCGCCGACGCCTGCGTCGTCATCCCGCCCATCACGCCGGACTCCATCACCCCGCACACCGAGGAGTTCCAGGCCGTGGTTCTGCACCTGATCATCTCGCATCCGCGCCTGCGCGCGCATGCCATGAAGTGGGAATCGGAGCGGTGAGCCGTCCCGCCGTCTTTCTCGATCGCGACGGCGTGCTGAACGCGCTGGTGCTCAATCCAGCAACCGGCAAAATGGAATCCCCGCTCGTCGCCAGCGACCTGCGCCTGTTGGACGGCGTGATTCCTGCGCTCCGCCGCCTTCAGGCCGCCGGATATCCGCTGATCCTCGTCTCGAACCAGCCAAACTACGCCCTCGGCAAGAGTTCCCTCGATACGCTCGCCGCCATCCACCAGCGCCTCACCACCGATCTGTCCCAGGGCGGCATCCGGCTCACGCGCGTCTGCTACTGCCTGCATCATCCCAAAGGCGTTGTCGCCGGATACTCCGGCCTCTGCGTCTGCCGCAAGCCCTCCCCCTGGTTTCTGCTGCGTGCCCGCGACGACTTCGGCTACGCGCTCGCTGACAGCTGGATGATCGGCGATCAGCCCACCGACAT
>DATEPN010000549.1:0-3012 GCA_035273225.1 Acidobacteriaceae bacterium | reverse complement strand
GCTTCGGTGTTTTTACCACGCGGCGTATTGACGAAAACTTCTTCGCCTCCAGTGAGCGCGCCACGACGCCATTCGCCGCGATCATGAAATCTTCGATCAGCTGCGTGGCCTCGTTCTTCACTTCGGCCTCAATATCGATTTCGCCATCCGTCAGATGAATGGGGTGCGTCTCGATCGTCTGCAGGTCGAGCGCGCCGGACTCTGACCGCTTCTGCCGCAGTCGCTCGGCGATCGCGTGCTGCATCTTGAGCTGCTGCTGCAGTTCCGGCGAGCCGGCCACCTTCGGGGGAGCCTCCGCCGTTCCGGCCAGCCACGCGCCCACGGACGGATACGCGAGCTGTGCTTTATTCAGCACCGCTGCGCGATAAAACTCACTCCCGGTGATGTTCGCCTCCGCATCCACCGTGAACTCAATCACCACCGCCGCGCGCTCCTGGTCCTGCAGCAGCGAGGTACTGCCCGTGGACAGTTCCTCCGGCAGCATCGGGAAAATCTCCACTCCGGTGTAAACCGTCGTCGTCTCGCGCAACGCGTGCTCATCGATCGGACACCCCTTGGGCACGAAAACATCCACGTCGGCAATCCCGATCAGCACGCGGTGGCTGCCGTCCGGCAGGGCTTCAGCGTACTCAATCTGATCCAGGTCACGCGAAGTGTCGTTGTCAATGGACGACCACAGCAGCCCGCGCAGATCCCGCACGCCCTGCGGCGTTGCCGGTGGATGCGCCCGCAGTTCGTCGAGCTGCTGGGCCACGGCAGGCGGAAAATCCGGCTCAAATCCGCGCTCGATCATTGCCCGGCGCGCCGCCGCAGCCAGGTCGTAATGACTCATAGGCCCCTCAGTTTTTCGAACGAAGCCAAAGGCTATCACGGCCCCAATTCGCTCACGACGCGGCTTGACACGACCTGAGCCGACGCAGGAAATCCTCTGTAAACCAACCGGGTACAGTTCCCCAGCCTCCAATAGCAGGCATGCCGCTGCGCAAAATTAAGCTCGAACCGGACCCCGAAGAAGAAAAGCAGTCCAAGCAACTGGACCTCGACCGCCCCACAGCCAACGCCATCTATGAGCAGGCTCTGCGCAATGGGCGCCGCGAACTGGAGCGGCCCGCCATTGCGCTGGCCATCTCCGGCGTGGTGGGCGGCCTCACCATGGGCCTGACCGGCCTGAGCGTCTCGGTCGTACAGGGCCAGATCGGCAATACCCCGTGGGCCGAGTTCATCTCGCTGCTCTTCTACCCGATGGGCTTTCTCGCGGTCATCCTCGGGCGCGGCCAGCTTTTCACCGAGAACACCCTCTACCCCGTCGCGCTCATCCTCGCCGAGCGCCGTGGCTTCTGGAAGACGCTCCGCCTCTGGGCCATCGTCTTCCCCACAAACGTCGCAGGCGCCTACGGGTTCGCAGTGCTGGCAGTCCGTACCAAAGCCCTGCAACCGCAGACGGTGCACGCGCTGACCCAACTCGGCGTCGCCGCCGCAAATCCAGCCGTCCGCCACATCTTCTGGAGCGGCGTCATCGGCGGATGGCTCATCGCGATGGTCGCCTGGCTCGTGAGCGCCAGCCATTCCATCACCGGCTCCGTCGCGGTCATCTGGCTGCTGTGCTTCGTCGTCGGCATCGGCCATTTCGCGCACTGCATCGCCACCAGCGGGGAGATCCTCTCCGCCGTCCTGAATCACGGCATCCCACCGCACCTGTACTTCCGCTGGCTCGTGCCCGCCACGCTGGGGAACGTCGCCGGTGGCGTGATCCTGGTCACTCTGCTCGAATATGGCCAGGTGAAGCTGGAGTAAGCACGCGGTCGTTGTGAGCGCGTGAGAACATGGCTGGGATGGCTCCGGCCGAGTATCCCTCCATTGTGGTGTGGTTCCGGCTCGACCTGCGCCTCGCCGACAATCCAGCGCTCGAAGCCGCGCTCCAGACCGGATTGCCGATCATTCCGGTCTTCCTCTGGTCTCCCGAAGAAGAGCAGCCGTTCCCACCGGGAGCGGCCTCTCGCTGGTGGTTGCATCATTCGCTCCTCCGCCTCGACGAGTCGCTCCGTGCCGTCGGTTCGCGCCTGATCATCCGACGCGGCCCCGCGGCAGATTCGCTCCTCGACATCGCCCAAAGCTGCGGCGCGCGCCGCATTGTTCGCAATCGTGTCTACGAACCGGCATCCCTGGCCAGCGAACCGCACGTTGAGGCCACTTTGCGCGAGCACGGCATCTCCGTGGAGAACTTCAACGGTAGCCTGCTCTTCGATCCCGGATCGATCCGCAATACCAGCGACGGCGCCTTCCGGGTCTTCACTCCATTCTGGCGTGCCGTGTGGAACCGCCGCGGCGAAATACGCCAGCCGCTGCCCGCACCAAAAGCGATCCCCGCGCCGACCAGCTGGCCGCACTCGCTGGACATCCGCGAACTGAATCTGGAGCCAAAAATCGACTGGGCGGCTGGCCTCCGCGCTGCAGGGACTCCCGGCGAGCACGCCGCCCGCGAGCGTCTTCACACGTTCGCCGGCGGGCCCGTGCAGGCATACGAGCACGAACGCGATCGCACCGATCACGACGGCACCTCCCGCCTCTCCCCGCATCTGCACTTCGGCGAGATCAGTGCCACAGAAGTCTGGCATACCCTCGTCGGCATGCCCGGCGCCGAGCCGTATCTGCGCCAGCTTGCCTGGCGCGAATTCGCCTATCACCTGCTTTTCGAACGACCCGACACACTGACCGAGCCCTTCAATCCGGTGTTCCGACATTTCCCGTGGCGCCATAATCAACGCAGGCTGCGCGCCTGGCAAAAGGGACAGACCGGCTATCCCATGGTCGACGCCGCCATGCGCCAGCTTTGGGCCACCGGCTGGATGCACAATCGCGCTCGCCTCATCGCGGCCTCATTCCTGGTCAAGCACCTGCTCATTCCCTGGCAGGACGGCGCGGCCTGGTTCCTCGACACCCTCGTCGACGCCGACCTGGCGAACAACAACACCATGGGCTGGCAATGGGTCGCCGGTTGCGGCGTCGATGCCG
>DATEPN010000548.1:0-11112 GCA_035273225.1 Acidobacteriaceae bacterium | reverse complement strand
AGTGCGATGTTGTGGCGGTATCGACGGGCTCTGCGGCGGAGGAGGCAGTCGGGTCTGGGATTGCTGACCGCGATTGCGGGTGCCGCGTACTTCTTTGTCTGGGCGTTGTGCGGGGTGGGTGTGTTTCTGGGCGGCGCGGGGATTGCGTCCGCTGCGATGCAATGGCCGGCGCTGGCGCAGATTGTACCGATGGCGGCCGGATTGGTTGTGCTGGGAGCGGGCGCAGTGCAATTCACGAACTGGAAGGCGCGTCACCTTGCTGGGTGCCGGGAGGAACCGATCCGCGGTGCGGTACTGCCGGCCAGCGTGGGGAATGCATGGAGGCAAGGTTTGCGCCTCGGCAGGCATTGCGGACTGAGTTGCGCGAATCTCACGGCGATTCTGCTGGTGGCCGGGGTCATGGACCTGCGCGCGATGGCGGTGGTCGCCATTGCCATCACGGCTGAACGTATTGCACCGGGTGGTGCGCGCATTGCGCGCATTGTCGGAGCGATTGCGATGAGCGCAGGGGTGCTGGTGTTTGCAGGAGTGGTAAGGCTGTGAAGGCGGATTGAGCTCGAAAAAATGAAGGCTCCCCGCGTGGGAGCCTTCCTGTTGAGGATGAGAATGTTTTGGCAGAGGCAGCGGTCTGAGGGGGCGAGTTACGGCTGCTCCAGGGGACCGGCCTCGGAGCGGCCGAGGGTGTCATAGAGCGGCTGAACGGGGTGGATCGCCGGGTTCTCCTCAGCGACGGAGATTGCCAGGATGCGGACCTTGTCGTTTTTCGGCAAGGTGATGGAGTGCGCTCCGGCGGGCAGGTCGATCGGATAGGCAAAGAGATACGCATAGGAGTAGGCGACGTTCTTGCCGGACGCGTCGTGGTGGTGCGAGCAGTACCACGCCAGGGAAGCACGCTTGATGTAGCCGGGGCGAATGCCGGTCATCTGCGCGTAGTCGTCGTGCTGGGTTCTGGCGGGACGTCCGCCGCGGGCCGGCATCTGCACGTCTCCGGCTTGCCATTGCCGGTCGTCCCATTGGCCGATGAATCCACCCCAGTCCTCGATGTTGAGGGTGGTGGAGCGGTCGCCAACGCGGAAATCGGCTTTCTGATCGCCGTCGATGGCCGCGGCGAGAATGTAAGCGCGGTTGTGCTGGCCCTGCGGCAGGTCGATGGTCTGGCCGTTGGCTACGAGGGCATCGGGCGTGCCGTTCTGCGCGGGGGCGAGATGGAAGTCGACTCCGTGGAAATGCAGGGTGTCGGGGAGCATCTCTGCGGGAAGGGCATTGCCGTGGCCATCGAAGCCGCCAGAGACGGGAGTGCCGTCGGTGCTCGCGCCCGCGAGGTCATAGTGCAGCGTGACGGGCTGTGAATGCACTGCCGCAACGCGGGTGGCGGGAGGATCGAGCTTGAGCGCGAAGGTGCGCGGTTGATACGCCGTAAATGATGTGACGAGGCTGCCGTTCTTCACCACGGCGGGGCCGACGGGTTGTTCCTGGCCGTTTACTTCGCGGGCGGAGCGGATGGGGCCGGCGAAACTGATACGGACATCCGACTGCGGCTTGCCGTCGAGTTCCACAAGACGCAGCACGACTTCATCGCTCTGCTCGGCTTTCTTGAGGGCCATGATGCGGATGCGGGGATTGCTGATTTTGACCAGCGATGCGCTGCGGCCGAGGCTGCCCGCGTGCTTCTCCGTCTGAAAGGCGATGAGCGGATCGTTGAGACGCTGCGCCTGCCAGTCGGTCTGCGCCTGGCGCCAGTCGCCGGAGTGGCCGGCAATGCCGAAGACGAATTCGTGATGGCCGAGGTCCTGCGTGCCCTGGTCGTGATAACCGCCGCGCGTGCCGGGCGTGCGGATCAGCGTGAGGCGGATGGTGTTGTCGTTCGGCTTGTCCGAGCCGTTTTTGCAGTCGGTGAGGATGGTGGCCCCGAAGGCACGGCTCGCGTCGGTGAGGTCAATCCACTGATGCGAGAGCACCTCGAACTTTTTAGGACGCGCGTTCGGACGCTGGATGGTTCCGATGCCGAGGTTATAGGTCGCCAGCTGATCGTGTGCAGTGAGCGGAAAGACGGCTTTCAGATTTGATTCGCGGGTGTTCCAGTCAATCACGTTCGCAACTTCGACGCGCTTGCCCGCGTCGCCGGCGGAGAGGCGAATGGTCTGCGAGAATTTCGATCCTGCGGTTTCGCGCGTGATTTCGAGCGCGACGCGGGCCGGACCGTTCTCGACGATGTGCGCTTGCACCGGGCCGCTGACGTACTCCTTCGGCGCTGCCTGCTCCTGATCCCAGTCCATGTTCCACGCCGGCCATTGCTCGGGATTGTCGTAGGAGATGGCGAGGCGCATGGGTGCGGCGAGGAGTTCGCGGTTGAGCTGCTTATCGAAGATGCTGGCGATGTCGCCGTTGCTGTCGATGCGGACGCGGTAGTACTGATTCTCCAGCGAATCCTGGGTGACGCGGAGGGTGGATTGCGGAGCGGTCGAGGCGCGTCCGGGCTGAACGCTGTAGACGGCGTATCCAACGGAGGGCACGCGGGCGGCGAAGATGACTTTGCCGTTCGACATTTGCGCGGGCACGGCGTGGCCGTCGGGCGCGGTGACGGAAACACTGGTGGGCGCGCCGCCGGGGAAGTGGACGTCGGCTTCGACCAGATCGTCGCGTTCGATGTTCAGGGGATTGTAGACGACGATGGGCGTGCCTTCGGTCTGCGTGTTCAGGGCGGATGAGACGGCTTCGGTTGCGCTTTGAAGCACGGTCGCGAACTGGTTCAACGCGATGACATCATCGTTCCATGCGAATTCGTAGGACTTGGGCGTGGCGGTGCCGGCCGCGAGGTCGTGGAAGTGTCCGCCCATGACGAGGGTCCATGCATTGTTGAGGCGATCGAGCGGATAGGTTCGGCCTCCGAGCCAGCCGGCAGCGATGGAGGATTTCTCCGCTGCATCGGCGAGCAGTTCTTCCCTGCGCAGCCAGCGCTTCTGATACGCCTGCGAGGTAAGCGATCCGGCGGAGTGGTTCGTCAGCTCCATCTCGCCGGTGTACTCCGGCAGTTGCTTTTCTTCGGCGGGGGTGATGTCGAGGAACATCTGATCCGCGTCTGCAGAGACGACGTGGACGGGGCCCTTGCCCACCTGGACCTCGGGCCAGTTCTCCTGCGCCTCATTGGGGAAGCGGACGTAGCCGGGAGGCGGCAAGCTGGCTTCGCCGTGGGTCACGATGCCTTCGAGGCGCTTCACGGAGGCTTCGTCGGGCGAGCCGCCGATGTCGCCGGTTCCGTAGTAGTGGTAGTCGGTGAAGACGCCGGTCACCTTGCCGTTGTTCTGGACGCGATCGGCCCAGTCGGACTGAAAGTGGTTCAGCTCTTCAAGCTGGCGGTCGAGATTGAGCTGCGTGATCTGATTGCGCAGCGTTGTGAATTTCGTCGCATCGGCTGGCTGTATCTTCTCCCCTTTGGATTGTTCTTCGGCGAATTTGGTGGCGAGCTGATGCAGCTGGTCCTGCGCGGCGGTCATTGCAGTATCGGGCGGCAGAGGCGGAGTGGGCGCGCTGAGGTCGGTGTAGATACCGCCGGAATAGGAACCGGGATTGAGCGCGGCGAGCACGCTTTCACCGTCCGGTCCGGTCCAGACACCGACATTGAAGGGTGTTCCCTCAGGGGTCTTCTCGCGAGACTCGGGGCCTCCGCCAGGAGCCGAAGAGCCCCAGGTGAGTTTTTGGGTCGAGAAGCCTTTTACGCCGGAGTGCGCGAGGATGGTGGGCAGGGACGCAGGAAAGCCGAAGCAGTCAGGCAGCATGTATTCAGCGCTGGCCTTGCCGAGTTCGCGGCGAAACCACTCGTTGCCGTAGAGGATCTGGCGGATGATGGCCTCGGCGCTGGGCGCGTTCACATCTCCTTCTTCCATCGAGGAGCCGGCAGGGAACCATCGTCCCTCGGCGACGTACTGCTTCACTTTGGCAAAGTCCTGCGGGTAGTACTCCTTCATGAAGCGATAGCGGTTGGCGCCGCTGAAGTTGAAGATGTAGTGCGGATATTTCTCGAACAAATCGAAGTTACGGTGCATCGTGTTCGGGATGTACTCGTCGATGACCTGCGGATATTCCCAGCGCCACTCAGTATCGAGATGGGCATAGCCCACGACGTAGAGCGTGGGCTGAGTCTTCAAATCGGGTTTTTCCGTCGGTTTGGTCTGCGCGGCGGCAAGAGCGGAGATGGAGAGAACGAGGGCCAGGGCGGCGGTTCGCATGAAGTTCAGCTCCCGAGAGGTTGAATGAAGTGGAGACGGAGAAAGGGCGCGGCCCAGTAACAGCAGCTGTGGTATCGTTTCCATCGCGCAGCCGCCAGCCTAAGCGTTCTGCGCTTGCGGTGTCAACTGCGGAGCGGTGCATCCGCAGGAATTGCGGCGGATGAGCCGGGTGCCGAGCTGGACTTGTCGCGGGCGATCGTCGTCGGCCCGGGTCCGGCTCCCAGGCCGCAATTGCTGGAAGAGAATTTCGGCAGCCATGCGTCCGATTTCATCGATGGGCTGGCGAACGACGGTGATCGAGGGGCGGACGGTGTCGGCGAGTTCAAAATCGTCATAGCCGAGGAGCGCGACTGAATCCGGGATCGCGACGCCGAGCTTTAGCATGGCCTCGAAGGCGTTGATGGTGATGCTGTTCTTCAGCGTGAAGATCGCGTCCGGAGGCTGGGACGAGGCCAGGAGCACCCGGATCGCCTGTTCGACGGAGGGGTAGTCGGTAACCGACGTGTCGATGATCGCGGGCAGACCCGCAGATTCTATGGCCTGTCGATAGCCGCTGATGCGTTCGCGGATGGTGTAGAGCGAGGTCTCTCCGGTGAGGCAGACAATGCGCCGGTATCCGTGGCCGAGGAGGTGCTGTGTGGCCAGATTGGCGCCGGCGAAGTTGTCGGCGAGGACAAAAGGTATCGAAGAATGCAGGAGAGGCCGGTCGAGTGCGACGACAGGCACGGCGGCGCGCGCCAATACATTGCGAAGGGCGCTGTTGTCGGAATCCGCAGGGGCGATGATGAGGCCGTCGGTCTGATGCTGCATGAGAACTTTGACGCTTTCGATTTCGGCGTCCGGCTCATTGTGCGTGGTGGTGACGATCAGCAGGGAATCATGGGTTCGCGCGATGACCTGAGCGGCCTCAGCGCAGCTGGCGAAGAAAGGATCGGCGATGCTGGGAATGATGAGGCCGATGGTTTTGGTGCGATGGCCTTTGAGGATGCGCGCGGCCTGATTGGGCATGTAGCCCAGGGCTTCAATGGCTCTGCGCACGCGGGCGAGAGTCTTCGGATCGACGCGGTTTCCGCCATTGATGACGCGGGAAACCGTCGTGGTCCCAACTCCGGCCTTTCTGGCAACTTCGCTGAGCGTCGGTGCCTTGGTCTTTTTGGTCATGGTTCACGCGCGACTACAGACTGTTTCCCGAATCCGCTGCCGACGCGGCAAGTTTTTCGAAGCGAAGAAAGTTGGATCAGTGAGCGCGGTAATCCCCGCGCGCAGGCAGGGTGTTCCTGCCTGCGCGTGGGAATCCTGGGAGCATTGCTTCAGAATCGGACCCCAGGCTGAACTGCAGTTGACGATCCGACCCATGAAGGTTGCCGTTGCCCGTGACCTTTCCAACGGGCACCTAGAACGAGTAGGTCAATCCAACCTGCAATTGACGAGGGTTGCTGGTGGCCTTCGTGGTCACCTGACCAAAGGTGCCTGACGTCGGGTTCAGGCTCGAGCTGGCCATGGACCAGTTGGGGTGATTGATGAAGTTATACGCATCCGCCTTGAATTCGAAGCGATTCTTCTCATTAATCGCGAATGTCTTCCTCAGGTTGAGATTCCAGTTCTGGAATCCCGGCTGATAGATGGAGTCGCGAACACCCTGCTGGTGAACGAAGGTGCCGGCTGGGGGCGGCGTAAAGATCGGTGTGCCATCCCCATTCGTAGTTGTGAACCACTTGTTGGCCTTTTGGCCGGGGTATCCGGAGAATTGCTTCACCAGCTTCGGATGCCCGTTCATGGCGTAGAACTGGCCCTCACTGCCGCAGCCAAAGCTTCCGACCTCGCCAACGCCGGCAAGGTCATTGCCTGTTCCGATTCCGCACGGAGTGCCGCTCTGGAACTCAGTGTTCCCGCTCAACTGCCAGCCGCCGAGAAGCTTACCGGCAAGCGTGTTCTGGTTCCTGAAGAACGGCAATGCGTACTGGTAGTTGATCACGAATATGTTGCGGGTATCGTATTCCGAGGGACCCCACAACCCGCTCGTGTCATAGGAATCGGGGAGGATGTCGCGATAGTTGGAGCTGTTGTCCGTGCTCTTTGAGAGCGTATAGGCCACGCCGACCAGCCACCCACTCGAGAACGGACGGTTCCAGCGAACCTGGAGTGCGTTGTAGCGGGAACTTCCGTTGCTCTGCTCCTGCTGAATGGCTGCAAACCCGCGATACGGGCGCAGGTAGTTCGCGCTCTGGCCAGGGTTCTGCTGCACCGCTCCGGGAGCCGGCTGATTGATGTCAATGACCCGCCAGTTATAGAGACCGCGGCCACCGACATAGGCAACCGACAGCAACGATTTCCAGAAAGTCTCCTCTTCAACCGTGGCGTTCCAGTTCCAACGCTGCGGAGCCTTCAAATTCCGATTGAGGGTGGTGATCTGGAGAGGAGCAGCAATACCGGTATTCAGGCTGCTGCCTGGGTTGTCGACCATGTCGTTGACGCCAGGGGCCGGGGTAACCGTAACCGTCGGCTGAAAGGGCGAGTTGCCGCCAGGAAAGATGTTGTCCAGCAGGCCCATGCGGGTGGCAAAGTTGCCCACGGCTGCGCGAACCACAGTCTTCGGTGTTACCTGCCAGGCGAAGCCAACACGCGGCTGAAAGTTATGCGAGGTGTTGACGTAGCCCTTGTTCAACCTGGGGGCAAACAGAGAGCTGCACGAAGAACCATCGCAAACGTTCGGGTCGGAGCCGGCACCAAGGACACCGTGCTTGGCCGCCGAAGTCGGGAAGGAAGAATAGCCCGGGATGACAATCCCATCGTAAGGATTACCGGTCCCGAGAATCACGTTACCTGTTTTCGGATCCTCTGCGGGAGCACTGCCCAGGCTGTAAGAGGCAGGATCAAAGAAGTCTGCATTTCCCCATGCCGGAGTGTAGGGGTTCAGAATGGTAATGCGCAGGCCATAATCGAGATGCAGCCTGCGTGTGACTTGCCACGAATCCTGCGCGAAGAACTCGTTTTGCAAGCCGCGCCAATAGGTCTGGGACCTTTGTCCGATTTCGTTATAACTGTCGGCGATGCCCATAGCCAGATTGGCCAAACTGATGCCCGTCGTAGCGCCTAAATTGTTGTGGTTATCTGTAAAGGTAAATGTGCCGTTCTGGTTGCTCGCGCCTCCCGGAACGGTGGCAACGTTGATCTGATCGTTGTCATTCTCTCCGGAAAAGTTGAGGTAGTAGCCGCCCTTGAATGTGTGATTCCGCCACACCTTGGTCAAACTATCGGACGCGGTAAGAATGGGGCCGTCGGAGTGGGAGGGGTAAGGACCCCCGGCCAGACTGTAGAAGCCGTCCTGAACCGAAGCGGTGGGTATCTTGTCGGGCTGGGCTTTCTGTCCTGCCGGGAAGATATAGGGAAAGTTGATCCCCAGGGTGGATCGGTTAAATCCGGCAAGAGCCGTGTTGACAGGAATGTAGACGTTGTCGAGGCTGAGCGTCCCGCGAGCCTCGTTAATCATCGTCGGGGAGATCGTCCAGGTCCATGCCAGCACGTTGGTCTGGTTGGGACGGATGAAGTACTTTCCGGTCAAACCGGAACCCTGATCGAACGGCTGATACTCGTGGTAGGTCGCGTTTTGGCGGATGAACTCGAGCTTGTGATGGTCATTGATGACCCAATTGACATGGATGACCTGCTTCCGCTGGTCGATGGGGTGGGCGGCCTGGGCAATCCAGTTAGAAGTCCCCTGCTGAAATCCGGGGGTAGGCGTCGGGTAGGCATTCAAAATGGCCAGCCCGTTTGGGCTGAGCCGGTCCTGGGGAATGATATTGCCCGGAAAGGGCTGACACGTCGCGGCTCCTACCTTCGGGCAAGTCGCCGGATCGTAAATCTGGTGAACGCCGGAGAGCCACGGATTGGGACTCAGAAATTCGCTGAAGTCCCCCGTACGCATTCTTACGGTCGGAACGGCCTGGGTCTGCGAGTCGGTGAAGCGGTAGCGAATCCAGTCTTCGTTCACAAAGAAAAAGAGTTTGTCCCTGAACCTGTCCATTCCCAACTTTGGAATCCAGACGGGGCCGCCGAATGTGAATCCAAAGTTGTTGTACCGGTAGGGTGAAGCAAACCGCGTGGTCGGCGACTGGTTGCGCACCCAGGTATTGGCATTCATGGCGGAATTGCGCAGATATTCATACGCGGAACCATGAAAGTCCCTGGATCCACTCTTCGTCACCATGCGGATCTGGCCACCGGCGGCATCGCCATACTCCGCCTGATAGTCCGTGGTCATGACCTGCATCTCCTGGGTCGCATCGACGCTGGCGACCCCGATGATGGCGCCGTTGCCACGGGTACGGACGGCGGGAGCGCCGTCAAAGAACACCGTCGTATCCTGCGTGCGAGCACCGTTGACCTGGAATGGATTGCCGCCGCCAACCGCGAAATTAAAGTCGCCGAGCGTCGAACCGGTGCGCATTCCGGGGACCAGCGAGCCCATGTAGAGCGGGTTGCGCCCATTGAGTTCCTGATCGCTGACCTGCTTGCCCGTAATTGTGGCCTGCACCGCAGCTGACTGGGTCTGCAAGGTCTCGGCGGTTGCCGTTACGGTCACCTGTTCCGTCGCGGCGCCGACGCTCAGCGGTGCGTTGAGGCTCAGCGTGGTGTTCGCAGCCAGCGTGTTGTGATTGCTGACGTATGTCTTGAAGCCACTGCCTTCGACCCTCAGCGTGTACTCGCCCGCGGTCAAATTCGTGACGGTGTAATGGCCCTGCGAATCCGTCGTCGCGGTGTAGGCCTCGTGCGTTGCCTCGTTGGTGAGAACAACCTTCGCGTTGGGCACCACAGCGCCCGATTGATCCGTAACAAACCCGCCGATCGTGCTCTTGTCGGACTGACCAAAAGCCGCTGTTGAAGTCGTGAATGCCAAGAACAACGCAATCAGGATTTTCGATCGGAATGACATGCGCGGTCTCCTCAAATAAGTTTGTCTGTTCCTTGATTTGCTTTGCAGGCGGAAAACATGCCTGTTCTGATGGCCTGACAGCGTGGAATCGATACCGCGCCACGAGCGCAGAGGGTGAACCTGGGAAGCATGGCGTTCTGTAGCTGCTGGGGTGGAATCGATACCAAGGGTCGGAGCAATATACCAAATCCGCAGTCATGCTTGTCAATGGAGTCACTATGCCGGACGGCGGTGCCGTCGCGGTGTGAAATTTGAGGAAAATTTCAGGCGCAGCGCATCTTCCCGCGGCCGGCGGCGAGCCAAACGTATGCGATTGATAAATCCTGATTTGCTGCGGGCGGATCGATGTACAGCACAGCCTGGATGGGTGGGCGCGAGCATCGGACTTGCCAGCGCGCCTGCGTTCGTAGTAGCCTCTACGACATTCGTAGTAGATGACCCTTGTTCGGCAGGAGCAAACGGTGACACTTCCTCGACTCAGCCGCCTCGAAATGCGCGTGATGGAGACGCTCTGGTCGCACGGAACATCGTCGATCCGCGAGATCCAGGAATCCTTTCCGGAGAAGGGCCGGCCCGCGTATACGACGATCCAGACCACGGTGTATCGGCTCGAGGAGAAGCAGGTCGTTCGCCGCGTGAGGAAGGTCGGGAACTTTCATGTGTTTGAGGCTACGGTGTCGCGGGAAGCGGCACAGCGGAGGCTGGTCGATGACCTGCTGGCGATCTTTGGCGGCCGGCCGCAGCCTGTGATGGCGCACATGATCGAGGCAGGGAAGCTCACTTTGGATGACGTGCAGGAAGCGGAGCGGATGCTGCGCGACCTTAGCCGGAAGGAGAAGGCATGATGCCGGAAACAGGTGGTGGGCTCTGGGTGATTCTGTCGCATACGGCCGGCCATCTGTGGCAATCGACGCTGTTTCTGATTGCCGCGGCTGCACTGGCAGCGCTGCTTCGCCGGCATTCGGCGCGGGTGCGGTACGCGATTTGGCTGGCCGCTTCGGTGAAATTTCTGGTGCCGTTTGCGGCTATTGCGAAGCTGGGGAGTCTTCTGGCTCCGCGAGCGGGGGCATCGCCGGCATCGCATGTGCGGCTCTATTTCATGTTTGAGACGATCGGCACCGGGTTCATGACAAGCGACCCGCTGTATGCGCCATGGGCAGGATCGGGTTCAGGTCCGGCCGCGCACCAAACGACCCTGGCGCTGTTGACGCCGGTATGCGCGGGGCTGTGGGCGCTGGGCGCGCTCGTGGTGATTGCGACCTTCTGCCGGCGATGGGGAAAGGCGTACCGCATCAAGCGCGCGGCGGCACCGCTGTGCAGCGGGCGGGAGGTTCGCATCCTGCGCGCGCTGGAGGAGGCGCGGGGGTGGCCAACGCCGGTGCAGTTGCGTGTTACAGAAGCGGCGATCGAGCCGAGCGTCTTTGGCATGGTGCGTCCCGTGCTGTTGTGGCCCGCCGGCATCTCGTCTCGGCTCGACGATGAGCACATCGAGGCGATTCTTGCGCATGAACTGGAGCATATCGAGCGCCGCGACAACCTGATGGCGGCAGCGCATCTGGTGGTGCAGGCGATCTTTTGGTTTCACCCGCTGGTGTGGTGGCTGGGAACTCGCCTGATGGAGGAACGCGAACGCGCGTGCGATGAGGCGGTGCTCGCCGCGGGCGGAGCGCCGGAGACGTACGCAGAAGGGCTGCTGCGGACGTGTCGTTTTTGCATCGAGTCTGCACTGTGCTGTACTGCGGGCGTAACGGGAGGCGAGTTGCGCTCCCGCGTGCGCGGCATTATGACGCATGGTGCGGTGCGGCGGCTCAGTGCGGCAGGGAAATGGCTTCTGGGCGCAGGTTGCATTGCGCTGGTTGCGGTGCCGCTCTGCTTTGGCCTGACGCATCCGACGCAGGTCTTTGCCCCGGCGCCTTTCTCAGCGCTGGCGCAGGCTGCACCGCCGCCACCACC
>DATEPN010000547.1:0-4204 GCA_035273225.1 Acidobacteriaceae bacterium | reverse complement strand
AGCTGTTGTAGACGGTGATGTGGAAGACCGGCTGCCGAAATTCTTCTTCCGCATCGAGCTTGCCGAGCTGTTGCAGACGCAGCAGATAATTGCGTGCCCACTTCAACTCCGCGCGCGTCATGCCCTGCTTCGCTACGTCGATGGTGGCGCCCGTCAGGTGCGGAGAAGCGGTCTCGCCTTCGATTCCGGCTGCATTTCCGTTGTACCGTTGCAGCTCTTGCTGGAACTCGACGGTCCGCACCGCTGAGGTGACGATCAGCGAGCGGTGGAACTTCCGCCAATGCGCCTGCGCGAACGTTGCAAGAAAGCTGCGCGTCCACGGACGGCAGAAGCGGCGATTCTCAGGCAGCGTCGGCGTCACGCCGATCGAGCCGTTCTCAGGCAGAGCTACGAGGCGTTCGTCGGCGGTGAGTTGTAGAAGTTGATCGTCGTCTTGAATGCGCTCGAGGCCTTCTTCATCGACGATGCTGTTCTGGCGGACGAGCGAGTCGTGCGATCCGCGGATCGGCGAAGCTAGCGCGGCGCGCTGCCAACGAGGAATGCGGATGCGATGCCGTTTATGCGACGTGTGGCGGACGCGTGTCCGCGGAAGCCGTGTCGGCTTGCTCGCGAAGGCGAGCGACGACAAAGCGACGATGACGAAGATGAATAAGAGCCGGCGCATTCGCAAAAGGGATCTCCCAGAGCCTGCAGAGTACCGTGTTGTTTGATTCCGGAGAAGCGGAATGTGGTGTACTCGCCAGATACCGGAGTGCAAAAAGATTCTAAATGCTCGCAAGTACCGGCCGCGACCTGCGGCGGAACTTTTCGCCTTGCTTGCGGTGCAATGAGAACGGCACAGCGTTGATGCTGTGCCGTTTACGCGTACATGCCGAAATGAGATTTATTCGCTGGTGAAGTAATCGACGCTGACCGGCGACTCGAAGAGCGAGTAATCACGTGTGACTACGGTAATGCCTTCCTCGGTCACGTGATATCCATTACGGCGGTCTTCATCAGGATCAAAGCCGATCACAGAGCCCTCTGGAATGTGCACATCGCGATCGATGATCGCGCGCCGCACGCGGCAGTGACGCCCGATATTCACGTGGCTGAAGACGATGCTCGCCTCGACCTCCGCATACGAGTTCACGCGGACGTCCGGCGATATCACGCTGTTGCGCACCAGCGATCCGGAGACGATGCATCCGTTCGACACGATCGAGTTGATCGCCATGCCGGTGCGTCCCGGTTCGCCGAAGACGAACTTCGCCGGCGGATACTGCCGCTGGTGCGTTCGGATCGGCCACGCCTTGTCATACAGGTTGAACACGGGCGAGATCGCGACGAGATCCATGTTCGCTTCGTAGTACGCCTCGATCGTTCCCACATCGCGCCAGTAGAGAGCCTCTTTGCGGTTCTCGTCGACGAAGTTGTAGGCGTACATCTTGTACTTGCCGAGGATCGCCGGGAGGATGTTGTGTCCGAAGTCGTGCTGGGATTCGGGATCTTCGGCATCGCGAATGAGCGCTGGCAGCAGGACGTCGGTGTTGAAGAGGTAGACGCCCATCGACGCATCGACCATGGTTGGGTTGAACGGCGAGCGCAGGTCGGTGTGCTTTGGCTTTTCTAGAAAGCCGGTCACCTCGCCGGTGCGCGAGACTTCGACGATGCCGAAGCGGGAGACCTCATGCGGCTCGATGGGCAGGGTGGCGAGGGTGACGTCGGCTCCGGCGTCGACGTGATGCTGCAGCATCTTGCCGTAGTTCATCTTGTAGATGTGGTCGCCGGAGAGGATGAGGACGTGCTTCGGCTGCTCGGAACCGATGGAGTAGATGTTCTGGTAGACGGCGTCGGCGGTACCCATGTACCAGTTGGCGCTGACGCGCTGCATGGGCGGCAGGATCTCGATGAACTCGCCGAGTTCCTGGGCGACGACGCTGGTCCAGCCTTCGCGGATGTGGCGGTTGAGCGAGAGCGCCTTGTATTGCGTGAGGATGTAGACGCGGCGCAGGTCGGAGTTGATACAGTTCGAGAGCGTGATGTCGATGATCCGGTATTGTCCGCCGAAGGGCACGGCGGGCTTGGCCCGGTCACGTGTGAGCGGAAAGAGGCGCTCGCCGGCGCCGCCCGCCAAAAGAACTCCCAAAGTATCTTTCATCGGCATGACCGTACCTCGCGGTTGATGCCCGGCGTGGAAACCGCCTTCGCCACATTTCTGATGCAACGAAGGCCAGGTATATCACAAGTTGATTGGTTGCGTATGGATGCGGCTAGGCGCTTTCCTGCTCGCCCACGTCGTCGGGTGGATCTTCATCCTCGCCCGTGACGGATATTCGCAGCGAGCGGAGAAACTTGAGATCCTGCGCGGTGAAGTTGCTCTGGTCCTGAGATTCCGTGCCTGATGCGCCACTGCCGGCGTCGAGCGCACCCGCAGGCTGCTCCTCGATCTCGTTCAGGCCGATGGTCGCTTCCAGCATGAGGAGGACTTCGAATCCCTGCTTGCGAATATCGGCGACGACGCCCGCGATCTGCGAGGATTCGGAGACGCTCTCGTGGATGGCCTCGCCGAGTTGCTGAACCAGCTTGCGCAGTTTTTGATTCAAGTCAGAACCTCGATTTCCCGGGGGCGCTCATCCCCGATACCCTACCTTATCTTCTGATGTTGAAGACGGGCAATGCGCAGCCGGACGCGCAGGGCTCGAATTTTTCGTGAGATGAGAGTGGCGGAATCCGGCGGGTTCCGGGGCAACTCGCACGAACGTAGCGATAAACTTGCAGCATGGAGCCGAAGCGCCTGGGGCGCGTGCTGGGCATCAGCGCAAGGATTGCCGCGAAGAAAATCGGAGAGCGCACAGCGCAGGCGGGCCAGAGCGTGCCGACTCCGGCGGCTGCTCAGGCGGCGGCCCGTACAGCGGCGGCGCAGATTGGCGCAACGCGCAAAGAAGCCGAGCAGACGGCGCGAGTTGCTGCCGATTCCGGGCGGCGTTTTGCCCGCGGAGCAGGGCGAGCCGGCGCTGCGCTGATGAAGCCGTTCGCGCATGCGGGGGGAATCCTCGCGCTGGAGATATTTGGCGTGTTCTTCGCGGTGTTTGCCTTCTCGTTCCTCGCGCACGCGTGGCAGGCGGCGAAGGCGACGGGCTGGCATGAGCGGCATGCCGAGGCGTATCTCGGTGTGGGACTGGTCTTCCTGTGGTTCGCCGTGAGCAGCTTCTGGCGGGCGAAGCGGAAGCAGCGCGCCGGCAGCGGATAGCTGGTAAAAGATGAGCCCAGGATGTTCTCTGAGCCAACGTTTGCAACGCGGCGATGATTGCTGCAAACTGTGACGTCGCGCTATGGCCAGTGATCCCAAACCCGTCTACACCGCCGAAGACCTTGCTGGTTTGGAGGCTGAGCGCGATCTCGGTTTTCCGGGCCAGTTTCCTTTCACGCGCGGCATTCAGCCGACGATGTATCGCGGGCGCTTGTGGACGATGCGGCAGTACGCGGGGATGGGCGATGCGGAGGAGAGCAATCGCCGGTACAAATTTCTGCTGGCGCAGGGGACCGCGGGGCTGTCCGTAGCCTTTGATCTGCCGACGCAGATCGGCTACGACAGCGATGATCCGATGGCGCTGGGAGAAGTGGGCAAGGTCGGCGTAGCGATCGACTCGATCGAGGACATGGAGCGGCTCTTCGACGGCATTCGCCTCGACGCGATCTCCACGTCAATGACGATCAATGCGACGGCAAGCATTCTGCTGGCGCTCTATGTGGCCGTGGCGCGGCGCACGGGCGCGGATGTGACAAAGCTGTCCGGCACAGTGCAGAACGACATCCTGAAGGAGTACATCGCGCGCGGGACATACATCTATCCGGTGCGGCACGCCATGCGCATCGTGACGGACCTGTTTGCGTGGGCGGGCGAGAGCGTGCCGGAGTGGAATACCATCTCCATCTCGGGCTACCACATGCGCGAGGCAGGCTCGACGTCGGTGCAGGAGGTGGCGTTCACGCTGGCGAATGGCATGGCTTACGTGCAGGCTGCGATGGATGCGGGCCTGGACGTGGATCATTTTGCGCCGCGGCTCTCCTTCTTCTTCAATGCACATAACAATTTTCTTGAGGAAGTGGCGAAGTTTCGCGCGGCGCGGCGGATCTGGGCGGGCATCATGCGGGATCGCTTCGGCGCGAAGAATCCGCGGTCGTGGATGCTGCGCTTTCATACGCAGACGGCCGGCTCGAC
>DATEPN010000546.1:0-4750 GCA_035273225.1 Acidobacteriaceae bacterium | reverse complement strand
AGGCGCGGTTGAAGGTGGATGGCAAGCCGGTGGCGTGGGGGAAGGATGCGCGGGTCGGGCATGTGGAGCGGCTCGAGGGGACGGACCTGGTGGTGTGGTTCGAGCGGCAGGCGACGGAGCCGGTGCGGGTCGAACTCGGTTCCGTTGGTGAGCATAAGGCAGCGCGGCGCTAGGTCGTGCGTTGGCCCCATCCTGTGGCTGCGCGACAAGGATGGGGCAACCGCTGCTGCTGTCTCCTCATGTAATCATCGGGAGACCGCAAACAAGAAAACTGATAATTGCGACGATTAGGGCGATCATGCCAATCCTCCGATGACGCTGATTCAGCACCGCGACAACAGACGCGATAATCGACAATGGGGTACCTAGTACCCAAGCTGCTTCGGTAACTCGATACACAGATGTGTTCGGCCCATTTGCATATAAATAGGTGGCCGTTGCCCAGACGACGATGATCTCGATGAAGGAAATAATCAACGAAAACCACGCCAATGAGCGACAGGTCCTCCATTCCAGAACGGAGGTCACGGGCATAGATTCCTCCCGGCACGCCGATATGGTAGCGAATCAGTCCAGCGGTTCGGTCGGGCGGAACCCAAAGGGCTATTGCGCGCTGAAGGCGGAGGCAGCGGCGACTCTGGACTTCTTTGCCGGGACGGTGGCGCCGTTCGTGTTCTTTGGCGGGGCGACGGATTCGCGGATCTTCAGCTCGGTTTTGAGGACGATGTGGCGGATGGGGCTGTTGCTGTCGGCGACGCGGTCGAGGGCGAGCTGGGCGGCGGCGGCGCCGAGCTGGTATCCGGACTGGTAGACGGAGGAGAGCGGCGGCGAGGTGGTCTCGGTGAGGTCGAGGCCGTCGAAGCCGATGACGGAGATGTCGTCGGGGCAATGCAGCTTTTCTTCGTGGATGGCAAGCAGCGCGCCGAAGGCGATGAGGTCGTTGCCGGCGAGGATGGCCGTCGGGCGGGGGAGCATCTTGAGGAGGATTTTGGTCTTGGCGTAGCCGCCGGAGCGGTCGAAGGTGGTCTCCTGGAAATAGCCGTGGGGCGACTCGATTTTGGCGGCTTTGAAGGCGCGCCTGAATCCCTTGAGGCGGTCCTGGGAGTTGGTGAGGTTCATGGGGCCGTTGATGACGGCGATCTGGCGGTGTCCGAGGCCGATGAGGTAGTTGGCCGCGTGGAAGGCGCCTTCGGTGTTGTCGACGATTACGGAATCGCCGTCCCAGTTTCGCGGCAGACGATCGACGCAGACGACGGCGGCTCCGGCGCGGCGATAGTGTTCGGCCTGGGTGGTGAGGTCGCTCAGGTCGGAAGGGATGACGATGAGCCCGGACGGCAGATAGGTGCGCAGGGCGTTCAGGTGCGCGACTTCCTTGCTGTGGTCGTTGTCGGTGTTGCAGAGGACGAGGCGGTATCCGTTGGAGAAGGCGATGTCTTCGGCGCCGCGGACCACTCCCGGGAAGAAGGGGTTGAGGATGTCCGGGATGATCATGGCCAGGATGTTGGTCTTGTCGCGGCGCAGGCCCCGGGCAAGCTGGCTGGGCTGGTAGCCGGTGGCGTGGACCGCGTCCATGACGCGCTTGCGCAGCGGCTCGCGGACGCGGGCGGTGCCGTTGAGCACGTGGGAGACGGTGCCCAGCGATACGCCGGCCAGCTCGGCGATCTTCTTCATGTTCGCCATGGGGGTTGTTGCCTTCTTTCCGGGCGAGCGTCCTTAAATGGTTTCAGACAGCATAGCAGTGGGTAGCAGATAGCAGATAGCGAGTCGGCAGCCGGCAGTCGGCAGCAAGCGGTCGGCGGCTGCGTTTTCTTTTTGGGGGGATGATCCCTCCGCAAGCATTTGATTTCACGTGGTGTGATGGATGGGGATCCCTCCGCAAGCATTTGAAAACAAAGTGAAGGACTTTGTTTGCAAATGCATGGAGGAGGATGGTCCCACTCCACATGTGAAAACTGCCTCGCGCGGGGGCGAGGCATTTTTCTTTCTCTCTATTTTCAGGATATCGCGTGGAGGGCAGAAACCTCGCAGCTTTGCTGGCGTGGAAGCGGTTTGGAATGTGGCAGGACACGGAAGTAAGTCTTGACAGAAAAGACAGGGAAGAAAGGAACAGGCTCGCGGGGACGATACACTCCCCTGGGTGACGGGTTCTCTGCTGATCCAGTGCTTGCAGATGTAACCCGGCTACACCATCCTGCAACTGGAGGTGAGGCGTGGCGGAAGTTACAAGGCGCGAGTTCGGGAAACTGGCTGCGGCGGCGGGATGCGCGGCGGCCGTGCCGGGGTGGGCGGGCAGCGCGAATCCGATGATCGGGATCCAGGTGGGCGCGGTATCGTTTGTCGACGAGGGCGTCGAACCAGTACTCGATCGCTTTCAGCACGAGGCAGCGGTGAACACGCTTTTTATCGCGGCCTTTAGCTACGGGCGCGGTATCGCCGGACGGCAGGTGCCGGGGCAGCCTCTTCCCGACCACGGCAAGCAGGAGTACGACACAGGATTTCGCGGCGGTAACTTCGCGCGCGTGCACCCGCAGTACTACAGAGGCACGTCGCTCAAAAACATTCAGGCAACGGACTACGGCAACTTTGACGTGCTCGGCGAGGTGATTCCCGCAGCCCGGGCTCGCGGAATGAAGACGATCTGCTGGTACGAGGACGTGTTTCGTCGCGATCTGGACGGCATCGACCAGCTGCAGGAGGTGACGTTATCCGGCAAAAAGGCGAGCACGCTGTGCTTCCACAACCCGGAGGTGCAGGCGTTCTGGCGCGGGCTGACCGAGGACTTTGTGCGCAGCTATCCGATCGACGGCATCATGTGGGGCAGCGAGCGGCAGGGACCGTTCGGGAATGCGATCCGCAGCGTGCACGGCGGTGGCGGCTTAGACCCCATGTCGGTGACGTGCTTCTGCAATTCCTGCAGGCAGGAGGCGACGCGGCGCGGGATCGACGTGCAACGCGCGATCGAGGGTTACACAAAACTGGCGGAGCTGGTGCGTACCCCCTCGCGCCCCAGCGATGGGTACTTCGTCTCGTACTGGCGGCTGCTGGTGCAGTATCCGGAGATCCTGGGCTGGGAGAAGTTATGGAATGACGGACTGCAGTCCACTTATGCGTCGTTGCACAAGCTGGCGAAATCGGTGCGGCCGGAGATCGGCGTCGGCTGGCACATCTGGCACAACAACTCGTTCAGTCCGTTCTACCGAGCCGAGCAGGATTACGCAGAATTCCGCCGTTATTCCGATTTTCTCAAGGTTGTGATGTACAACAACTGCGGCGGGCCGCGGCTGGCTTCGTACGTGCGCAACGTGAGCCACACCATCTTCGCCGACTTCGCGCCGGAAGCGGTTCTCGAGTGGACCTACGGCGTGCAGAACTATAAGGAAGCAAGCCTCGATGAGATTCCCCAGCGGGGGCTCTCCGCCGATTACGTCGCGCGGGAGACGAAGCGCGCATTGGCCGGTGTGGGCGGAGCGGTCAGGATCTGGCCGGGGATCGACATCGATATCCCGACCGGCGCCAACGAAAAGAAGACGCAGCCGGAGGATGTGCGGGAGTCGGTGCAAGCCGCACTCGGCGCCGGCGCGGACGGCGTCATTCTCTCGCGGAAGTATTCTGAGATGCGGCTGGCCAACCTGCGCGCGGCGGGAGAGGCCGTTCGCAGCTGAAGAGCGGGCCACCCGTTATGTCCGTATTGCCGGTGACTCGGACGCGACGGATAGAATCTCGCTGTTCAAGTTGAGTGCGAGCCGACTACACTTTGCACATGTTCGAGCCTGCGAGCAAGGGCGTGGAGTGGCTAAAGCGCCCGCTGTTACCACAGGAACGCGATCTTGTACTTTGGCTGATTGAACACAGCCACCCCGACGCTCGCCGCCTGCTACCGCAAATCGACAGGCTAACGGTCGCCGGGAAGTGCAACTGCGGATGTCCGACGGTCTACTTCGCGTTGGACGGTGAGCCCGTTCCGCGGAAGGGCGAGCAGCTCATCAGCGATTGGCTCGCGAAGGTTGATAGTGACCTCGTCGGGGTGATGCTGTTCCAGACGGACGACCAAATCAGTTCGCTGGAAGTCTACTCTTGCGCGGGCACTGATAAACCGTTCGGCTTGCCTTCTATTGACACCATCATGGGATATGAGAATTTGCCGAAACGCTGACCGCATAGGAATCGATTCACGTCCAAAGCAGCTTGGTGGGAGCGCATCGTCGGCCACACGAATATTTCGGCACCGCGCTCTGTCCCGTCGGCTCCGGGTTCTGTCCGTGTAGGCAGTCACTCACGCACATCACCTTGCTTTAAGGGACGCGACCTCAAAGCACACCTTTGAGTACTGGCTGGCGGTGACTGACTCGTTCAGCGTTCCGTTGACTTCGATAGCGCGTCCAACCAGTCCAGCGATCTTGGATTTCTGCGGCTGTGGCACGAAAAGCTGAATCTCGCGCACGTTCTCAGCCGTGTCCAGACTCGCACTGCCGGTCGCCTCAGCGTTCGGCGCGGGTTCGACGGAGATGCTTTTGGAGAGTCGCAGCACGTAAATCTTCTGACGGCTGTCCTTCAATGGTGTCTCGCCGTATCCCGGAGGTCCGTATACATTCCGCTGTAGGAGTACCCCAGACAGGTCTACCCCTGGCGTGTCGTAGTGGTATTCGATCGGCTTGTCGGTGGTCTGTTGTGGCCAAGTCTGGCTGTGCGTCGAAAGGATGAATATCAGAGAGATTCCCAGGGTGAACGAATACGAGCCAAAACAACAACT
>DATEPN010000545.1:0-4126 GCA_035273225.1 Acidobacteriaceae bacterium | reverse complement strand
CTTTGATCGCGTCGCGCAGGTTCTGCTCGTCGGACCCGACCAGCCCCGCCAGCTTTGCCTCCTCGGCGAAGTGCTCGAAGCGCTCCGTGTGCGCGTTCTGCGTGAATAACTCCGCCAGCGCCTGATTGCCGCTCTTGCGAGCATGCTCGGCGTACAGCATGTATTTGGCATAGGCAAACGCCTCGCCGTGCATCGCGCTGGAGAGGTTCTCAGCGGTTTGCGGGTGGACCTTGACGGCGGTATTCGCGGCGGTCATCCGCCCCATCATGAAAAAGCCGGCCGCGGCCACCGGCAATGCAAGCAGAATGATTTTCTCTTTCATAGCTCCTCCCCAGGCAGGCGGTGAAGCAGTGGGCTGTGGGAGCAACCTGCCCGTCCGCCGCCATCTGATGCACGTGGCTCGCCAGCAATGGCATACCGCAGGCGGGGCTGAACTCGGTGAAGAAGCGCCTTTTCTGCTGTCAGCAGCCGAAGCCGTTGCTGCGGAACGCCAGCGGTTGTCCTGATTCCAGGACGGCGCGTCCAAAGCCCAGGACTTCAATGTCTGGCCGCAGGCACAGCGACGCCCGGGTGCGATACCTCCGCGCCGTCGGCCCGGATCGCCGTGTGCGCACTCGCTTCCGGCGCCATCCGGAAATCGCCGATCTGCCCGACCGGAAGAATCATGCGCAGCGAATTCAGGATCGACGCCAGATCGATCAGCTCCTGCAGAATCGCTCCCTCGATGGGAGCCAGAAAGCCCACAGCCGCCGCGCCCATGCCGATCGCGCTCAGAGCCATGCCGCCCACCGCACTGGTCAGCGCGATCCGCCGCATCCTCCGCCCAATGTGGATCAGATCATCGACGCTGCTCAGCGAAGACTGCAGAATCACGGCCCCCGCAGCTTCCGAGGTAATCTCGCTGCTGACTCCCAGGGCAACGCCTGCCGTTGAGTGCATCATGGCCGGAGCGTCATTGATCCCATCGCCCAGATACAGTGTCGGCGCCTGTTTCGTCAGATCGCGCACAATCGCCAGCTTTTCTTCGGGGCTCTTGCCGCCGTGCACCTGCGTGATGCCCATCCGCTCGCCAAAAGCTGCGACTTCCGTGGGCCGATCTCCGGAGAGCAACACGACGCGCTGAATCCCATGGCGCGCCTGCAGATGGCTCAGGAGCGGCTTGCTCTCGTGCCGCGGCTCGTCGTGAAAGCGCAGAACCCCTGCCACTTCACCGTCGATCACGATGACGCATTCGAGGCCCGGTGCAAGCTCCGCGAGCCGGCCGGTCACCCGGGGCGGCAACTTTCCCCTGCCCGTCAGCAGAACGCGATGGCCGTCCAGCACACCCGCCAAACCCTGTCCCGGCGACTCGGAGACATTCTCGGCGTGCAGCAATTCGATCCCCTCACTGCTGGCCGCCCGCAGAATCGCCGATGCCAGGGGATGCTTCGAATAGCGTTCCAGCGTGCCGGCGAACTGCAGCAGAGACCGGCTCGTCCAGGCCCCCATCCGGATCACCTCCGTCAGCCACGGCCGGCCGTAGGTCAGCGTTCCGGTCTTGTCCACGATGAGCGTTTCGCAGCGGTCCACCTTCTCGAGGATCGATGGATCCTTGATCACGATGCCCTTGCGCGCGCTCACGGAAATCGCACCGATGACCGCAACGGGAATCGCCAGCAGCAGCGGGCACGGCGTCGCAATCACCAGCACCGCAAGAAAGCGCTCCGGCTGATGACTCACCGCCCAGCTCAGAATTGCCAGGCCGACGGCCAGCGGCGTGTACCACCTTCCCAGCCGGTCGGCCATGCGGCGAATCCGCGGCCGGTCCTGCTCCGACGCGTGCAGCACCTCGACAATCTTTGCGTAGCGCGAATCGCTGGCCACCTTCGTCGCTTCAATGGTGAGCATCTTCTCGCCATTGATCGCTCCGGAAAGAACCGCAACACCCGGCGCCTTTTCGATGAGAAACGGCTCGCCCGTCAGGTACGACTCGTCCATCGCGCCCGACCCGCCGGTCACTTTGCCGTCCACCGGACACAGTTCGTGCGGATACAGCACCAGCTGATCGCCGGGCGATACCGACGCTGCCGGCACATCGATCACCGAGCCGTCCTCGGTCACGCGGTGCGCTGTCTGCGGCATCCGTTGTGCCAGCGCTCCCAGCACGGACGAGGCGCGCCGCGTCGCATATTCCTCCAGAGCCTTGCCGCCCGACAGCATCAGGATGACGATGGCCGCCACCCAGTACTCCCGCAGAACCACCGCCGTTCCGATCGACAACACGGCCAGCAGATCGACGCTGAAGTTGCCCTTCAGAATCTCCCGCGCCATCTCCACAATCAGCGGCACCGCCGCGACGGCAATCGCAATCAGGAGAACCACCTGGGACGCAGGTTGGCGCTCCAGGACGTACCGGCTAGCCAGCGCCCCCGCCATCCCGCACAGGATCACGACCGCAACAAACCAGTGCGAGAACGGTCCGGCAATGGAATATTTCCCGGTCAGCGGCTTCATCTCGAGCCTCTTAGGCAGTGCGGGCAGCGGGCAGGCGGAAGTGCATGACCGAAGACTTCTCCACCGCCGGCGTTGGCTGCACCTTGTAGATCTGCGGTTGCGGATGATGACTCGTCGGGCGCGACTCCAGGATCAGCCCCTGCGCCGTCCAGCGCTTGAGCTCCAGAACGCGGGCGCAGTCCGCGCAGAGCCAGAAGTACCGCGCCGACGGACGGCAGACAGGGAAGCCGTCGCCATGGCCGTGCAGCCGCTTGTGCGGCTCAGATTCCATTTCCAGCAGGCGCAGGACTCCTCCGCGCAGGTAGACCAGCGTATTCGTGCAGCTTGGATTCGCACACTTCATTCGCAGCTCCTTCTATGTCGCGCAACCTGGCTATACGAGGCAGCGCTAGTTGAAAGTCCCGGTTCTCGATTCGAAAAGCTCGTTGGGGTTCGCTCCGCCCCCGTCTGGATGCGCCGTGATCACCGGACACCGCGCACGTTCAATCACCTGCTGCGCAATTCCACGGCCCTGGCGGTCTTCCGGACGCAGAGAGTCACGGCCCAGCAGGATGCAGTCGCGATCCGGAAACCTGGCTTCTTCCACGATGGCGCGCACCACATTGCCTTCCCGCACGACAATCTCGATCGGAGATCGCAGGCTCTCCTCGGTGGCCGCCAGGGCCGCCAGCTGCATCCGCGCTCGCATCTGCGCTCGTTGCTTCTCCGTCTCCGTCATTCCCGCCGGATCGATCACGTGCAGCAGCGCAACGCGCGAGCCGGTTTCCCGCGCCAGCCTGGCGGCCAGGCGGACATCAGCCGTCCCCCTGGATCGCAGTGAAAGCGGCAGCAAAATCCTTCCCGCATGTGTATCTCCCGCCGGAAAAGGTGTGACCTGCGGACCAATCACGAAGACCGGAATCTCAACAAGGGCCATCAGCCGGTCTGCCATTGAATGACCGGCGCGTCTGGCGGCGCCCATCAGGATGCGGGTCGCGCCTCTCCTGCGACCGAGGGCGGCAATCTGCTCGGCAGGATCCCCCGTCAGCAGAAACGGATCGCACAAAATGCCCTGCCACTGCAGTTGCAGAGCGGCAAATTCGAGGGTCTCCTTCGCATTGGCGCAACGGCCTGGGCCTGTCATCCTGACCAGCGTGGGACCAGTCTTCTTCTCAGCGACAGCAGCTGGTATCACATGCGCCAGCAGAATCCTGGCTCCGTTGGCTCGTGCCTGCGCGATTGCATGCTTCATCAGCACATGCATGTCGGCCAGATTGGTTGCGACCAGGATGTTCATTGGGGATAACTCCATAAGCCACCTCGGGTTTGTGCTCCTTTTCATTCGCCGGCGTTTCCGGATTCTGGTGAGGGGAAGATCACGACGCGCGAAGGGCCGGCATGGCGCGCTCGCTCGATCAATCCGTGCAGGGTGCCGAGCACCACCGCGGGAGCCGTGTTCCTGGGCAGGACGCGATCAAACGGCGCGAACTCCTGTTCACTCGAACTGCCCGAGTCCGACAGCAGGATCAGAGGCGTCCCGCGCTGAAACAGGCGCATCACCGTCGCGAGCAGACCTCTGCTCACAAACCGCATGTGCAACGAGAACAGCACCGCATCGAATTGATCCTCCACATACGCGCTCAGGCCTGCGGCC
>DATEPN010000544.1:0-12262 GCA_035273225.1 Acidobacteriaceae bacterium | reverse complement strand
TGCTCGGGACGCGCCTGGGGCCGGTCGAATCCGCGGTTCTGGCTCGGGGCCGGACGGTAGCCGGACTCAGGCCGGTTCGGCATCTGGCGGTTGTTGATCTGCGCCGGGCGGTTCTCCTGGCCGCGGTTGTCGCCACGGTTGTAGCCGTTCTGCTGGCCACGGTTGTAGCCGTTGTTCTGTCCGCGGTTGTAGCCGTTGTTCTCGCCGCGGTTGTAGCCGCGGTTATAGCCATTGTTCTCGCCGCGGTTATAACCGTTGTCGCGGCCGCGATCGTAGCCGCGGTTGTAGCCGTTCTCGCGGCCGCGCTCGTAGCCGTTGCGCGCGCCGTTGTTATAGCCGTTGCGGGCTCCGGCCGCATACCCGTGGCGATAGGCAGCGGCGGCCATGTTGTGGTTCCACTCGCGGGCTTCAGGACGGCGGTCGAAGTGTCCGTAGTAGCCGTGGTTGATGACGGTCACGCTGCGCGAGACGTAGGTGACGCGGTTGTAGGCGACGTAGGGGTGCGGGCCCCAGCCCATGCCCCAGTGGCTGCATCCCCAGCCCCAGGGACGCCAGGCAGCGACGGCGATGCCGACTCCAAATCCGAAGCCGACTCCCACGCCCATGAAGAATCCCGGAGGCGGAGGCGGTGCATACCAGCGATAGTACGGATGATGCCAGCCCCAGATAACCCAGGGATCGTAATACGGGACGTAGACAACTTCAGGGTTGGCCGGCTCAATCTCGACATAGGCCGGCGAGTATTGCACGGCCAGCTGCGGCGTCGAACGCAGCCGTCCGGCGCGGTAGGCCTCCTGACGGTCCACCTGGACGGCGCTCATCACATCCTGCGGCTGGTTGTAGTAGGCGTTGCCGAGCTGCGTGGTCCAGTCGAGGTTGCGATCCATGTTCGACAGCACCGACGGGAAGGCGGAGAGCGCCTTGACGCTGGGATCCCAGGGCTGCTGGTTGACCATCTGCGCCAGCTGATCGGGCGGATAGCTGCGGTACGACTGCACGAAGCGGTCCGCGTCGGCTACCTGGCTTGGGTAGGTGGCCGCGGCGAGCACCTGCGCGACCAGCGAGTCGGGATACAGGGCGATCGGCGCGACCAGCTGATTGAGCTGATCCGGGGCGAGCGCGTTCCACTGCTGCGGCGGCGGTCCGTCGTCCGGCGGCGGTCCGTAGTCCGCCTGGTCGGGAGGAGGCGGCGGGGCCTCCTGCGCATAGGCGGTCAGATTGAGGCCGAGCGGCAGCATCAGGGCCGCGAGTCCGAGGGCGACGCCGCGTTTGGCCAGGTCGGCCAGCGTCCCCTCAATGCCGCGCACCGCGCGGCGGGTCGTGGGTAAAGAGACAGAAAAGGCGTCCATTATGAACATCCTTGTGTGCCCTGGGTGGGCCTTTACTATTAGCGAGCGTTGTACCTATTAGACGCTGTTGCTGCTCGTGAAGACACAGAAATCGGCGGCAAGTTGCCCCCGGAAACCAAAGTTACTGTTGCCTCAGCCGACAACAGAGTCGCAGAACCGCCGCAGGATCCGGCCCACGTTCTCCGGCTGCTCGAAGGGGGCAAAGTGGCCGGCATCGGGAAGCTCGTGATACTCCGCGCCATAGCCGCCGTTGCGGATCTGCTCCGCGAGGAAGCGCATGTCGGCCGGGGTCGAGCCGGGGTCTTCGCCGCCGGCGATGACGCAGCAGGGGACGCGGATGGTGCGCGCGGTGGCGACCGAGTCGGGGCGGCTGGCGAGCCCCTGCTGGATGGCGATCATCGCGTCGGAGCGAACCACCTGCATCATCTCGCGCGCTTCGGCGACTTTTTGCGGCCAGCGGGAGCGGGCGGTTGTGCCGACGACGGTTTGCAGGGTCGATTCGATGAAATCCGCGGTCCCACGCTCGCGGATTTTGTCGATGTTCTCCTGGCGCTTCGCTTTCGCGGCCTCGTCGTCGGCCTGCGGTTTCGAGCAGCAGAAGGCGAGGGCGCGGATGCGGGCCGGAGCGGTCCGCCACAACTCGTAGAGCGTGTAACCGCCGATGGAGCAGCCGGCGAAGATGGCCGTGCTCAGGCCGAGTTCATCGAGCAGGCGCACGGCATCGGCCGCCAGCTTCGCCATGGTGATGGGACCTTCGCCGGCCTCCGACTGCCCGTGGCCGCGCAGGTCGGGAAGGATGACCTGGTAGCGCGATTGCAGCATGTGGGCCAGCGGCAGCCAGAAGCGATGATCGACGGGAGTGGGATGAAGCAAAACGACGCTCGGGCCTGTGCCGAGCGTCGCGTAAAACAGCTTGTTGCCGTCGGAGTGGTAGAACATGCCTCCAGCTTACGACTGAGGATTGCCGGGCGGCGGCGAGTAAGGAGCCGCCGGCAGCAGCACCGGTTCCTCCGGCATAACGATCCAGAAGATGACGTAGGCCAGCAGGCCCGATCCGCCACCGAAGACGGTCAGCAGCACGGTGATGACGCGCACCCAGACCACATCCCAGGCGTAGGCATTGGCCAGTCCTTGGCAGACGCCGGCAATCATCCGGCCCATGCGCGGACGCACCAGACGGGTGACGGTTTGCGGGTAAGGCGCAGCAGCGGGAGGAATTGTCTGCGCGCCGCACGCCGAGCAAAAGCGGGCATCGTCCGCGAGCGCTTTCCCACAGTTTCTGCAATAGATTGCCATGGCCCTACCTCCTCACCGGGGCAGCCGTTGCCGCCGCGGCGCAAAGCTTAGCATAACGCCCGGCCTCGTTTTCTCGGCAAGCCCGATCAGGGCCGCCCACGAGAGAGGGCGTACATGCAACAATACGAATCCTGGCCCCGCCAGGTTCCATCCCGCCGCTTAACACGGGAGTTGTAGTCCCTCCTGGCGAGCCAGGGCTTCACGCATCGTCATGCGTCGGGTCACAGGTTTGGGCCCCGCCCCGTTCAGGGCATCCAAGGGATTAGAACCGGGATTCATCAGATCAGCGCGGAGAGAGTGAACCATGCAGCGTTTGCAGGGCAAAGTGGCTATTGTGACCGGAGCCGGATCCGGCATTGGGCAGGGTATTGCGAAGCGCCTCGGCAGCGAAGGGGCGAAGGTGATCATCAACTACCGCGGCAGCCAGACCGGGGCAGAAGAGACGAAGAAGGCCATTGAGGCGGCCGGTGGGCAGGGCCTGCTCGTGCAGGGAGACGTCACCAAAATGGCCGACCTGCCCAGGATGGTCGATGCCGCCTGGGACAAGTTCGGCAGCGCCGACATCCTGGTGAACAACGCGGGCATGGAGAAGCGCTACGACTTCTGGGATACGCCCGAGACGGACTTCGATTACACCATGGCCGTGAATCTGAAGGGCCCGTTCTTCCTGGCCCAGGCGTTCGTCCGCCGGCTGAAGGATGCGAAGAAGCCGGGCCGCATCATCAACATCAGCTCGGTGCACGAAGACATGGCCTTCCCCGGCTTCACTCCGTATTGCTGCAGCAAAGGCGGGCTGCGGATGATGATGCGCAATCTCGCGGTGGAGCTTGGTCCGCTGGGCATCACCATCAACAACGTCGCGCCGGGCGCCATTGAAACGCCCATCAATAAGAATCTGCTGAACGATCCGGTCAAGCTGAACTCTCTGCTCAGCCAGATTCCGCTGAACCGCCTGGGTTCGGTGGACGATGTTTCCGGCCTGGTCGCCTGGCTGGCCTCCGAGGAAGCATCCTACGTATCGGGCTCGACCTTCATCATCGATGGAGGGCTGATGCGCAATTACCACGAGCAGTAATTCCGGGACTATGGCCTTAAAAATTGAAGACTATGGGCTGATCGGCGACTGCGAAACCGCAGCGCTGGTCGGCCGCGATGGATCCATCGACTGGCTCTGCTGGCCGGAATTCTCCTCGGCAGCCTGCTTTGCCGCGCTCCTCGGCACCCGGGACAACGGCTACTGGCGGATCTCCCCGGAAGGGCGCAACTGGAAGAGCACGCGCCGCTACCGCGCCCACACGCTCATTCTGGAAACCTTGTTTGAGACCGCGGAAGGCGCGATGCGGGTGATTGACTTCATGCCGATCCGCGAGCGGCATTCCGATGTGGTTCGCATCGTGGAGGGTGTCCGGGGCACGGTTACCGTCTGCATGGAGCTGGTGCTGCGCTTCGACTACGGTCGCACCGTGCCGTGGGTCACGCGGATTAACGACGGCATTCGCGCGGTTGCCGGGCCAGGCGTGGCCGTCCTGCGCAGCGATGTGAAGCTCCGCGGCGTCGACCTGCGCACGGAGGCGGAGTTCACCGTCAGCCACGGTGAGCGCCACTGGTTCACCCTGACCTACGGCAATTCGTGGGAGCCGGATCCGGAGCCCATTGACGCGCACCAGGCATTCGAGGACACGGAGAAGTTCTGGACGCACTGGGTGCGCAAGCTGAACTACGAAGGCCGATACCGCGAAGCAGTGGAGCGGTCGGTCATTGCGTTGAAGGCGATGACCTTTCGTCCGACCGGCGGTCTTGTCGCTGCCATGACCACTTCCTTGCCGGAGGCGATCGGCGGTCCGCGCAACTGGGATTACCGCTACTGCTGGCTGCGCGACACGACCTTTACGCTGCTCGCGATGACCACCGCCGGCTACCACGAAGAGGCGGATGCGTGGCAGGAATGGCTGCTGCGCGCCGTCGCCGGCAGTCCCGATCAGGTGCAGATCATGTATGGGCTGAAGGGCGAGCGCTCGCTGGTCGAGTGGGAGGCCGACTGGCTGTGCGGATACGAGAACTCGCGTCCGGTGCGCATCGGCAATGCGGCGGCAACGCAGCTCCAGCTCGACATCTACGGCGAGATGCTCGACACTTTTTTCCACGCGCTCCATGGGAACGGCAAGCGGACGAAACAGGAGTTCCGCGCGCTGGTGCTGCTGCTCGATCATCTGGAGAAAATCTGGCAGGAGCCGGATGAGGGTATCTGGGAGACGCGCGGCGGGCGGAAGCAGTTCACGTATTCCAAAATGATGGCGTGGGTCGCCTTCGACCGGGCGATCCTGATCGCGCAAAGGCTCGGCGCCGATGCCCCTGTCGAAAAATGGGAGCGGCTGCGCGATACCATCCACGACCAGATCTGCGAAAAGGCCTGGAACGCGAAGAAGAACAGCTTCGCGCAGTATTACGGCAGCGACCAGCTGGATGCTTCGCTGCTGCTCATGCCGCTGGTGGGGTTCCTGCCGCCCACCGATCCGCGGGTCCGCGGCACCGTCGAGGCGATTGAAAAGGAGCTGATGCAGGGCGGCTTCGTCCTGCGTTACGACACCGGCAAGGTGAAGGACGGGCTGCCGGCGGGCGAAGGCGCTTTCCTGGCCTGCAGCTTCTGGATGGTGAGCTGCCTGAAGGCGATCGGCCGCGAGGACGACGCGCGCCAGATGTTCGACCGGCTGCTGGGGCTGTGCAACGACCTGGGCCTGCTCGCGGAGGAGTACGACGTCCAGCGCAAGCGGCTCGTGGGGAATTTTCCGCAGGCGTTCTCGCACATCTCGCTGGTCAACGCAGCGTTCGATCTCGAGGGGAAGAACGGCCACCGCCAACGTGCCCATCGCCACGGGCACCCCGACCACGGCCGGAGCACATCCGTCGAGACGCGGGCCTGAGACGACACGCTGCGCCTTCAGTCGCGGCTTCGACAGCCCACGAATTATTGGCCGTTATCGTCGGGCACGGCGAAGTAGCCTTTGCGCGCCTGAATCTTCAGCGTTTCCGGCTGATTGCTGTCGTGGCAGGCAATCTCGACCTGGCGGAAGCGCCCGTCCATCTCGTGGTTCGCCGGAACGTACTGAATCAGGTACTGCGTGCGCAGTTCCTGTTCGATCTGGTCAAAAGCATCTTCGAGCTTCTTGCCGTTGTTTCCGACATTGATCACGCGTCCGCCGGTGGCTTCGGCCAGCTGCTTCATCTGGTAGTCGCCGGTGTAGCCGCCCATCGGGAAGCCATTGTTGTAGTAGAAGCCGCGGTCGGCAATCATGATCACGTAGATGATGGCGTTGGCGTTCTCCGCGGCGGCGATGGCGGCCTTGGGTTTGGTGTCGCTGCCCTGGTCCTCGCCATCGGTCAGCAGAATCAGCGCCTTGCGCCCGGTCTCACTGCGCAGCTTGTCGTTGGAGGCGAGGTACACCGCGTCATACAGGAGCGTGCCCTTCGGAGTGCCGTGCACCGGCACCGGACCCTGTCCAATTCCTGGCACACCCGCCGCGCCACCGCCGGCTGCCGTGTTGATCTGCACGTTGTTCATGGCGCGTTCCAGCTGACGCGTGTTGTTGGTGTAGTCCTGCTCGAGATTGACGCCGACGTCGAAGCTGAGCAGGAAAGCCTCATCTTTCGGGCGCAGGATGCGCTTGAGGAAGGCGGCTCCGGACTGCTGCTCGAGCGGGAGCACATACTGCTGGCTGCCGCTGGTGTCAATCAGGAGGCCCAGCGTCAGCGGCTGATTGGCCTCGGCGACGAAGCTGGTGACCTTCTGCGGCTGCTTGTTTTCAAAGACGCCGCAGTCGTTCTTTGTCAGGTAGGGAATGAGCGCGTTGTGCTTGTCGCGGACGGTGAAGTACTCGCTGACCAGGTTGGAGGTGACGTGCAGCGTCTCGCGCGGCGGTCCGGCATCAGCCGCAGGCGTGTCCGGGACAGTACTGACGGGAGGGGCATCGGGTGACGGAGCCGCCTGTCCCCACGTCCATGGGACAGCAGCTGTCAAAAACAATACGAAGATGCTGAAGACACGCACGGCGGAAAATCCTGACCTCTTAGACGGAGGGGAAGCGCAATGGGTTATACCGGGCTGGGCCAGTCGCGCTCTGATAATCTTGAGCATACGCCCTCATTGTGGTTACCACGGGCGGCGCATCTCAACTCGGTAGATGCTCCGCGCAGTACAGAGGAGAGGCGCGACGTGCGGTTACCGAGGGTAAGGATTGGGGGTTTCAGGTTGATGCGCGCAGTTCGTTTCGGCGCTCCGGCTTTCCTGGTTTCAGGTTTACTAGTCTCCGGTCTTGTTTTTGCCCAGCAGGCGAGCGTCCCCGACGCTCCGGCACCCCAGCAGAATCAGTCGAATCCGCCCAATGCTCCGGCGCCGCAGCCGGCGCAGTCCTCCACCTCGCTGGACAAGCTGACGACCCGGGTGGCCCCGGGCAAGGGCACGACGGCGACGAACGAAGCGGACCAGGCGCAGCAGTCCGCCGGCCAGCCTGCGCCACACATTGAAAATGGCACCGTCGGACAGGATCAGCAGCAGAATCCGGGGCCCGCGGATCAGGGACCGACCGGGCCGGACGACTTCCAGAAGACGCCGCCCATCATGCCAAAGCCGGGCGAGGTGGGTCCTCCGCAGCCTCCGGTTCCTGCCGAAAAGGACGACAACGGAACCTTCACGATCCGCCGCAACGTCACGGTCGTCGACGTGCCGGTGATCGTGCGCAACAAGAAGAATCAACTGGTCGGCGGCCTGCCGTGGTGGCGCTTCCGGGTTTACGAAGACGGCGTGCGGCAGAACATCTGGTACTTCACCACCGACGCGTATCCGCTCTCGATCGCTTTCGTGGTCGATGACACGCTGCCGGCCGACATCATGCAGAAGGTGAATGCCAGCTTTGGGGCCGTCACCGGTTCGCTGACACCCGCGGACTCCGTCGCGGTGATCACTTATGCTGGCACAGGGCCACAACTGCACACCGACTTTACGCAAGCCACCGGGCGGCGTCTGCCGGCAGTGCTGGAAGCGGCCAAGAGGCCGGGCGCAGCCATGGGTGTGCCCTCGATGGGGGACCCGATGACCATGGGCCCCACCGTGAACGGCCAGCAGGTTGATCCGAATCTTGCGCCGCAACATGGCAATGCCGGTCCGTTCCTGGTGATCCCGCATGAGACCCATCCGCTGAACGACGCGATTCTGTTCGCCGCTGAGCACCTGGCGCATCAGCCTCCCGGACGGCGCCGCATTATTTACGTCGTCAGCGATGGCCGCAACGTCCGCAGCAAAGCGACCTACAAGGAAGTGCTCGAGTACCTGCTGACCAACAACATCTCCGTCTATGGAACGGAGGTAGGCTCGGCGGCGCTGTGGGGCATCGGGTACCTGGACCGGGTAAAACTGCCGTTCCTGCAGCCGGATAACGTGCTGCCGCGGTTCGCGATCCAGACCGGCGGCGACGTGCAGGCGGAGATGAGCGAGAACGGCATCCAGAACGCCTTCGTTCGCCTCTCGGAATCCGTGCGGACGGCTTACACGATCGATTATCTGAGCCACAACTCGGCCCTGAGCAGCAAGTACCACACGATCGAGGTGCGCGTCGAAGGACTGCCCGGGCTCACCGTACAAGCCAAGACCGGCTATTATCCTTCCGCATCCTCTGCACGGTATTGATCCCGAGGAGGGCCTGCGCGCCCTCCTCTTCCTCTTTCCGGCCACTCAGACTGATATTCTGTCCTTTCACCGCGGTCCGTATTCCACAAATGAAATGAGAGGCTGAACCGCAGGCCTGCCCTGCCGGAGACGGCCACATCCATGGCTGAAGCAAAATTACAGATCGTTCCCCTCGGCGGATTAGGCGAGTTCGGCATGAACTGCCTCGCGCTCCGCTACAAAGACGACATCCTCGTCATTGACGCGGGGCTCATGTTTCCGGAAACGGAACTGCTCGGCGTCGACATTGTCGTCCCTGATATTTCCTGGCTGATCGAGCACAAGCAGCAGGTGCGCGCGATCATCCTGACCCACGGCCACGAAGACCATATCGGCGGGCTGCCGTGGATCCTCTCCGAGCTGAACGTGCCCGTCTACGGCACCGAATTCACGCTGGCCTACGTCGAAGGCAAGCTGGAAGAGCACGGACTGCTCGACGATACCGATCTGATCGAAATGAGCCCTGGCGCGCGGTTCACGCTTGGGCCGTTCACGATCGAGCCCATTCGCGTGACCCACTCGCTGGTGGATTGCGTTGCGCTGGCGATCGATACTCCGCTGGGCACCATCGTCCACACCGGCGACTTCAAGATCGACCTGTCGCCGCCGGACGGCAAAGCCTTCGACCTGCACCGTTTCGCGGAGATCGGCAAGCGCGGCGTGCTGGCGCTGCTGCAGGACTCGACGAACGTGGACCGCTACGGCTACACGCCGAGCGAATGGGCGGTGAAGCCGCGCCTCGACGAGATCTTCTCGCGCACGAAGAAGAAGCTCTTCTTCAGCTGCTTCTCCTCGTCCATCTACCGCATTCGCATTGCGACGGAACTGGCTCGTCATCATGGGCGCAAAGTCGCCATCGTCGGCCGCTCCATGCTGGAGTCGTCGGACATTGCGCAGGACCTTGGCTATCTCGATCTGCCGGCCGGATTGCTGATTCACCCGGGCCAGGTGAACGATTATCCGCCCGAGCAGGTGATGATCCTGATCAGCGGCACGCAGGGCGAGCCGATGAGCGCGCTCAGCCGCGCCGCGGTCGATAACCACAAGCACGCAAAGATTCAGCCCGGCGACACGGTCGTGCTCAGCTCCAGAGTCATTCCCGGGAACGAGAAGAGCATCTTCCGGGTCATCGATCACCTCTGCCGCCGCGATGCCGATGTGATCTATGACGACGGTTCCCATGGACTGATCCACGTCAGCGGACACGCCAGCCAGGAAGAGCAGCGGCTGATGATCAATCTGCTGCGGCCGAAGTTCTTCATCCCGATCCACGGCGACTACCGCCACCTGAAGAAGCACGCGGAGCTGGCGCAGCGGCTGGGCGTCATCGACCTGGCGCTGACCATCGAAAACGGCGACATGCTGGAACTGGACCGCGACAATGCGCAGAAGACGGGTACCGTCACGGCCGGACGCGTCTGCATCGATTCGGGATCGACCGCCGATGTGGTCGAAGACCTGGTCATCCGCGATCGCCGCCACCTCTCCGAAGACGGTTTCGTGCTGCCGATCCTGACCATCAACAAGCTCAGCGGCAAAGTGGAGCGACAGCCGGAGCTGGTCAGCCGCGGCTTTGTGGGAGGCGAAGCGGGCCTGATGGAGGGCGCGCGCCAGGTGGTGACGCAGACGCTCGACAACTCCAGTGCCGAAGAGAAGGCCGACTACGGCGTGATCAAAGAAAAGATCCGCATCGACCTGAAGCGCTACATTCAGAAGAACACCAGCCGGCGGCCGCTGATCATGCCGGTGATCCTGGAAATTTAAGCAAGCGTTTGTGGGGAACCGCAAAGACGCCGCACAAGCTGCGGCGTCTTTCCATCCTTCCTCTGCTCGGGACCGCGAAAATACTACATCCTCATCGGCCGCGAAATGCGTGCGGCGGCAGGCTCCCCGCCAGGGGCCCGGCATCTCACCGAAGAGAGGACCTATGCGCAAAACTCCGATTTCAGCTTCTCCCGGCGAACAGCGCTCTGCGCTGGACGCGTGGCTCGATATCGAAGACCTGGCCGCTGCCGAAATTTCCTCCGAAGATCCTGCCCATCCGTTTGAGGCGGCGCTGCGCGGCGACAATCCAGGAGGGTGGCGGGCGGCGAAGCCCGGCCCGCAGACCATCCGGATCAAATTCGACAAGCCGACGGCCATCCGCCGCATCCGGCTGGAATTTCGGGAGGCGAAGCAGGCGCGTTCGCAGGAGTTCCGCCTGTCCGCAAAAACGACCAGCGGAGAAGAGCGCGAGATCGCGCGCCAGCAATGGAACTTCAGCCCGAACGGGTCGACCATCGAGGTGGAAGACTACAGCGTGCAGCTGCGCGACATTGCCGAGGTCGAACTGGCGATCGATCCGGGCCGTCACGATCAGCAGCAGTTCGCGACGCTGCAGTCCATCTCTATCGCGTAACCAGAGAACAACGCAGGGGGGACTCCGTCTAGTACGGAGTCCGTCCGCCGGTCGCGCCGTAGATTTCGCCGGTCACATAGGTCGCATCCTCTGAGGCGAGGAAGACGAAGATGGGCGCCAGTTCCGCCGGTTGTGCGGCGCGCTCAAACAGCGTGTTCTTGCCGAAATCCTTCACCTTCTCCTTCGGCATGGTGGAGGGGATCAGCGGCGTCCAGACCGGACCCGGGGCGACGCCATTCACGCGAATCTCTTTCTTCGCTACTGCTTTTGACAGGGCTTTGGTGAAGTTCGCGAGGGCAGCCTTCGTCGGCGCGTAGGCCAGCAGATTCGGGCTCGGCTCAAAGGACTGAATCGAGCAGGTGATGAGGATCGAGCCGCCCTTCGGCAGAACCTCCGCCGCGGCCTGGGAGAGGAAAAACGTGCCGTAGACATTGGTGCGGAAGTGGCGGTCGAATTCCTCCTCGGAGAGGTCGCCGATGTCATCGTAGGTGCGCTGGAAGGCGGCGTTGCTCACGACAATGTCGAGCTTGCCGAGGCGGCGGACGGCTGTTTCGACAAGCTTCTGGCAGTACTTCTTCTTCTGCACATCGCCGGGCACGAGCACGGCTTTGCGGCCTGCCTGCTCCACCCATTTCGCCGTTTCGCGCGCATCGTCCTCTTCTTCAGGAAGGAAGCTGATGACGAGGTCCGCGCCTTCGCGCGCGAAGGCAATCGCCACGGCGCGGCCGATGCCGCTGTCGGCTCCGGTGATGATCGCGGCCTTGCCCTGGAGGCGATTGTTCCCGGTGTAGCTCTTCTCGCCGTGATCGGCGGCGGGCGCCATCTTCTTCTCTTTGCCGGGGGGCGATTGCTGTTCTGAGGAGTACGGCGGCTGAGCCTGGGCTTTCTTCGGGCGGGGATCAGGAGCATTTCTCGGCATGCATCGTTTTGATGCTGCACGTGATGGGCGTGTTTGCGTCAAAACCCGCCGACAACTCCCCCGGGGGGCATGGCTTCCAACTGAAGACGGGGGGATTTCCTGATGAATGCATCCGACATTTTGGTCGAGCGCCTGATTGCGTGGGGCGTCGACACGATCTTCGGCATACCGGGCGATGGGATCAATGGAGTTTTCGAGGCGCTGCGCCAGAACAAGGACCGCATCCGCTTCATCCACATGCGCCACGAGGAAGCGGCCGCCTTCGCCGCGTGCGCGTATGCGAAGTTCACCGGGCGGCTTGGCGTTTGCATTGCAACCTCCGGCCCCGGCGGCATTCACCTGCTCAATGGGCTCTACGACGCGAAGATGGATCGTGCTCCGGTGCTGGCCATTACCGGGCTGCAGCACTCGGATCTGATCGGCACGTTGACGCAACAGGATGTTGCGCTGGACAAGCTCTATATGGACGTAGCCGTCTACAACGAGCGCGTGATGAACGGCGCGCACATGGAATCGGTCGCCGACCTGGCGATCCGGACGGCGCTCGAAACGCGTGGCGTCGCCCACATCACCATTCCTGT
>DATEPN010000543.1:0-7520 GCA_035273225.1 Acidobacteriaceae bacterium | reverse complement strand
GGCGAGCCACGTGCATCCGGTAGCGGGGGACGGGCAGGTTGCTCCCACAGCCCACTGCTTCACCGCCTGCCCGGGAGGAGCTATGAAAGAGAAAATCATTCTGCTTGCGTTGCCGGTGGCCGCGGCCGGCTTTTTCATGATGGGGCGGATGACCGCCGCGAATACCGCCGTCAAGGTCCACCCGCAAACCGCTGAGAACCTCTCCAGCGCGATGCACGGCGAAGCGTTTGCCTATGCCAAATACATGCTGTATGCCGAGCATGCTCGCAAGAGCGGCAATCAGGCATTGGCGGAGTTATTCACGCAGAACGCGCACACGGAGCGCTTCGAGCACTTCGCCGAGGAGGCAAAGCTGGCGGGGCTGGTCGGGTCCGACGAGCAGAACCTGCGCGACGCGATCAAAGGGGAAAGCTGGGAATTCGAACACATGTATCCGGATTTCGCTGCGAAAGCCAGGGAGGCCGGTGATGCTGCTGCTGCTGCTCGGTTTGCAGAGATCCAGCAGGACGAGGCGCGCCACCGCGATGCCTTCCAGGCACAGCTCAGCAAGGTCCATCTCAAGCCGGTTGCAGACACTCAGGAGTAGAACCCGGGCGGAGTTGTTATGCGCACTTGGATGAAAACATCTCTGGCGTTTGCGGGCGTGGCGATCCTGGCAGCACAGATCGTGCGCCCGCCGCGGACGAATCCTCCGGAGCAGCCGGGGCACAGCATTCACGCCGTCTCCCCGGTGACTCCGGAGGTCGCCGGAATTCTGAATCGCTCGTGCAACGACTGCCACTCGAACTCGACCGTCTGGCCGTGGTACAGCCAGGTGGCTCCGGCTTCCTGGCTGGTCGCGCTGGACGTGCATCGCGGGCGCAAGGCTATGAACTTATCGGAGTGGACGAGCTATCCGCCGAAGCAGCAGCGCGAACTGCTGCACGATGTCTGTGAGGAGGCGGCCAAAGGCGAAATGCCGGAGGCGCAGTATGTGGCGATACACCGCAAGGCAAAGCTGAGCTTTGCCGATCGCCAGCTGCTTTGTAACTGGGCCTACGCCAAGGCTGGTGCGACTTCTTCGGAAGCGGCGGGGGAGTAGCCGGCCGGCGCCTCAGTGCAGGGGCACGGGTGGAAGCGAGGACGCGATCGTGGCGGCGATCCGCGCGCGCCGCCCGTGTTCGATCGCGCTGTGCAGACTGGCCAGGAATTGATCCGCATCGACTCCTTCCGAGAGCCGGCGGTCCCATGGGCTGAGGTCCTCGTCTTCGAGGCAGTCGGAGATGAGCAGCAGGGGAATGTCGCGCCGCAGGGTGCGTATCACCTGCGCCAGCAGCCCGCTCGTCACATACGGCAAATGGAAGTTCAGGACGACCGCGTCGAAGCTCCCGTGGGCGAACGAACGCAATGCGGCCGCCGGAGAATCGGTCGCGGTCACGCAATAGCCGGCGCCCTCCAGCGTGGCGCACCATTCGGCAAGATTCTGCCAGTCGTCGTCAACGTACAGAACCGAGTAAGCGCACTGTTCGGAATCCCGAAACGGAACCCATGCGAGTGGAACCACGGCAGAAGTCATTCGAGGCAAAGCGGGCATGGAACCCCTCCTGCTTGCCGGCGATGGTTCGCAAATGCTGTCGCCGGCGCTGGAGAGTAGTGCACGTTGTGGACCAGAGTTGGCGCGAAACGCGGATTTAATTGGATCCCGGCGTGAGCGCCCTGGACGAGTGGCATCGACGTAGCTCATTGGCAACGCGAGCAATTTGCAACTGTGCAACGGAGCATGCGTACAGGTGACTTTCGAGTGACTTAGTTACCTGCGGCGCTGTTTAGGGTTAGGACAACGTTACAACTTCTGCGGGATTTTGAGTCAGTGCCTGACTCGTTAAGTTGGGGACGGGGACGATACGCAGCCGTCACGGTGTCCTCCCCATTGTCTGGTGCCGGTGATGAGATCGAAAAATATGCGCCGCATCATGGCGGTGTTTGGCTGGATTCTTTATTGCCTTGGTTGGGTTCGAATTTTTCAGATAACTCCGCGACGGGAACCAGCGACGTTCGCGTTGTTCCTGACCAGTGCAGCCATCATTCTCTTCGTGATCGTGCGGAGCTGGGTCGCCCACAACAAGCGGCTGGCTTCTCGCGGCAAGCGCGGACGGTTGACCCGTTACACGCCGCCTGCTTACTCCCGCGACCATCTCGGACGGACACTCATCTTCGATGCGAACCTGGGATCTGCCCGGGAAGTGGTGATTACTGTCGCCAAAGACAACAAGATGTACAGGGCTGCAACGAGCACGGACAAGCCGCTGCGGCAACTGGACAACTATGTTGAAGCAGGCGTGAAGGCATAGCGGTGGACGTTCAGAGCATATTCAGGTTGGTATGGCCGGTTCTCAGTACCATCGACCACTCGCATCTCTACACGGGCGCTCTTGTGTTTTATGGGCTGTACCCGATTGCGATGAGCTGGTTCTGGATCACCCTGTCGATTTCGTTTCGCCGTCGGCAGGAAGAGAAAGCGGTGGTGCTCGAAGGCGAGCTGCCGATGGTGTCGGTGATTGTGCCCTGCTATGCCGAAGAGGCCACCCTCAAGGAAACCGTCGACGCACTGCTTGCGATGGATTACCCAAAGTTTGAGGTGATCCTCGTCAACGACTGCTCTCCCGACGGGACAGCAGCCGTGGCGCGATCCTTCCTCGCCGACCCGCGCGTTCGGCTTCTGAACAAGACGCTGAACGAAGGCAAAGCGATGGGCCTGAATGACGCCCTGCCGTTGTGCAGGGGAGAGATTCTCCTCATCGTCGATGCGGACATCATCGTGACGCCGGAGATCCTGCGGCATATGGTTCCGCACTTCCTGGGAACACGGGTGGCGGCCGTCACCGGCAATCCTCGCGTGCGCAATCGCACCTCTCTGCTGCAGCATCTGCAGGCCATCGAATTTGCCTCGATCGTATCGATGCAGCGGCGGGCGCAGCGCGTTCTGGGCCGCATTCTGACGGTGTCGGGCGCCGTTGTCGCCGTCCGCCGGACCGCACTGCTGGATCTGGGCGGCTTCTCTCCGCAGATGGCCACTGAGGACATGGACATGACGTGGCGGCTGCAGATGCACTTCTGGGATGTGCGCTATGAGCCGCGCGCGGTGGTCTGGATGCAGGTGCCTCTGAACCTGAAGGACCTCTGGCAGCAGCGCCGGCGGTGGACCCGCGGCCTGGCACAGGCGATCCGGCGTCATCGCGCCATTGCTTTCCACTGGAAGATGCGGCGCATGTGGCCGATCTTCTATGAGTCGTGCGCGTCCATCCTGTGGGCTTACACATTCGTCCTGATGACGACGTACTGGGTGGTTTGTAAGTGCGTGGGTTATGCTCCGCGCGGCGCATCTCCCATTCCTAACTTCTGGGGAATGATGATCGCGACCACCTGTATTGCGCAGTTACTCATTGGCGCTTATATGGATCGCAAGTATGATCCAGAAATTTTCGCCTCCATTCCTGCTTCGGTGTTCTACCCCATCATTTACTGGATGATGATGGCAGTTATCACCTTCACCTATACGTTGCCTGCATTGCTGCGTAAGCCGCCCAAGGTGCAGACGTGGCGTATTCGGCGCCGGTTGGCATGATGTCCGTGTATTCATCTGACGTACTCGAAGGGCGGAAGCCGGGGAAGTCTGTCTGGTCCCGGCGGACGATGCTGCCGACGATGCTGATCGGCTTTGGTCTCGCTGCGGGCGTCTGCGCGGCGCAGTCTTCGGAGATGCTGGTCTCGTCCGAGCGCGACGCTGCGGTGGCCCAGGCGCGTGCCGGGGATGCGCAGGGCGCGCTGACGATCCTGCGCAGGCTGCTCGATCAGGATCCGGAGAACCGGCGGTTGCTGGCCGACGCGACCATTATCGCCGGCTGGGCCGGGGATGATTCGTACGCGCTTGAGTTGTACAAGCGGCCCTCGACTCCGCAGAACGATATCGATGTTGTCTCGGCGGCAGCGCATTCTGCGCGCAATCTGCACCAGTACGATGAGGCGCTCGACCTGTACCGTCAGGCCGCGGTGCTGCGCCCGGATCGATGGCAGGCGCTTCTCGGCCAGGCGATGGTGCTGACCGACAAGGGCGATACGAAACAGGCGCGCGCTCTCCTGAGTCCGATTCTGAAGGACCATGCGGACGACCTCGAGGTGGAAGCCGGCGAAGCATATCTGTGCATGCGCGAGGGCGACTACACCTGCGTGATCGCCGTGGATCAGCGGCGGAGCGCGCAGATGCCGCAGACCTCGGCTGGTGTGCAGAACGAAATGGCGCTGGCGCTGGCGCGCGTCGGCGCGAATGGACTGGCGGTGGAGAACTGGCACGGCGCCGATCCGCAGGAAGCTCTGCGGTTAAAGGCGGACCTCGGAGCGGAGCGGGTCCGGTGGGCGGAAGCCGATCGCACCTGGGCCGAACGGAAGATGGACGCCAGCGAGGCCGTTGCGCTGCTCGAGCCCGTGATCGCAGGAACGAAGCCTGGCGATCCGTTGTGGAAGCAGGCGCAGGCCGACCGGCTGCTGGCGCTTGCCGACGTGAATCGCCATGCGGACGTGGTCAGCTCGTTCGAGCGCCTGCAGCAGCAGAAGGCCGAGCTTCCCGATTACGCCGTCATCCGGGTGGCGGATTCCTATCTGGCGATGCGCAAACCGAGACAAGCCGAGGCTCTGTATCGCAATCTCGAAAAACGCATGCAGCGGGATCATGACTTGTGGTCCGGACTGGCGTACTCGCAGTTTGAGCAGGAGCGCATCGGGCCGGCTTACTCGACCATCGATCGCGCCTGGAGCGACGCGCCGCAGGTGCTGCAGGCAGAAAATCTGCACGTTCCGCAGATGAACAAATGGAACACCGACTTTGGATTGCAGGCCGCCGAGATGCGCGGTTATGCCGGCCAGTTTTCGCAGGAGCAGAAGCGGCTCGTCGCGATGCTGGAGGCGGCGCCAGCGAATCCGGATCTGCATCGCGCGCTGGCGATGAATTACCTGGACCGTGGATGGCCGGTGCGGGCGGCGCGGCAGGAGCAGATTGCCAACAGCTTCGAGCAGCCGGATGAACTGCCGGTCGTCGCGGACGCACAGATCCTCGAGCAGGGAGGGCGTCGTGATGCGGCAGACGCCATGCTGCGGCCGCTGCTGACGCGCGATGGAACGAATGCTGCGATGATTCGTTACCTGCGCGATCGCGCGATTGCGCGCGGCTGGCAGGGCGAAGTGCATGGAGGATTCGAGCGGTCGAGCGGACGGTTTATCGGCACCAATGAGTCGTCGGAAGCGCACCTCTATTCACCCCTGCTGGACAACCGCTGGCGCATGTACATGCACGGCTGGGGCGATCACGGACAATTCCACGCAGGCGAGACCTGGCGGTCGCGCGGCGCGCTGGGCATGAGCTTCGACTACGCGCGACAGCAACTGTGGGCGGAAGCGGGAGCGGACCAGAATCCGGCAGGCGCGAAGCTGGGCGTCGCGGCGGGTGCGGATTTTTCATTCGGTGACCACTGGACCCTCGGACTCACCGGCGACACCGACGATCTGAGCCAGGTGCAGATGATCGCCTCGCTCAATGACATTCATGCGCGCAGCGGCAATGGCCGGCTCGTGTGGCGCGCGAGCGATCTGGCCGAGGTGGGCGCGAGCTACGGACGCCAGCTGTTTACCGATGGCAACCAGCGCACCATCGTCTCCGGCACATGGGATCAGCGGGCGTGGACGACGCCGCACTTTCAGATGATCCTGAGCCCGCAGGTGTGGACGTCGTGGAACTCGCGCGATGAGACGCGGATTTACTACAACCCGAAGCACGATCTGTCGGCCGGTGCCGCGGGGACGCTGCGCTGGGTAACATGGCGGCGCTACGAGCATAACTTCACGCAGCAGCTCACGGTCTTCGGCGCGCCGTACTGGCAGCAGAATTACGGAACGGGTTACGCCGTCAACAGCACCTATCAGCAGGACTGGGCGTTCACCCGCCGGTTCGGAGCCTTCGGCAAAGTGACGTGGAACAGCCAGCCCTATGACGGCAACAACGAGCCCTACACCGACGTGACGTTCGGCCTCAGCTGGGGGATTCGATGAGAAAACAGCTTGCATTCGCCGCTCTTGCGCTGCTTTCTCTGGCTGGCTGCACCGCCGCTCGCGCGCAATCGGACTACGTCGCGGTGCTTTGCTATCACGATGTGCGCGACGATGTGGGCGCGACGCCGATCCCGGTGCGTCAAAGTGTCGACACGCGCCTTGAGATCACGCCGGACGCCAGCCGATTCGACCCCGACCAGTACGCCATCAGCACCCGCAACCTCGCCTCACAATTTGACTGGCTCCGCGCACATGGCTATCACGTCATCAGCCTCGAGCAGCTGATCGATGCGCGACAGGGGCGGAGCAAGCTTCCGCAGAACCCGGTGCTGATCACCTTCGACGACGGGCTGCGCAGCGTCTACACGAAGGTCTTTCCGCTGCTGCAGGCGTATCAGTATCACGCCGTCGTTGCCGTCGTGGGCGCGTGGGCCGATCTTCCGGAGAACGGTTCGGTCGATTACGGCTACCGGCCATTTACTCGGGACGACTTCGCGACGTGGGATCAGCTGCGCGAGATGCAGAACAGCGGTCTGGTAGAGATTGCATCGCACAGCTACGACTTGCACCATGGCATCGCTGCCAATCCGCAGGGCAACTCCATTCCTGCCGCGATTGCAGACAGCTGGGACGCGAGCCGGAAGCAGTACGAATCGAGCGAAGATTATGCGGCGCGCATTCGTGCGGATCTGAGCCGCAGCTCCGAGGAGATTCGGGAGAAGCTGGGGCGTACGCCGCGCGCCATCATGTGGCCTTACGGCGCGTACACGCAGGTGTCGCAGCAAATCGCAGAGTCGCTCGGCATGATCAGCAGCTTTACGCTGGGTCTGCCGGTGACCTTTCCGACGCCGCCGTTCGGCGTGAACGATCTGGCTGCCATCCCTCGTTTCGTCTTCCAGAGCAATTCGACGGTCGCTGACATGGTCTATGCGCTGGAGCATCGGCGGCTCCGCCGCAATATCCGCGCCGTGCAGGTGGATCTGGATTACGTGTACGACCCGGATCCGGCGCAGCAGGAGCGCAATCTGGGCCAGCTCCTGGACCGCATCAACAAGCTGCACCCGAATCAGGTTTGGCTGCAGGCCTATGCCGATCCGGATGGCAGTGGCGCGCCATCGTCGGTGTATTTCCCGAATCACGAGATGCCCGTGCGCTCCGACTTGTTCTCGCGCGCCGCGTGGCAGCTGCGGACGCGGTGCGGCGTGGAAGTGTATGCGTGGATGCCGGTTCTGGCCTGGAAATTGCCCGATCAGCAGCTGCAGAAGGAACTTGAGATCCAGTCGAAGCCCGGCGTTCGCTTCGACCCGCCGGTGCGGCTGAATCCTTTCCTGCCGCGCACTCGGGAAATCGTGGGCAATCTGTATGACGATGTGAGCCGGTCGGCTCCGATTGCCGGTGTGCTCTTCAGCGACGATGCGGTGCTCCGCGATACGGACCTGCTG
>DATEPN010000542.1:0-17090 GCA_035273225.1 Acidobacteriaceae bacterium | reverse complement strand
AGCCGCAGGCGCGGCGTTCGCGAGTTTCGAATGAAGACCGGCGGTTCAAAATTTTCTCAGGGAGCGCCAATCCCGAACTGGCCGATGCCATCTGCCGCCACATCGGCGTCAGCGTCGGCGACACGCGGATGCAGCGCTTTGCCGATGGCGAGGTCTATTTCCAGCTGCTCGAGAACGTTCGCGGCGCCGATGTTTTTGTCGTACAGCCGACCTGCTATCCGGTCGATCAGCACCTGGTGGAGCTGCTGATCATGATCGACGCCCTGAAGCGCGCCTCTGCCGGACGCATCACCGTGGTGGTGCCGTATTACGGCTATGCGCGGCAGGATCGCAAAGACCGCCCGCGCGTGGCGATCTCGTCGAAGCTGGTGGCGGATCTGATTACGACGGCGGGAGCCAACCGCGCGCTGTTCATGGATCTGCACGCGGCGCAGATTCAGGGCTTCTTCAACATTCCCGTCGACCATCTCTTCGCCAGTCCGGTGATTGTGGGCTACATCAAGAGCCTCAACCTGCCGAATCTCTGCGTCGTGTCGCCCGATGCGGGCGGTGTGGAGCGCGCGCGGTTTATCGCGAGCAAGCTGGACGTGCCGATGGCGATCGTCGATAAGCGGCGCACCGATATCAACGTCACCGAAGTGATGCACGTGATCGGCGATGTGCGGGGCCTGACCTGCCTCATCGTCGACGACATCATCGACACTGCCGGTACGCTGGTGAAGACGGTCGACGCACTGCTGGAGCAGGGCGCGACGCGCGTGTACGCGGGTGCTTCGCATCCGGTTCTGTCCGGCGAGGCCGTGCAGCGCATTGCCAATTCGCGGCTGGAGCAGGTGATTGTCACGGATTCGATTCCACTGCGCGATGAAGCGCATCCGCTGGTGGAATCGGGCAAAATCAAGGTTCTTTCGGTTGCGGGCCTGCTGGGTGCGGCGATCGAGAGCATTCACATGGAAACCAGCGTGAGTACGCTGTTCAACTAAGTGCAGCTGTTAGCTATTAGCTATATCGGTTGTGAGACAACAATTGGCGGTTTGCCAAGCGCAAATCGTACAGAAGGGAGCGGGGAAAGCAGCGAAAGAGCTAGAAGCTGTCTTCCGTGCCCGAGGAGAACTCAGAATGATTACGCAGGAAACAGTCAGTGCCGTGCCCCGCGAGGGCAAGTTCAACAAGAATGCAGCCCGCCGCGTGCGCGCGAAGGGCAAGATTCCAGCTGTGGTGTACGGAGCGGCGGAGGCGGCAGTAGCCGTCGAGGTGGACCCGAAGCAGATCCAGAAGATTCTGCACTCGGAGACCGGCCACAACAGCATCTTCGATCTCGATGTATCGGGATCGAAGGCCAAGGTGATGATCGTCGACTGGCAGTACGAGCCGATCAAGGGCAAGCTGATCCACATCGACTTCAAGCGCATCGCGCTGGATAAGCCGATCAAGGTGGAAGTGCCGATCCAGCTGACCGGCACCGCAGTGGGCGTGAAGACGCAGGGCGGCATTCTCGACCAGATGCTGCGCGAGGTGGAGCTGGAGTGCCTGCCGGGCGACATTCCGAGCCACATCGATCTGGACGTTTCGGAGCTGTCCTTCGGCACAGTACTGCGCGTGAGCGATCTGCCGCATACGGGCAGCCTGAAGTTCATCACGCCGGAGGACACGCCGGTGGCGCACATCACGGCGATCAAGGAAGAGGCGGCGCCAGCGGTGGAAGCCGAGGCGGCGGCAGCGACCGCGGCTCCGGCCGAGCCGGAAGTGGTCAAGAAGGGCAAGCAGGAGACCGCCGAAGCGGGCGCTGCTCCTGCGGCCGAGAAGGGCGGGAAGAAGTAGCGCGTGAGCGGCGTGTTTCTGGTGGTGGGGCTCGGGAACCCGGGCATCGAGTATCAGTTCACGCCGCACAACGCGGGGTTTCTGGCGGTGGACCGCATCGCCGGCGAGCACAACGCGGTGGTGGGGAACCGCCGCTGCCGCGCGCTCACGGCGAAGGTAGCGATCGCGGGGCGGGATGTGATTCTCGCCAAGCCGGAGACCTTCATGAATCTGAGCGGGCATGCGGTGGGAGCGCTGGCGGACGAGTTCGGCATCGATCCTTCCGGAGACCTGCTGGTGGTTTACGACGAGCTGGACCTGCCTCTTGGCACCGTGCGCGTGCGTGAGCGGGGCAGCCCGGCGGGGCATAACGGGGCGCGATCCATCTCCGGGGTTCTGGGCACGGACGAGTGGAAGCGCATCCGCATCGGGGTAGGCGCAGGGGCCGGCAATCGCGAAGAGGCCTTTCGCCGCGGCCGGGATTACCTGCTGACGCCGATGCGCAAACAGGATCTGAGCGCGCTCGATCCGGTACTGGACCGGGTGGCGCGCGCTGTGGAGACGGTGGTGGCCAGGGGCATCGGCGCCGCCATGAACGAATTCAACCGCCGGGACGAACCGGGTCCGGCGGAGAGCAGTTAAGCAAGGCAGGAAGCGAAATTTTGATTGCCGGGCCTGATTGCCCGGAGGGAAGAGAAGCAAACATGCAGCGTTTGTATGAAGTGATGTTTATCGTCCGGCCTGACGTGGCCGACGAGGATCTGGACAAGCTGATCGCGGGTCTGGAGCAAACCGTGGCAAACGGCGGCGGCACCGTCCGTTCCACCGAGAAGATGGGCCGGCGGCGGCTGGCGTACCAGGTACGCAAGTTCGGCGAGGGCAACTACATCCTGCTGACGATCGACGCCGATGGCAGCCTGATTTCCGAGCTGGAGCGCCGCCTGCGCGTCTCCGAGCCGGTGATTAAGTTCATCACCGTGCGCATGGACGAGGAAGAAAAGCGGCTCGCGAAGGTCAGGGCGATCCGCGCCTCGCGCAGGAAGCTGAGCGCGATGCCGGCCGCTGAAGCTCCGGAACCCGCTCCGGCAGCGCCGGCGCCGGCTGAGACCGCAACCCAGGCCAGCGCCTAACGGGCGCCTGCCACAATTCTGAATTTTAAGATTGGCTTGCCGTGCGCGGTGAGCCGGAGGAAATCATGGCTGACGAAACAACGACAACACCTCGCGCCGAAGCTCCTGCAGGCCCGGGCGGACGGCCCGGCGGACGCCCCGGCGGTCCCGGCGGCCCGGGCGGACGGAAGTTCTTCCGCCGCAAGAAGGTCTGCAAGTTCTGCACCGAGAAGATCGACGCCATCTCGTACCGCGATGTGCGGCTGCTGCAGGGCTTTGTGGCCGAACGCGGCAAGATTGTGCCGCGGCGCCTGACCGGCGTGTGCACCACGCATCAGCGGCGGCTGACGCGGGCCATCAAGCAGGCGCGCAACATCGCTCTGCTGCCCTTCGCGGCAAGGTACTAACCGCAGCTAAGGAGCGGTCAGCGAAGAAGCGGCCAGCTGCAAGGCGGCCAGCGGAATTGCTCGACAGCGCATTTCGAGCCCTGTGCCCTGTGGCCTGTGCTCTGATTCTGGAGATTGCAATGGAAGTCATTCTGAGAGAAGACGTCTCGAACCTCGGCCATCGCGGCGATGTGGTGAAGGTCGCCGACGGTTATGGCCGCAACTTTCTGCTGCCGAAGAAGCTGGCGATGGAAGCCACTCCGGCGAACAAGGCGGTCATCGAGCAGATGAAAGCCTCGGCTGTTCGCCGCTCCGCGAAGGAGAAGTCGGAAGCCGAGCAGCTGGTCGCGCAGCTCAACAACGTGTCGCTGGTCTTCACGCGCAGGGTGGGCGAAAACGACCACCTGTTCGGTTCGGTCACGTCGTCCGACATCGCGCAGGAACTGGCGGCGAAGGGCTTCAACATCGACCGGCGCAAGGTGCATCTGGACGAGCCGCTGAAGTCCACCGGCGAATTCCATATCCCGGTGAAGCTGCACCGCGAGGTGACGGCGCACGTCGGGGTCACGGTGAAGGGCGAGGAAGCCCCGGCCGAGTAACGGCAAGCTGTCTGCAAGTCACGGGCTCATCTCTCCGCTCAGGGGAGATGAGCCCTTTATGTTGTTGTGCCGTTCCGGCTTTCGTGGATATGATGCTGGGCACTCTTTCCCCAGCTGGATTCGCCAACCTCTCCACGGAGGCTCCTCGATGAAATCTTTGCTTCGTGCGCTGGCGCTCGTCGCCTGCGCCGTCCTGTCTCTGCAACCCACGTACGCCCAGGCGAAGAGCGGCGATGAAGCTGCTATCCGCCAGTGGCTCGCCTCCTTCATCAAGGCATTTGAAGCCCGTGACGTGAACGCCACGATGGCGTTCTATTCGCCGGAGGTTGTTGCCTACGATCTGGTGCCTCCGCTGCAGTATGTCGGTCGCGACGCCTACCGCAAGGACTTTGAGACGTTCTTCTCCGGGTTCAAGGGGCCCCTGCACATGGAGACGCGTGACCTGCACATCCTCACCTCCGGAAACCTGGCGGTGATCGAAACGCTCTACCGGGTCAGCGGGACGCAGGCCTCCAATGGCCAGCCCACTAACATGTGGATCCGCAACACCAGCGTGCTGCGCAGGACCAATGGGCGCTGGCTGGACGTCCACGACCACGTTTCGGTCCCGGCGGACATGGACACGGGGAAGGCATTGCTGGACCTGAAACCGTAGCGGCCGCCGAAATTCACACAACGTTTGCATTCTGTTTGCCTGGCTGGATTACGCTGAGGTCGGAACGCGTCTGCCGGCTGGCGGCGCGGGAAAGGACCTCATCGCTTGACCCAGACCGTGTTTGTGCTCGAAGACGACGCGGACATTGCCCGGCTGATCCAGCATCATCTGGAGGCCGCCGGATACGCGACGCGGATCTATTCGACGCCGACGAACCTGATCCCGGACGCGGAGCGGCAGGCTCCGGCGCTGTTCCTGCTGGACATTATGGTGCCGGGCGGCGATGGGCTGGATGTGTGCCGGCGTCTGCGGGCGCATCCGGCGCTGAGCACGGTGCCGATCATCTTTGTGACGGCGCGCGCGGCGGAGAACGACCGCGTGCTGGGGCTGGAACTGGGCGCGGACGATTACGTGACGAAGCCGTTTGCTCCGCGGGAGCTGCTGGCGCGCGTGAAGGCCGTGCTGCGGCGCTTCGAGCGTCCGTCGACGCCGTCGGTGATCGCCTTTGAGGATGTCGAGATTGATGCCAGCGCGATGCAGCTGAAAGTGCGCGGTTCGCTGACGACGACAACGGCGACGGAGTTTCGCCTGCTGGATTATCTGGCGCGGCATCCGGGGCGCGTCTTCAGCCGCGATCATCTGCTGGATGCGGTGTGGGGCGATGCGCGCTTTGTCACGCCGCGGTCCGTAGATGTTTACGTGCGGCGTATTCGCGAAAAGATCGAGTCGGACCCCGAGAATCCGCGCTATCTGAAGACCGTGCGCGGTGCGGGGTACCGGTTTGAGGTGCCGCGCGGAGCCGACCGGGCGGCGGCGGCGGTCTGAGCTTTCGTCCCCTGTCCCCAACGTCAGGGGACACGGGGCGCCATGAAGAGGTCCTGTTTGGGGTACGGGCGATAATGGTGCAGGATCCCCTGTGACCGGCCGCGTCTTCACCAAGCTGCTGTTCGCCTTTGTGGTGGTGCTGTGCATCGGCACGGCGGCGCTGGATCTTTCCTTCCGCAACATCGTCGAGCATTCGCTGCACGATCAGGCGCGCATGACGCAGCTGAGCGCAGAGCAGCAGGCGGCAGCGCTGCACATCCTGCGGCGCGATCTGGTTACCGCGTCGCTGCTCTCGCTGGCGCTGGCGACGCTGGTGTCGGCGTTGCTGGCGCACCGGATTGCGGGGCGGCTCCGGCGCATCGTGGAGTTCTCGAGCCGGATCGCAGGGGGAGACTTTGCTGCGCGCATCGAGGAAGATGACAACGACGAGATTGGCGAGGTGGCGCGCGCGCTGGACGCGACGGCGGCCCGGCTCGAGCGCACCTTTCAGGCGCTCGAGGCCAAACAGCGGGAGCTGGCGGCGCTGCTCGACTCCATGCAGGAGGCGGTGGTCGCGGTGAACTCCGCGGGCCAGGTGAGCTGGTCGAATGCGGTGATGCAGCGCATTGCGCCGGGGGCCGGGCGCGCCGGCAAGTCGCTGGTGATGAGCCTGCGGGATCCGGAGGTGCTGCGCTGCGTGGAGATTGCGCTGAAGGAGCGGCGGATCTACAGCGCCAAGGCCATTTCCACCGTTCCGGGGCGCGTGTACGAGGTGAGCGCGGCGCCCACTCCCGATGGCGGCGCGGTGGCCGTGCTGCACGACGTGACGGATGTGGAACGCGCGGAGAAGATGCGGCGCGACTTTGTGGCCAACGTCTCGCACGAGCTGCGCACGCCGCTGACTTCGATCTCCGGCTACGTGGAAACGCTGATGGAAGACGGGATGGAACTGCCAGAGCATGCGCGGGAGTTCATGGGGATCATCCTGAAGAACGCGCGGCGCGTGAACCGGCTGACGGAGGATCTGCTGGCGCTGGCGCAGGTGGAGTCCGGCCAGCACAAGCTGCAACGGCAGCCAGTGCGTGCGTCGGCGCTGGTGCGGGATGCCATCGAGTCGCTGGCGGGCATGGTGGTGGAGTCGGGCATTGCGCTCGAGGCCGGGGAGCTGACGGACGCGTACGTGCTGGCCGATGTGGACGCGATGAACCAGGTCTTCGGCAACCTGGTCGAGAACGCGATGAAGTACGGCGCGAGCGGCAAGCGCGTGGTGGTGGGCGCGCGTCCGCTGGAGAACCTGGTGGAGTTTTCTGTGCAGGACTTCGGCCAGGGGATCGCGATGGAGCACCTGGGCCGGATCTTTGAGCGCTTCTATCGCGTCGATAAGGCGCGCTCGCGGGAGTCGGGGGGCACGGGCCTCGGCTTGGCCATCGTGAAGCACATTGTGCTGGCGCACGGCGGGACGATTCGCGCCGAGAGCGAACTGGGAGCGGGGGCGACGTTCCTGTTTACGCTGCCGGTGGCGCCGGAGGCGATTGTGACGGGAGAGGCGAAGGCTGCGGTGGTGGGTTGAGATACAATGTATCTCAGGGAGAGAGCGATGGCCACGACCATGGTGCATATCCGAGTCGACGAGAAGGTGAAGGAACAGGCTGCGGAAACACTGGCTGAGATGGGGATGTCGGTTTCCGATGCCGTGCGTATGTTGCTCGTTCGTGTTGCAGCGGAAAAGGCGCTGCCGTTCGACGTGCGGGTTCCGAATCCGACTACCATCCGGGCGATGAAATCTGCAGATCGCGGCAAGGGAAAGCGGTTCCGGAATACTGAGGCGCTGTTGAAGGATCTCGGGATTTGAGAAACCTTGTCGAAGGTTCTCAGTTTCGGCGCGATGTGAAGTTATGCGAGCGCCGCGGCAAGGAAATGACAAAACTCCGCGAGGTAATCCTGCTATTGGCGGAGGGAAACCCGCTGCCCGCCCGTTTCCGTGATCATCCGCTCAGCGGGAACTGGAAGCATTTTCGTGAATGCCATCTCGAGCCGGACTGGCTACTGATCTACAAATGTGATGGGAACGATCTGTACCTGGTTCGTACTGGCACCCACTCGGACCTGTTCTGATTCGGACGATCGCCGGCGTTCTTGCCTCTGACGAGCCAGCAAGCATGAGAGGCGAAGGCCGCGGTGGTCAGCTAAGTGGCTATGGTCCCGGTCCGCGGGGCTTGGCTAGAATGAGATATGGCCGAGAAGACCGTCCACACCGTTTGCTCGCATGACTGCCCCGATTCCTGCGGGGTGCTGGTCACGGTCGATGAGCTGGGCCGCGCGACGAAGCTGCGCGGCGATCCGGCCCATCCGGTGACGCGCGGTTTTCTCTGCGCCAAGGTGACAAAGTATCTGGACCGCGTGTACTCGCCGGACCGGCTGCTGTATCCGATGCGGCGGCGGGCGGAGGTTCCGAAGGGGCCGCTGCCTTTCCGGCGCGAAGCCGAGGCGTTTGAGCGGATCAGCTGGGATGAGGCGCTGGACGGGATTGCGGCGCGGCTGAAGGTGATTGCAGAACAGCATGGGCCGGAGTCGATCCTGCCGTATTCATACGCGGGCACGATTGGAAAGCTCGGCTACGGCTCGATGGACAGGCGATTCTTTCACCGGCTGGGCGCGTCGCAGCTGGACCGCACCATCTGCGCGCAAACCGGCGGCGAGGCGCTGCTGGCCGTTTACGGGCGCAAGCTGGGCACAGATACGGAAGCTTTTCGGCACGCGAAGCTGATCATCGCGTGGGCGGCGAACATCCACGGAAACAACATTCACCTGTGGCCCTTCATCGAAGAGGCGCGGCGCAACGGAGCCAAGCTGGTGGTCATCGACCCCTTTACCACGCGGACGGCGAAGGCGGCGGACTGGCACATCGCGATCAATCCGGGAGCGGACTCGGCGCTGGCGCTGGGCATGATGCACATCCTGATGCGCGATGGGCTGATCGACCGCGATTATGTGGAACGCTGGACGAAGGGCTTCGGCCAGCTGCGGGAGCATGTCGCGAGCTACACGCCGGAGTTCGTGTCGTCGGTGTCGGGCCTCTCTGTGGCGGAGATTGAGCGGCTGGCGCACGAGTACGGGACGACCCAGCCTGCGGTGATCCGCCTGAATTACGGCGTGCAGCGCTCGGATAACGGCGGCTCGGCGGTGCGGGCGATTGCGATGCTGCCCGCGCTCACCGGCGCGTGGAAGTACTATGGCGGCGGCCTGCAGCTTTCGACGAGCGGAGCGTTCCGGTGGAATGATGCAGCCCTGGAGCGGCCGGAGCTGATGACGAAGAGCCCGCTGGGCCGTCCGGCGCGCGTCGTGAATATGATTCGCCTCGGTCACGCGCTGACGGAGCTGAACGATCCGCCGGTGCACGCGCTGTTCGTCTACAACTCGAACCCGGCGGCGGTCGCGCCGGATCAGAGCAGCGTGCTGGCGGGGCTGCGGCGGCCGGATTTGTTCACGGTGGTGCACGAGCAGTTCTTTACGGACACGACGGATTACGCCGATTACGTGCTGCCCGCGACCACTTTCCTCGAGCACAAAGAGATTCAGGGCGCGTACGGGCACTATTACGCGCAGCTTTCCGAGCCGGCGATTGCGCCACTGGGCGAGGCTCGGCAGAACGTCTGGCTGTTTTCGCAGCTGGCGCAGCGCATGGGCTTCGACGAGCCCTGCTTCCGCGATTCAGTCGACGAGATGATCGCGCAGGCGTTGCGGCTCGACGATCCGGAGCATCAGGATCCGCTGCTCAGGGGTATGACGCAGGAGACACTGCGCGCTGCCGGCGGCATGCAGCGGCTGCAGTTCGCCGAGGAGCAGCGCGGAGAGCGCTTCCTGCCCTTTGCGGAGGGGCCGTTCCCCACGCTTAGCGGAAAGATCGAGCTGGTGTCGGAGAGACTGGCCGATCCATTGCCGGTTTTCCGCCCAGCGGTGGAGTCGCGACATACGGCGAAGGAGTATCCGCTGGAGTTTCTGGGACGCAAGGCGGACAACTACATGAACTCGACCTTCGCCAACATTCCCACGCACCAGGGTCTGGAAGAGGCGGGCCGCGGGGTGCTGGAGATTCACGCGCAGGACGCGCAGGCGCGGGGCATTGCCGACGGCGACGCGGTGGAGGTCTTCAACGACCGGGGCAGCATTCCTCTGCGTGCGCATGTGAACGGCAGCGTGCAGCCGGGCGTGGTCGCGGCGCAACTGGGCTGGAACAAGCTTTCCGACCGGGGACACAACGTGAACCTGCTGACCTCGCAGCGGGAGAGCGATCTGGCGGGCGGCCCGGTGTTCTATTCGGTGCTGGTGGAGGTGCGAAAATCCACGGCGGCGCCTCACGAAAGCCCCGCTCGCTCCGTCTGATGAACGCGACGCTTCTGGCGTTGATCCACAGGCCCAGGGCTGCGAACGCGAGCATCGTCAGATAAACTGAAAACCGAACTTCCCGAGCAGCCAGGAGAGCCCCACGCACTCTGTCGTTGCGGCGCGCGGGTAAAAACGCAGAGGTACGCTGCTGCGATCTCAGCGACGTGCCTGAGGACCGGGTGATGCGCGTGATCGCGCTGATATAATCGGCTTTTCCCAAAATTCCCGGGTGGCCCATCGTGCAGGCTTCGATGGGGTGGTAAAGATTGGCTGATTTCGAGCAGTGAGGGTGTGCGTATTTCTTCCGTGAACTCCTGGAGCGCAGGCTCCCCGCACGTACCATGCAGGACTTTGCGCCGTCTTTTCGGGCGCTCCATGGTGTTGGTTCTCTTAGCGGCACCCGTGCTGCCGGCACCTTCGCTGCTGGCGCAGCAGACGGGGTCATCCGCCGCTGCCGCTGCTCCCGCCGCAGGACAACAGAACGTCGTCGGCATTCGCGTCATCGGCAGCCGCCGCATCCCCCAGGACACCATCAAGGCCCGGATGTTCTCGAAGATCGGCGAGCCGTACGATCCGCTGACGGTCGAGCGCGACTTCAATTCGCTGTGGAACACGGGCTACTTCGAAGATGTGCGCATAGAGAAGGAAGACACGGCCCAGGGCGTGGTTCTGGACGTGTATGTGCGCGAGAAGCCGACCATCCGCGAAATCAAATACAACGGGCTGAACTCCTTCACCGTGTCCGATGCGATGGACCGCTTCAAGAAGGAGAAGGTCGGGCTCACGGAAGAGAGCCAGTACGACCCGGCGCGCATCGCGCACGCCGTGACGGTTCTGAAGGAAATGGAAGCCGAGCACGGCCACCAGTTCGCCACCGTCCGGACTGAGGTGAAGGACATTCCGCCGGCGTCGGTGCAGCTGATCTTCAACGTAAAGGAAGGGCCGACGGTGAAGGTGGGCAAGATCACCTTCAGCGGCAATCATCATGTCAGTTCGCGCGTGTTGCGCGAGTCGATGCGCAACCTGCGGCCGATCGGCATTCCGCACTCGATCATCCTGGAGAACCTGTTCGCGCGCACCTTCGATGCCAGCAAACTCGAAGAGGACTCGGAGCGCGTGCGCCTGGCCTATCAGGACCGCGGCTATCTGCGCGGCGGCCCGGTAGGCGATCCGCAGACGCATCTGCGGAATCAGTCCGGCCTTTCGCTGTTTACCTTCCGGCCGAAGAAGGGCAAGCGCATCGATATTCACATGAACATCGATGAGGGCGAGCGCTACCGCCTGGCGGCCATCACGTTCTCGGGCGACAAAGGCGATGTGAACGAGAAGGCCCTGCGGGCGATGTTCCCGATCAAGGACGGACAGGTTTTCAATGCGACGGTCTTCCGCAAGGCGCTCGATAACCTGCGCAAGGCCTACAGCCAGAATGGCTATATCAACTTCGTCGCCATCCCAACACCGTCCTTCGACGATGCGAAGCACACGGTAACCTGGGATCTGGATCTGGACCGCGGCAAGCAGTTCACCGTATCGAGGATTGAGTTCCAGGGCAACACGGTGACGCGCGATTTCGTCATCCGCCGCGAACTGCTGCTGCAGGAAGGCCAGGTCTACAACAGCCATCTGTGGGAACTCAGCCTGCTGCGCCTGAATCAGCTGCAATACTTCAACGAGCTGAAGATGGACCAGGACTCCACCATCCAGCAGAACACCGACCAGGGCACGGTCGACCTGCTGCTGAAAGTGCAGGAGAAGGGCAAGAACGCCATTGGCCTGAACGGCGGCGTCAGCGGATTGTCCGGCGCGTTCCTCGGGCTGAATTACGAAACCAACAACTTCCTGGGCCTGGGCGAGACGCTCAGCGTCCAGGCGAACGCCGGTAGCCTGCAGCGCACCCTGCTGTTCGCTTTCAACGAGCCGTATGTGCGCAACAAGCCGCTGAATCTGGGATTCCAGGTCTTCGACAGCAAGAACGACTACAACACGTCGAAGAGCTACTCGCTGTCGGGGAATGTCAACGAGAACTCGGCGACCAGTTCGCTGCTGCAGAACTACAACCAGTCCCGCGTGGGCTTCAACTTCTCGGTTGGCTACCCGCTGCGGCATTTCAACCTGTTCGGCTTCACGCGCGTCGGCGCGACCTACGCCTGGGATCGCTCGTCGGTGCGTGCGTTCAGCGCAGCTTCCAGCAACCTGTTCCAGACGCTGGCCTTCCGCAGCGGCATTCAGGGGCAGAACGCGCTGGAAGGCATCCTGACCAGCGCACTGCAGCTCAGCTACGAATCGAGCAACGTCGACAGCAACTTCCTGCCGCACACCGGGCAGTCGCTGGCCGCCAACTTCAAGCTGGCGGGGCTGTGGGGCAGCGTGCGGTATATCCAGCCGGTGCTCGAGTACAAGAAGTTCGTGCCGATGCGGAACTGGCACTTCGACAAGGCCGGACGCGACACCCTCGGCGTGCGCTTCCAGGGCGTGTATATCCGCGGCTTCGGCGGAGACGTCGCGCCTCCCTTCGACCGTCCGCTGGCCGGCGGCGAAGCGGATATTCGCGGCTTCGACGTGCGCACCATCTCGCCGTATGGATATGTACCGACACGCGTAATGTTCACCCTGTTGAATCCTGACGGCAGCCCGGTCCCGCGCGATCCAACCAATCCTTCCCTGGGAACGGTGCAGGTGCCGCTGCCTGTCTATGGCATCGCGACCATCGGCGGCGATACCAACTTTACCGGCAACCTGCAGTACACGATTCCGATCTACGCGCGGACCGTGGCGTTCAAGCTGTTCGACGACTTCGGCATGGACATGGCGCTCGAGAGCAATCAGCTGCGCCAGAGCCCCATCGGCATCGACCTGCTGAACTCGCCGCTCTACGGCTGCCCGAACTACGTGAACGGCACCTGCCAGGGCGGACAGCAGATTCAGTTCAGCACCGTCATTCAGCCGATCCGCGGAACGAATTATGTGCCGCGCGACTCGGTCGGCGGCGAGATCGACGTCATGATGCCGATCATCAACGCGCCGTTCCGGCTGTACTACGCGGTGAACCCGCTGAAGCTGTTCCACACCTTCTCGCGGCAGAACCTGATCACCCGCAGCATGTTCCCGGCGGGCGGAGCGGGCGACTTCTCCTACGCGGAGGCGGTGCAGCTGTACAACGGACTGTACGTGCTGCGCGAGCCGAGCTCGACCTTCCGGCTGACGGTGGGAACGAGTTGGTAGAGAAGCCAGCAGTCGGCAGCTCGCAGCTGGCAGCCAGGACCTCGGCAGCACGAATCGATCGCCGCTGATTGCCGGCTGTCTTTGTTCAGGTGTTGGGTCGCATACCGGCGAGGAGCGATTGAATCATCGCCCCGATCTGGGCTGCCTCAGTAATCAGCGACTGCGCTTGCTGGGCATCGGTGAATCCAAGACTGGCAGCCAGTTCGATCTGGGTTTCCAGTTCATAAAGCGAGCCTCGCGCCTGCGCCAAAAATACCGCAAAGCCCTTGTCCGTCAGGCGACCGCGGCCCTCAGCGATATTGCTGGGAACCGATACAGCCGCTCGCCGGAGTTGGCTGGTCAGCCCGAATGTTTCACTGCGCGGAAAGGTATTCGTGACTGCATATACTTTCCGCGCCAGTTCCATTGAACGTCGCCAAACCTGCAGGTCGCGAAAGCACCGGGTCGTCATCCTCTTTCGATCCTCACGTCTGAGGTCAACCTGCGCAAAGCCGCAAAATTCCGAACCACGCACTTTGGTCATGCAAACCGGATCACCGGCTGCCGACTGCCAGCTGCCGACTGCCAACTGCCGGTTACCAGCTGCTTTTGTTTGACTGGCCCCCTCCCGGACCCTATAATTTGCCCAAGTTCCTGAGAATCTCTCTTTGTCTGCGTTCTTGCGTTATGGGCTCAAAAATGATGCCTCGGAGCCTGCTCCGGCGATCTTCAGCGAGCAGGAAATTCAAAATGCGGACCAGCTATCCAGGAAACCGAAGGAGTTTGTGAATTCCATGAAGCGTATGTTGTCGATTGTTTGCGTGCTGGCGACCGGGATCGGCGGAGCCGCCGCAGCCCAGGCCGCAGCACCCAGTGATACCACCACCACCTCAGCCGCCGCAGGGCCGACGAAGATTGCCGTGATCAACTTTAACGGCGCCGTGCAGCAGACCAACGAATTCCAGCGGGATATCGCCGACCTGCAGAAGAAGTACCAGCCGCGCATCGACGAGCTCCAGAAGCTGAACTCGGGGATCGAAGCCGAGAAGAAGGAACTGCAGGACGGGGGCGCCAAACTGAGCGACACCGAGCGCCAGGCGAAGATGCAGGACATCGATTCGAAGACGAAGGACCTGCAGCGCAAGGGCGAGGATCTGCGCAATGACGAGCAGGAAGCCGGGCAGCAGACCTTCCAGCAGGTCGGCCAGAAGGTCTTCGATGTGATGACCGACTACGCCAAGGGGCACGGCTACACGCTGGTGCTCGATGCCGGCCAGCAGAACTCGGGCGTGGCCTGGGCCGCCGAGAACGTGAACATCACCAAGGAAGTCCTGGAGGCCTACAACGCCAAGGCAGGCATTCCTGCGCCGACCACCGTTCCGGCCGCCCCCATGCCGAAACCGGGAGCCGCCACCGCTCCGCACACCAGCGGCAGCACCGCAGCGCACAAGCCGGCGGTCCAGCACTAAAAAGCACCGTCAGTCGGGTCGCAAACGGCCCTCCCCGTGCGGGAGGGCCGTTTGCTTATGACCTGCATCACAGCGCCCAAACGGCCCTGTGGAAAATTTTGTGGAAGATGCGAACCTCGGCCAGTGTTGATCAGGAGGTAATCGCGCGTTAACTGGATTGTAACATTGCAGGGCGCGCGCAAGCCTCTGACCTGTATCACTTTAGGACGGGCCCTGGAGCTGGGCTCGAACCCAGCGTGAAAATCTGGCTATGCAGGCATCCACAGAGAATTTCCACAAAACCAGTTGAAATCCCCGTAAATAGCGCATTAGCGGCGGCTAGCGGATAATCCCTCGCTCGGCCTTCTCGATGAAGCCGATGAGGTAGTCCACATCCTCCGAGCCCAGCTTCTCCGCTCGAAGCGTTTCGACCGCCCGGGAGATGTTCATTTTCGAGGCGAGGAGAACCCGGTAGGCGTGGTGGATGGCGCGGAGGCGCTGGCGGTCGAAGCCGCGACGCTCGAGCCCGACCTTGTTGATGCTGTAGGCGTGGACCTCGCGTTTGGCTGAGGTCAGCGAAAAGGGCAGGACGTCCTGGGTGATGGTGGTGCCGCCGCCGACGTAGGCATAGCGGCCGATCCGGCAGTACTGGTGCACAGGGCAGAGGGCTCCTACGACGGCAAAGTCCTCCACCGTGACATGGCCGGCGAGGGTCGCGCCGTTGGCCAGGATGCAGCCGTCGCCGATCACCGAATCGTGGCCGATATGCGTGTAGGCCATGATCAGGCAGTGGCTGCCGAGGTACGTCGTGCCGCCGCCTCCGGTGGTTCCGCGGGAGATGGTGACGGATTCGCGGATGTTGTTGTCGTCGCCCATCCTGACGCCGGTGGGCTCGCCTTTGTACTTCAGGTCCTGCGGAGAAATGCCGACGCAGGCGAAGGAGAAAAAGCGGTTGCGCGCGCCGGCCGTCAGGTGGCCGTCGAGGACAACGTGCGAGACCAGTTCGCAGTCATCGCCCAAAACGACGTCGGGCCCTACCGTGCAGTAAGGCCCGATGGTGCAGGAGTCCGGAACGACGGCCGACGCAGCGACAATCGCTGTGGGATGAATACTCACTCGTGGCTCACCAGTTCCGGAGTGGGCTGTTGCTCGCCGGAGGGCTCGGCTTTGCCGCCGCGCGGCACGAGCTGGCACATCACGATGGCCTCGCAGGCGAGCTTGCCGTCGACGGTGACTTTGCCTTCCATGCGGACGGCGCGCGGACGCCAATTGAGCACATTGATCTCGATGCGGAGCTGGTCGCCGGGAACCACGGGGCGCCGGAAACGGGCGCGCTCGATGCCGGTAAAGACCATCAGCTTGTTGTGGCGGTCGGGCACTTCGGGGAGCAGCAGGGTGCCTCCGGCCTGCGCGATCGATTCGACGACCAGCGCACCGGGCATGATGGGGAATTCGGGAAAGTGTCCCTGGAAGAAGGGCTCGTTGATGGTGACGCTCTTGATGGCGACGATCCGCTTCTTGCGCTCCACCTCGATGATGCGATCGATCAGGAGAAACGGATAGCGGTGGGGAAGGATGTTCATGATGTCGCCGATTTCCAGCACCTGGCGACCGTCGAGGATCGGATTCGGTTCCATAGTTAGCCAGCAGAAAGTATAAACGGCCAACCGTTTAGCGCAGAGCCAGCAGCGCGAGCGCCAGCGCGACCGGCATGGCGAGCAGGCCGACCTTCAGAAACTGCCAGGGCGTGATCTCCTCGCCTTCGCGGCGCAGCGCAATGAGCCAGAGTATGGTGGCCAGCGATCCGGTGACCGAGAGATTGGGGCCGAGATCGACGCCAAGGAGCACGGCGTGCGCGAGGCGTCCGTGGACGGCGGAGTGGCGCAGCGCGGATCCGGCGGCCAGCCCGACGGGCAGGTTGTTCATGAAGTTCGAGAGCAGACCGACGGCGAAGCCGCCGGCGTATTTGCCGAGGCCATTCGGCGCCTCTGCCAGCCAGGCCAGCCCTCGGTCGGCCAGGTGCGCCATACCCGCGCGGTTGAGGGCTTCCACAAGGACAAACAAGCCGGCGACCAGCGGAATCACGCCCCAACTGACGTTGCGCAGGGCGGTTTTTGGCGAGGCATGGTCCTTCAGCGCGACGAGCAGCAGCGCAAACACCCCGGCGCAGAAGGTGGGCACGCCCAGAGGGATGTTGAGTGCGGAGCAAACCAGCAGTGTAGTGACGCCGACAGCAATGCCTGCGAGGGCCAGCTGGCCTGTGGCGCTCAGCCGCCGCTTCTCCGTTACGGGAGCCACTTCGCCGCGCAGCCCATCGGTCGAAACACGCCACAGCACGGCGAAGGTCGCCGCAATGGAGACGACAGAGGGCAGGAGCAGCATCCGCAACCACGCGCCCAGCGGCGGCATGTGGCCGTTGAACACGACCAGATTGGCGGGATTCGAAATCGGCAGCACGAAGCTGGCCGCGTTGGCTACCAGGGCGCAGGCCAGCAGGTGAGGTTTGGGAGCCACGCGCGCCCGGCGCACCACAGCGAGCACCGCCGGCGTCATCACCACAGCCGTCGCATCGTTGGAGAGCAACGCGGTCACGACGATTCCCGCAACATAGAGCAAAAGGAACAGCCGGCCCGCGGATTGCCCCGCGTGGTGAACCGCAATATCCGCCACCCAGTCGAAGACGCCTTCTTCGCGGGCCATCT
>DATEPN010000541.1:0-4484 GCA_035273225.1 Acidobacteriaceae bacterium | reverse complement strand
CGTCCGCTCCACGCCGCCGCGCGACTGGTCGCGACGCTCAGAATCGCGCTCGCCGCGTTCTCGCAGTCGACGCTGCTGCGCGGAGCAGGGCTGGTGACGCTGCCCATCCAGCATGCCGTGCCGGGGAGAGTTCCGCCCATGCTCTCCGCCGTCATGCTCGACGTGCTGGCCAGCCGCGCGACGGACCGCCGGCGCGTGCGATACGACACCGCGATCACCTCGCCCGCCTGCGGTGTGCTCGCCGGATAAAACTGCAGCTTGCCCGCGCTCTGTAAAACGCAGTCGGCCCCCTGCGCCGGCGTGCCCTGCCGCCGCGCCACCGGCGTTCCGTTCGGCGGAGCGCTCGTCACCCACACCGGCCCCATCTGCTCCACCGTCACACCGCCGATGCTGCAGTCCAGCAGCGCCGCATTCAGCGGAGCATACAGGCACCACGGCGGCGTCAGCGCAATCGACCCCGCATACAGCAGCGCCGGCACCCCGGCAACGCCGTTGGTCGTGTCCTGCACTTCCAGCAACAGGCTTGCCCCGCTGTTGATATACCCATTACCGAAGCAAAGAGATCCGCTCGGATCAGCCGGCGCATAGTAGTTCTGCAGCACCCGCTGTGCTTCGTTGGCGTACAAACGTAACCGTAACGTGTACGTATGTCCGGCTTGTGGCGCGAACAGGCTCCCCGAGGGCGCCCCGTTGATCACCGGGCCGATGGTGGTCACGCCGCCGGGCTGTGTCAGCTGAAATCCCGCAATGCAGTCCGTGAGGTCGCTCTCCTGGCTGTTGTAGAGCCCGTTCAGGATGCCCAGCGTATTCGTCCCGAAGCGCACGCCCGCCACTTCAAGGACCAGACCGCCGCTCAGCTCCAGGTTTGAGATTGCCGACAGCAGCACCGAGCCGTACTGCCCGCTGCCCCCGCCACAGGTGAGCCCGTCACCCGTGAGCGAGAGGTACGCACCGGAGTCGGCAACATTCCACAATTGCCTGTCGATCGATGCTCCCTGAAACAGCTCAACGAGCGGCCTGCGCCGGGACGCGACCGGTGTCCAGGGCTCCTCCGTCAGGTAGAAGAGCGTCGTCGTCCCGTCGCCTTCGAAAAATTCGGTGACGTACGCGCACGGTTCCACCGCACCACACACCGTCAGGTCGTTGGCGAGCGCCTTTACCATAGAAAGCTCCAGGCTGCTCAGCGAGAGCGTTCCCTGCGCCTCGTCGAGCGTGTGCGTCACGCTGCCCACCGGAACCATGGAGATCGCGCCGTTCATCAGCCGCCACGCGCTGCGCGTCGCGTTCGCGAGAGCGCCCGCGTTGTCTGCCCAGGTGCGGCCGCTGTCGATTTCAAATTCCGAGATGGTGCTCAGGCTGTCGCTCAGGATGCGCGTCTCTGCGGCGTTCTCCATGCGGTCCAGCATCGACCCCAGAGCCACGCCTGCCCCCGTTGCGTATACGGCTCCCGCCTGCGGCAGAGGCTGCCGGCTCAGCAGAATGTCATCGCTGATGGCTGACAGCACGGCGACGTAGACCGACCCGGTCGTTCCCTGGCCCGCCAGTTCCAGTGCCGGCTCCGTGCAGATGTACCCGGTGAAGAGCAGCGTGCCATTGTCGTCAGCCACCACAACGCGGCCGTTGCGCGCCGGCACCGGGAGATCCGGACGAGGAACAATAGACACCGTGAACGCCGTCGGCTCATTCAGCCTGCGCACAATGCGGCACGGCCCTCCGGCAAGAACCACCCCCGCGTAGTCAACCGCGCCCCGCCCGTCATGATTATCGATGGTGAACTTCAAAGGATTCCTCCGGGAAGTAGTTAGCAGACAGCAGTTAGCGGTGAGCGAACGACCTGCTGCTGAAAGCTCACCGCTAACCGCTATCCGCTGCCTTTCTCACACCAGCGTGTTTGCGCTGGGCAGAAAGCTGCGAAAGCAGACGACCTGCGCACCGTCGTTGGCATCGGCCACCGGCAATGCGCGAAACGAAGCGCTCAGCGCCATGCGCTCCAGCGGAGCCACCAGCGGCGATGACACCTCCGCAGCACCGCCGAGCGCCTGCAGCCGCGGATAATGAAACAGGATCCGCTCCCCCTGTTCCCCCGCCACCACAAACAGCGCCGACCACTCCTGGAAGAAGCTGCCGCCTTCGCGGTCCACGAAGCCGAGGATCGGCTGCACGCGCATGCCGACGGCGGGAACGCCCGCGATCAGCGGCTGCGCCAGCTGCAGGCCCGGTGTTGAACCCGACGCAATCGTCGCCACGCGTGCCACGTTGAACGAGACACGGCGGACGGCATCAGCGTCGTTGTTCACCGCCGCCGCGCTCTGCACATACGCTGCCGGAACGCCGCTGCCGATGAAACCCGTCAGCCCCGCGTAATCGACATCAACGACAACCAGCGATCCCGCGGCGAAGCTCGCAGCATCAGTGGCAGTCATTGCCAGAAACGTTGCCGTCGATCCGCTGGCAAGGCTTACGGCCGCGACGCCCTTGCTGCCCGACCCGTTCGCGACTCCTCCCGCAGCAGGCGCGATCAGGTTCATGTGCTCGGAACCCGCAGCCAGCGCCATCGACAGCTTGCTCCACGTTTTGAACCGGAACGACACCGTCGCATCGACGCTCTCGCGCACCTGAAGCTGCGTGGTGCCCGGACTGCCCGTGAGCAACTGCCCAAATTTGCTGGCGGATTTCCGCGTGAAGTCCTCAATCCACCCCAGATCGAGCCAGGGAGCGGGCGGCGTGTCGAGCGGGAACTGCCCGTCCGCCGCCGGATCGAAGAGCGTTGGCTGCTGGTGCACGCGATCCACCGGAGCGAAGTACGCGCGCACGCGCCGCCCAATGGCGGGGAGTGCAGGCATGGCAGGAATGGATGTGCTCATGATTCGCCTTGCTCCTCATAGCCGGTTGAGTTCGCCGCACCGGCAGCTTCCTGAAACGCGAACACCGTCACCTTCACCGTGCGGCTGACCCGGTCGCGCAGCGGCACCGCTGGCCCGAACTCCGGCTCCGACCAGAAGACCATCGTCTCCATCGGAGCCGCCGGCAACTGCGTGTAGTTCATCTTTTGTGCCGCATACGGATACAAAATGCGCAGCATCTCCGTGTCCATCTGCTCGAGCGCGCGGCCCCGGTCGAGGCCGGCGTTGTTCTGCGTGCCCGCCGTCGCGTACTCGATCTCGCAGGTCATCTGCGCCAGAATTGCGGGCAGGTGATGATCCGCCTGCAGCTCCGTCCAGCGCAGGGCAAAGGCGTCGAGAACCGGCTGCGCCATCGGCGCTTCGGCGTACTGGACATAGATCCCCGGCCGCGGCACAGCGCGCATCAGCATCGTCCGCGCCGAATTCACCGCCGCCAGCCGATTCCGCAGCGTGATGTAAAACGTGTCTCTTGCGTTCTGCATAAAAATCCTCGTGAAGCCAACAAGCAGCAAGCGCGCCTGGCTGCTAGCTGCCAACCCCTGACTGCTAACTGCTAACTGCCAGCTGCTAACTGCTATCCGCTAACTGCCCTGTGCGCTCTCCCGCAGCAGCAGCCGATACACATACGGCGCGCCCTGCGACTGCGACGTGGACACACCCTCGATGAGGAACAGCTTCCCGCCCACGAAAACGCCACTCGCCTGCGCGAACAACGCCTCCGCGGAGCTCAGTTTCAGTTCGGACACCTGTGCGCTCACCGCTTCAGCCGCCACCAGCAGCTCGTATGGCGGCGGCTCGCCTGCGCGCGGACTCCTGCGCGGCGCGCCGCGCAGGACAGCCGGAGCCAGCGGCAGGGAGAGAAAGCCCGGAGCGTCGAGCCCCAGCTGTCCCTGATCGCTGCTGTCGCCGCTCAGGGGCGGCATTCTCAGGCAGGCGGTCGCGCCGCCCGCGGCGCGCAGCACGGCCGTCGCCAGTCGCTGAGCGATGCCGCACGATCTTTGCGTACTCAGATCGGCCATGGCGTCAGCCCATCCTCACCGCGACCCACGGCCGGAGCATCGCCTGCACCGTCGCGTCGACCAGCGAGCCGCTGAAGTATTGCAGCTGCAGAGTGTCCACCCGCGACGACCTCACGTTGAGCCCCGGCGTCGCCTGCGCGTTCTTCACGATCTGCGCACACGCGCACTTCACCGCGTCCGGCAGCGTCGCCAGCCCTGCCGTGTACGTCACTTCAACTTCGCTCCACGCCAGCCCCAGCAGGTTCAGCGGAAGCGCCAGCTCACCGGTGTCCGCGACAAAATCGATCGTCGCCGGATCCAGCGTGCTCCACGCGCCCGGCAGCGAAAAGGCCTCCGCCACCTGATCGAGCCACACGTGCCCGCGCCGTCCCTTCCCATACCGCGCGCGAACAGAGACGAACGGCAGAGTCGCCGGAGCAATCGGCGCGAGCGGCAGATAACTCAGGCGCACCGCCTGCGAACCCTCGATCAGACGCATCCGCTCCATGTACTGCGCAGGGTCCAGCGTTGTCCGCCGGCAGTGCGCGTCGATCAGGCACGAGGCCGCCGCGATCCAGTCGTC
>DATEPN010000540.1:0-4561 GCA_035273225.1 Acidobacteriaceae bacterium | reverse complement strand
ATGTCCTGTGGAGCGTTGCTCGGCACGGAGATGGAGACGCGCACGCCCCAGGGACGAAACGCATCGGCGATGCGCGCCACGCCGCCGATCAGCTCCGGCGTGAGGATGCGCGGGTCGGCGTTGACATTGTTCACCGTGCATCCGTTGATGCCGATGGAGGCGAGCAGGCGTCCGTAGTCGCTGACGCGGCCGAGGTCCTCGCGCACCGATCCGTTCTCGAAGAAGATGGAGCGCCCGCCGTAGCCGCGCTCGATGCGGCCGTTCAGGTTGTCCCACTGGTTCACCCAGCGGACCGGCGCGGCGGGCGACTCGTTGCCCTGCAGCTCCGCGAAGCTCTGGCCGCGCGCGATGCCGGAGAGCACGTGAAAGACGCCATAGAGAACGCCACGCGCGTCGGCGCCGGCGATGATCCAGTCGGCGTGGCCGTGAACGGAAATCGTGCTGATGGAGAAGCCTTCCGGCCGGAGCGCGGGCGGATGAAAGTCCGCCAGGGCGGTGCGGATTTCGTCGGTCGTCCCGAGGACCCAGGCACTCGAGTCGGGAATCTGCTTCTCGACGCGCAGGGTACGGTCGAGCATGGAGCGCACGCCGCGCATCAGCTCGGATTGCGCCGTGGCTGCAACGGGTGATGGATCGAGGTTCACGACTGCGGCGGGCATCGTCTGATACTCAGCCGCCGCGTTCGTGTGCAGGGGCGGCGCATAGCGCAGCCATCCCTGCGAACCATCTTCGGCAGAGGCGGCGCAGCCACCGCCGATCATGACGAGAAGGAGAAAGACGAGGCCGCAGCGTTGCAGGCGCATGGCATCAGCTATCATCGCAGGCTTTCTCCCAAAGCTGTACCACGCCCTGCATCTGCGGCCTCCTGCTCGCAAAGAGCGTGCTTTAGAACGTCACGTTGGCCCCCAGCCACAACACCCGGTTGCCGGGATCCGGCCCGAAGAAGCCGCCCGGCTGGAGTGTGCTGGTGATCGCTCCGAAATTGCTGGACGCCGTGCAGGTCTGCCCCGGCCCACTTTGGCACGAGGTGTTGGGGTTATTGAAGTGCGGCGTGTTCGTCACGTTCAGTGCATCAGCTCGCACCTGCAGCTTGAAGCGCTCCGTCAGATTGAAAGCACGCAGCACACTGAGACTCCCGCTGAAGTACGACGGCCCGCGAAACTCGTTGCGGTTGGTGTTGCCGTAGGTCGCTGCCGGCGGCGCAGCGAAGGAACTGGGATCGAAGTACTGGCAGCTTGCGCTGGAGCACCGCAACGCCGGTTTTCCGTGCAGACGCCGAAACGGTCTCACCAGATCGGCGGTCTGGGCGGAGCCGTTGGCGTTCAGGGAGCCGCCCGGGGCGCCGACGGTGAAGGGCAGTCCGGTCATATAGCTGATGAGCGGGTCAATGAGCCAGCCGCCCAGAATCCAGGCGCCCGGCCCGGTCTTCAGCAACGGCTCTCCCTTGCCGAACGGCAGTTGCATGACGCCCCAGGCCTCGAGATTGGCAGTACGGTCGAAGCTTGCCGGGCCACGGTTTTTTTGCCAGTAGGCCGGGTAGGGGAAGCTGAGGGATCCGAGGTCCTCGTTATCCGCATAGCTGATGGCCTTGGACCAGGTAAACGCGGCGCCGACACTGGAGCCATCGTGGAAGCGATTCGTCACTTTGGTCTGCAGCGAATCGTAGTAGTTGTTTTTGAAGGGCTGGATGACGTTGATGGTGCCGGTGAGATTCTGGCCAAACCTGCGGCTCAGAATGCCACCTTTGCTGCCGGTCCCGGGAGGCGATGCGTTGGCATTCATGTTGACGGTTGGCCGAACCGCGCGGGCACCCGCGTAGCCAACTTCGAACGACCATGTGTTCAGCTGTTGCTGCACCATGGCGTTGAAGGAATTGATGTAGCCGCGCCGCCAGGGATTGGCAAACGTGGTGGTGCTGATGCCGGTGGTTTTGGGGTTGTTCAGCAGCGGGACGACGCCGGTGCTCAGATCGGGTAACGGGGCGAGGGTGATGCCGGTGGGAACAGAGTAGGTTCCTCCAGCGAGACCGGTGGCGTTGAGGCCGGTCAGGCTGGCGGCGGGAACGTAGTTTGCGGTGCTCGCAGCGGTGTTGGTATCGAGCAGGACCGCCGGGTAGGCGTTGCGCAGGACATGCCAGGTGTACGGATCAGCGCTCATCCCGTAGCCGGCACGAAAGACCGTCGAGGAGGTGACGCGGTACGCGATGCCGAGCCGCGGGAGCCAGAGGCCGTTGCCCACGTCCATATGGTCGTTTTTGGGGATGCTCCCGTATCCGCCAATCAGGACGTTTCCGGTGTTCAGGTCGAGCAGGCGCAGGCCTTTGCCATTGTCGCTGTAGCCGAAGGGATAGTACTCGTAGCGAATTCCCAGCGTGGCGGTGAGCAGCGGATTCAGCTGCCAGCGGTCCTGGACGTAGCCCGCCCATTGCGACCAGCGCAGCGCTGTGGGATTAAAGAGCGCTCTGGCTTTGCCTGTCCCGCTCGGCAGACCGAGCAGGAAGTCAGCCCAGGAGTTGAACCAGGTGGGGCTGGCGCCGCCCTTGTTGGAAGTGACGAAGCCGTTGAACTCGAACGAACCGCGCGGCTCCTGGAATGTGCCGCCCTGCGGCTGAAAGTGATTCAGCATGGAGTGATTCCACTCGATGCCGCCGCGGAAGGCATGCTGGCCCTTGTTCCAGCTCAGGTTCGCGTTGGTGACAAACTGCTCGTCGCGGAAGAGAAATGGATTAGCGGGCTGGGCATTGCCCAGAGCGGCGATGGCGATACCGGTGGCGGTAGTGCCGGGCGCCGGCGTGCCGGTGGGAAAAACGAATCCGGGCAGTCCGTAGTAGAGGGTCGGATCGCCGGCAGCGCCCGCATTGTTGGTTCCGGGGATCTTCAGATCGTTGAGGCCCTTGGCGGTCGACAGATCGTACGTCGATCCAAGCCGCTGCCGGGTGAAGCCGAAGTTCCAGTCCAGCAGCAACTGGCTCGTAAATGCGTGCGTTGCGCCGATGCCGATGTTCTGCACCAGGCCGGGTGCCTGGCCCAGTTGCCCGCCGTTGGTCGCGTCCCCAACCGCAGCGCCCAGCAGCGGGGGATCGAAGACCAGCGATTTCGAGAAGCTGTAGCGGCCGAAGACCGTGGTTTTCTGCGTTGGGACGTAATTGATCTTGATGTCGGCGTCGTCGCGGTTGAAGTAGGCCGTGCCGCTGCCGAAGAAGTTATTCGTATCGTCGGAAGTTTTGGTTTCCTGTGCAATTTTGGGCTGCAGCAGCTTGACCATGGCCGCTGATGCCGGATCGATGCGGTCCGGGCAGATGACATTCACCTCGCCGTTGCAGGAGATCGGCGACTTCCCGGCTCCGGTCGCGTCGCCAGTGGCTGGGTCATAGATGACCGGGTTTCCCGGCAGGCTGCGGAAGTCGCCCGCAGCCATGGCCGCGGTCGGCAGGGTGCGCACATCGGGTCCGGCGGCCTGCCGGACTGTGGTGCGCTCGTAGTCGCCGAAGAAGAAGAGCTTGTCGCGCACGATTTTGCCGCCCAGACCGGCGCCGTACTGATGCTGGATGTAGACGTTCTTCTTCTGGCTGGTAAGAAAATACTGCTTGGCCTGGAGATTCTGGCTCGTATAGAACTCGTGCACGCCGCCATGCAGCTGATCGGTGCCGGATTTGATCTGCACGTTAACGGCTGCGCCGCCTGCATTGCCCTGCTCCGCGTCGAAGGAGTTGGTCACCACGTTGACGGATTCGATCGCGTCGGCCGGGGGAACATAGGCCACGTTGGCCGGCAGCCAGGGATAGGCGTCCTGCACGCCGTCGACGCGGGTGTTGACGGACTGGTTCGACTGACCGTTGATGTTCGTGTTGATGGCGCGCTGCGGATTGCCCGCCAACGAATTGGTCTCCGCGGTCAAACCGGCTCCGGGCACGGTCTTCAGCAGGGACTGGAAGTTTCGACCCTGCGATCCCATTACCGGCAGGTTCTCGATTTGCTGCGAGGAGATGTCGGTGTGGACATCGGCTTTGTCAGTCTGGAGGATCGGCGCCTGGGTGGTGACGACGACCTGCTGGGTGGCCGGTCCTACCTTGAGCTGGGCATCGACGCGGGCCACTTCATTCACGTTGACCTGCACACCGGCCGTTTGCTGATTCGCAAAGCCCTGCGCGGCGATGGTGACCTTGTAGCTTCCCGCCTGCAGATTACCGATGCGGTAAATGCCGTCGGGATCGGTGGTGGCCGACGCCGTGACACCCGTCTGCACGTTCTGCGCGGAGACTTTGGCGCCGGGAACGACGGCTCCGGTGGAATCGGTCACGGTGCCAGTGAGGCTGCCATACAGCACCTGACCGCGTGCCGCGCCGGCGGTGAAGAGAAGAGCAAGGATGAATGCTGCCATCCGGAACGGCCGCCTGAGGTCTGTTCTGGACGAAAGGATAGGGCTGGCGCCTGAGCGCTGCGGCATAGGTCCTCCCTGAAATTCTGCGCGTTGCACCTGCTGGTATTCCCACGTGACTGCAGAGCCCGAGAAGTCCGACAGCAAATACGGCTGCTCTCCGCGTTGATGGCGTCGCGCATTT
>DATEPN010000539.1:0-6079 GCA_035273225.1 Acidobacteriaceae bacterium | reverse complement strand
GGATCTGTGTAGCGCCGAACGAGCCCTGATCGATCATTGGCAAGGTGCAAGGCACGCCGTTACCGCCGCATGCCGATCCGAAGACCTGTTTCGCCGTTTGCTGCACAGAAATCGCTCCGATGCCCGACGGCAAATACGTGCTGAGAATGTGCGTTCCCACGGTGTTCGGGTAATTGGCCTGTGCAAACGAGATGAACTGCGGGTCCGCAAAGGTCACGGATCCACCGGCGCTCGCTGAGGAGCGCAACGGCTCCAGGGCAAAGTAGAAGAAGCTGTTGTGGTGCGGAATGATCGGACCGCCGATCGCGAAATCCATGTTGTTCGAGTGGAAGGGCTTGTAGTGATTCTTCGCGGAACTGACGAAATGCTGGTTCGCGTACATGCCCTGATAGTTGAACCAGTCCGAAGCGGATCCATGGAATTGATCCGTGCCCGAGCGCGTCGTGAAGATGGTCTGTAATCCAGCAGCGCGGCTGTGCTCCACGGAGAAGGTGTTCACCTGCACGCTGGTTTCCTGAATTGATTCAGGCTGCGGGGTCAGGTTCAGCACGCCCTGGCGAATGCCGCTCGTGACGTCCAGTCCGTCGATCACATACTGGTTGTTGTTCTGCCCCTGGCCATTCGCGCTCGCGTCGACCTGCTCTTCCGTGGAGTAGTTGTCGACTCCCGAAGCAGGGCTGCCTGAGGTGCTCGTGCCAAGGCCCGAGACGCCCGGCGCCATCGTCACCAGCGTGACCAGGTTACGCCCAACGATCGGCAGTTGCGCGACGGCCTGGTTCTCCAGGGTCAGTTGCGTTCGGCTGTCTGCGGTGTCGATGATCGGCGCCTGGGTCGTAACCACCACCTGGTCGCTGACCGATCCGACTTTCAGCGCAATCGGCACATTCAGGTTTTGTTCGGTAAGCAGCGTTACCTGAGCCACTGATTTCGCAAAGCCGGGAGCCTCCGCCGTTATCCGGTAAGGTCCCGGCGCGATGCTGACAAACCTGTAGTTCCCGGACGCGTCCGCGGTGGTCACCTGCGAGGCGCCCGTGGCGGTGTTCGACAGACTGACGCTGGCTTTGGGAATCGCGGCTCCGCTCGGATCCTGAACGACTCCCTGAATGCTGGCTGTGAATTGTGCAAAGGCGGTGGCGCTCAGCAGAAACAGCACCACACAAATAGCGACGATACGAGATGACCCGCGTGATGGCATAAGGTGCCCCCGTGAGAAGAAGTGGTACAGCGCATCGTTCTGTGGCCCGTTTTGTTTGTTCTGGAGAAATCGGGAAAACGTTTACTGGGCCACGATTATTACGCCCGGTCCAACCCGCCTGTCAAGAGCTTTTCCCTCTCCATCCGTACAGCCGCGGTTTTATCGCTTTACCAATTAACGTGCCCAGCCACGGTTCGGCACTACCCCAGTGCCTTCCCGGATGGTTATGAGTTGATTCGCCGCGATTCCGCGGTGCACCTCGCGTATGCCACTGGGCCAGAAAATTTCGATTTCCGCTTCCTTTGCCGCCCCCAGTCCGAAATGCAGACGCGGATCATTGCACGAGTAGTAGCTCGACTGGCTGACCACCGCCTGCGCCTGCACGTGCGTCCCATAGCGCACGATCAGCCGCGCTCCAATCGCGCTGCGATTCGACTTCACTCCTTCCAGCTTCACCTTGAGCCAGTTCTGCGGTGACTTGAGATCATTGCGAAGCAGAGACGGGGGCTCGTTCATGTTGATGATGAGCACATCGAGATCGCCATCATTATCGAAATCGCCGAAGGCACAACCGCGGCTGCTGTGCGGTGTCGAGATCCCAGGGCCGGCCGTCTCAATCTCCTCAAACGCGCCATTCCCCAGGTTCCGAAACAGCACGCGTGGCGTTTTGTACGGATACTGCGGCAGCCTGCGCTCGACCTCGGGATAGACGCTGCCGGTGACGAACAGCAGGTCCGGGTAGCCGTCGTTATCGAGATCGACCATGCCCGCGCCCCAACTGGTGAACCGCGTCTCCACGCCGACCTTTGCAGCGCGTGTCTCTTCATCGAAATTAGCCTTGCCATCGTTTCGGTACAGGCCACAGGTGTCGCCGATAAAGTGCGTCTTAAACAAATCCAGATGCCCGTCGAGGTTGTAGTCGCCGATCCCGACGCCCATGCCCGCCTGTTCCATGCCGTCATCGCTGAGCGCGACGCCGCGCATGACGCCCTCCTCGCGAAACGTTCCGTCGTGGTTGTTCATGAAGAGAAGGCTCGGCGTGGAGTCACACGCGACGAAGATATCGGGCCATCCATCCTCGTCGAAGTCGGCCGTCACTACCGTCATACCGTAGCTCTCGGTGGCGCCGGCGATGCCCGCCTCTTTTGTCACCTCCGTGAACGTGCCGTCGCCATTGTTGCGATACAGGAGATGCCGTCCAGCAGGCAGGCCGCGCGGCCCGCAGTTCACCGGAATGCCTTTCCAGTTGCAGGTGGAACTGGCTCCGGGCACCGGCGCATGCTCGATCGAGAAGCGAATGTAGTTCGAAACAAAAAGATCCAGGTGCCCGTCGCGGTTGTAATCGACCCAGGCGCAGCCCGCGCCCCATCGCGGCGGGCCGGAGTCGAGCAACCCGGCCTTTTTCGTCACGTCTGTGAACGTGCCATCCCCGTTGTTTCGGTATAACCGGTTCTGCCCGAAATAGGTGCAGAAGATGTCGTCGAAGCCGTCGTTGTTATAGTCCCCCACGCAGACGCCGTTCGCCCAGCCGACGGCCTTCAGTCCAGCCTTCTCCGTAACGTCTGTGAATGTGCCATCGCGATTGTTCTTGTAGAGCCGATTCGTTGCCTCCGGCGGAGCCCCTTCGAGGCGCGTGCCCGAGAGCAGGAAAATATCCATCCAACCGTCGTTGTCGTAGTCGATGAACGCGCAGCCGCACCCGTTCGCTTCGAGGATGTATTTCTTGGACTCAACTCCGCCGTAGATGACGGGCGCGCGCAGACCCGCCTCTGCGGCGACGTCCGTAAAGTGTGCGTTGAAAGGCCGTCCCGAAGGAGCAGGCTTTGCCTGCGCCTTGACGTCATGCGAGGCGATGCCGCTCTGATTCTGAGCGAGAAGCTGTTCAGCGGTTGCACAGAGAGACAGCAGGACAAAGGAGCGGCGGGTAATCGTCATGAGGCCGTGGTCGTGGCTCCCATTATCCTCACCCGCATTCTACGAGTAAAGGCTTTCACGCACTCGCATCGAGGGTTCTCCTAATCAGGCCCGTTCGCGGGTGAGACGACCAGCTTGTACCGATTGCGCTCCGCCTCTTCGCGACTGGCGTTCTGCCGGGATCGCGCCAGCCGCTTCAGCAGCTCCGGGATTTCTTGCTGCTGACCCATTTTTCGCAGCGCGCGCACCAGATGGTAGAGCGCGGTCTGGTCATCAGGACGCTGCTCGAGGACCGCGCGGCATTGTTTCGCGGCCAGGGCGTCCTGGCCGGAATCCAGGTAGTACGTTGCCAGCACGTTGTGCGCCGCCGTCAGCGATGGATCCAGGGCAACCGCCTTCTTTGCCGACGCAAGGCCCTGCGCGAATTCCGGCGAGCCAGCATCGGGCGCCTTCTGCGAAATGATCGCTGCCTGCAAGTACCAGAGAAAGGCGTCCCCTGGCTTCCTGGCAAGCCTGGTGCGTACAGTGGCCAGCGCCTTGTCAGGATTATTCTCGTTGCGCTCTTCGGCAACCAGACCCTGCGCCACTGCGGTCAATCCCTGCCGCGGATTGAGTGCCTCGGCTTTCTCGAAATCCGCCTCGCCCTTCTCGTACTGCGCCATCTGCACGTAAAGAACACCGCGCGCGAGATACAGATCAGCCGCTGCCGGCTGCAGCTTCAGGCCGGCGTCGATCATCTCGATCCCGGCCTGAAACGATTGATGATCCATGGCTAAGTCGGCAAAATCGACGTACAGGGCTGTGTTCTTCGGATCGCGCACGATCGCCTCGCGCAGGACTTTCACCGCATTCGGCGTGTCATGATTGGCTTCGTACACCGCTGACGCAAGCTGCATGGTGTCTGCATCCGGTGAGGATTCGAGCAATGGTTGTAAGGTCGCCAGTGCAGGCTGTAGCTGATCCGCGCTGAGCTGAGCGGCCGCCAAAGCCCGGCGGGCGCGAGCATCGTTCGGATTCGCATCCAGCAACGCGGCAAACACCTGCACAGCCTTTGCCCTTTGCTTCACTTTCATGAGGCAGAAACCGTACTCCTGCAGCGCGCCCGGCTGCGAGGCCAGCGCTGGTTCGCTCGCGGCGAAATGCTGTACAGCTCCGGCGCAATCTCCGCGCTTGAAGTCGAGCACCGCCAGCATCGCATGACTCGTCACGTCATCGGGGCGCAAGCGCAGAACATGCTCGAGGAGCGGAGCCGCAGCAGGATTGCCGTCTTCAAATTGCAGCTGAGCGGCGCCTTCCAGGGCGGGCAGGTAGTCAGGAGAGATCCGGAGTGCCGCTTCGTATGACGCCAGCGCCGATGTGCGATTGCCTTTGCCGGATTCGGCAAGGCCCTCCAGCATCCGCAGTTGGGGATTTCTGGGCGACTGCTCAATTGCAGGCCGCAGCAGACTAAGGGCCGTGTCAAAGTCTCCGCTCCGCAGCGCCGCAGTCGCTAAGTGCGCCGCGTCGGGCGGCGTCTGTGCCAATACAGTGGAACTCAGCAATAACACCGCTAACGTCACGCGGGTCCGGCGCGCGCCCCAGTTGCGTACAATTTGATGGATTCTCCAGTCCAACACAATAGAATGCCGTTTCTGGTTGCATACTACTCCCGTGCGGCGGGGAAACGTTCTCTTGACACAGCCCTGCTGGTGAATCTAGAACGGACCCGTCCGGCATCCCGAGGTTGACAATGAAGAATTCGATCACGCGTCGCAGTTTCCTCGCCGCCTCAGCGGCTTCTCTCGTTCCCGCTGCCAGCGCGTCCGTGGTTCAAGGCTCAAGCGGCATTCTGTCGATGCTCGGCACCGACGCGACGACCCGGCCCACGGAAGACTGGAAGAAGGCCGGGGTACTGGATCTTTCGAACTCACCCCATGCGCGCCTGAAGACCGTTCCGGTTTCTGCCGTGACCATCCGCGGGGGATTCTGGAGCAAGCGGAGAAAGACCAACGTCGACTCCAGCATACCCAGCATGCACGACGAGTTGATCGAGCACGGCCGGATGGACAACTTCCTCCGCCTCGAAGGCAAATCGAGCGCCGCGCAAAAAGGCCCGGTCTACTCGGATTCCGACATCTACAAATGGCTCGAAGCGGTTGGCTTCGCGCTCCAGTCCGGGGACCTGCCGGATCTGCATCGCACCGGCGAGACGATGATCCGCCAGGTAGTCGCCGCGCAGGAGCCCAGTGGTTATCTGGACACCTATTACCAGGACGACCGCCGCAGCCTGCGCATGCTGCCGGCGACGCAAACCACCGGACACGAAACCTACTGCCTCGGGCACATGCTTCAGGGTGCTATCGCCTGGTATCGTGCCACGGGAGATGCGACGCTGCTGGATGCCGGCATTCGCTACGTCGACAACTTCCTGCTACCGAACTACGGCCCTGCCCCGAAGAATCCGATCGTTGCCGGCCATCCTGAGATCGAGATGTCTTTGATCGAGCTGTACCGCACGACGGGCAATCGACGCTACCTTGATCTGGCGGGATACATCCTGCACGGCGACAGCCGCGTTCCACTTACCGATCGCCAGATCACGTACATGTTCTGCGGGATTCCCTTCACCTCGCGCACCAAACTCGAGGGCCACGCCGTGCGCGCGATGTACGCGTGCTGCGGCGCAACCGACTACTACCTCGAAACTGGCGATCCCGAGTACCTCAAGACCCTTAACAGCCTCTGGGATGATTTGTCGCAGCATCAGCTCTATATCACCGGCGGCGTGGGAGCGCGCGAGGCGGGCGAAGCGTTCGGCGATGCGTATGAACTGCCCAACGCCCGCGCCTATGGCGAGAGCTGCGCGGCTATCGGCAACATGATGTGGAACTGGCGCATGCTGGCCGCGAGTGGTGAGGCCAAGTTTGCCGACGTCATCGAGCGCGCGCTGTATAACGGAATCAACTCCGGCATGTCGCTCGATGGAACGAC
>DATEPN010000538.1:0-3782 GCA_035273225.1 Acidobacteriaceae bacterium | reverse complement strand
AATGCCTCCTCGGCGGGGCTGGGATTTCTGCATAGCGCTGCTTTTGCGCTGATTGCATTGAACTTGATCATCGCCATCGGCATGGCGTTTGCGCCTGGCGTGGCCTACGCCTTCCGCCGGAAGGACTGACGGGCGGTTACTCCCCCGTCGGCTGACCAAAGTAATCTGTTGGCACGTGACCCGGACCACGGTACAGTGGTCCCTTGTGAGCTTCGATCGGACAAAAATCAACCCCGGGCTGAGCCTGCCGGAATCCGCTCCCTCACGGGCTGATGCGTGGGGGCAGGAAGACCGGCTGCGCACCACGTTCGGGAGGAAGCCTCGCGTCGATGAGGAGGTCGTCGAGCGGGAGCCCGTCGACTACCCGGAGATGATCCTGCTGGTGGCCGGTTTTGAGTTCGTCCGGGCCATCTGTCTCGTCGTGACGGGCAGCCTGTCGCTGCACCATCCACATGCGGAATGGGCATCGCCGAACATCTTTCAGCTGTTCTTCTTCATGTCGAATGGAGATGCGAGCGTCTCGTCTCTAACGCTGGTGAGCATCCTGTATACCCTGATCGTCGGTTTCGGCCTGCTGGCGCGGGGACGCTGGGCGCGGAAACTGCTGATGATCACATCGGTCCTGACGGTGATTCGGCTGTCGCAATACATCAAGCCGTTTTCTTTCATTCCGATGGACCTGCCGCCCCACTGGCTGGCCGATACGGAATTCTTCTGGGAAGGGACCTTCCTGCTGGCCTGCGTGAACACGACTATCGTGATCGCTCTTCGCTATGCCCCGGGAGCGAACAGCTGGTTTGAGAAGAAGAAGTAAGCCGCTTTCGCCGTATCCACGCCGGTTCTACCTCCCAGTAACTTACGAAAGATGTCCCTGGTCCTCGGCGATTTCCGGCTATAGTTGTCGGACCAATGGCCAACGATCGCGATGCCTTCATCAGCAGCAGCCTGCAGCTGGGCAAGTCCAGCTCACGCGCAGAGACGTACGGACGCCCGGATGGGCTGAGGTCCGGCGCGCGGGCCGCAGCGGCGAGTGTGGAAGAAGCGCTCCCGACTGAGACGGGGATACCCGGCGTCGTGATGCTGATCGCGATTTATGAATTCTGCCGGGCGATTATCGTGGGCGGGATGTTTGGCCTGTTTACAGCCCACCCCGGTGCGGAGTTATCTTCGCGCGCGCTGTGGCAAGTATTCTTTATCGTCTCGAATGGGATGATGGGGGTCAGCCCGCTCGCCCTGATTTCCTGCATTTATGGATTGGCGATTGGGCTGGCCCTGTTCTTCCGGATCGGCTGGGGCCGCAGAATTCTCATCGCCAGCTCTGTTTACTCGGTGCTGCGGCTGGTGCGCTTTCTCGTGGTGTACTCCACCGTCAGCGGACGGCTCGCCGGCAACCCTCTGGGAGCGGCGAGACTGGAGTTCATGAAAGAGGGAACGTACATGTTGGTGGCGGTGAACATCGCCATCGGACTCTGCATGGCGTTCGGCCCCGGAGCCTCCCAGTGGTTCCGGAAGCAGGCCTGAGGGCCGATCCGGCACCCACCCAGCGCAATCGCGTGCTATTCTGCCGGTTCTTTTGAATCCGGAGGATACCGTGGTCGTAAGACGCCGCTGTTTGCCTGCTCTGCTGCTGATCGGCTGTTTGCCTCTGTTCGCTGCACAGAAGAAGAAACCGGCGCCGGCTCCGGCTGCCGCCCCGGCGGTTGATCCGTGGGACGAGCCGCAGCCTGCGGTCGAGAAGCTCGACCTGAATATGTACAACCGGATCCGCGAGGAGGGTCTGCAGCACTCGCACATCATGGAGTACGCTTCGGCGCTGACCGACGACATCGGCCCGCGCCTGACCGGCTCGCCGAACATGGCGAAGGCGAACGCGTGGACCCGGGATCAGTTCACCGCGATGGGCTGCGCCAACGCGCACCTCGAGGACTGGGGCGAGTTCGGCATGGGCTGGCAGCAGATCAACACGTGGGTGCGCATGACGTCGCCGGATACGGCGGTCTTCATCGCGCAGGCGACGCCGTGGTCGCCGGCAACGAATGGTCCGGTGACGGGCGATGCGGTCCACGTCACGATCCAGGATGAGAAGGACTTTGACAACTATCGGGGCAAGCTGGCGGGCAAGATTGTTCTGCTGGGGGCGATGCGGCCGGTTCCGCCGGTCGAGAAGCCGCTGTTCACGCGTCTGACGGATCAGGAACTGGAAGAGCTGGCAAAGTATGAGATCAGCAACCGCGGCGGCATTTCGCCGGAGCGGCTGCGCGCCTACCTGCAGCGGATGCGCATGGTGGACAAGATTGCGCAGTTCCTGGCCGATGAGAAGGTTGCGGGCGTCATCGTGCCGAGCCGGGACGGGCGCGAGGGCGGCGGATCGGGCGGCACCTTTTTCGACGACAACGGCGCGGCGCTGGGCCGCACGCCGTACATCCGCGGACATGAGGTGAAGGTGCCGGTGGTGGTCACCGCCATTCAGAATTACGGCCGCGTCTACCGCCTGCTCGAAGCGCATGTGCCGGTGCAGATTCAGATGGACGTGGAGACGAAATTCACCGGCGACCACGAGCATGGCTACGACACGGTGGCCGAGATTCCCGGCACCGATCCGAAGCTGAAGGATCAGGTGGTGATGGTCGGCGGTCACCTCGACAGCTGGATCGCCGGCACTGGGGCGACCGACAACGGCGCAGGCTCGGTGGTCGCGATGGAGGTGATGCGCATCCTGACCGCGCTGCACGTGCAGCCGCGGCGGACGATACGCGTCGCGCTGTGGAGCGGCGAGGAGGAGGGGATCTTCGGCTCGCGCGGATACGCACGGGATCACTTCGGATCTGCGCCGCTCTCGACCGCGCCCGATCAGATGCAGCTGCCGGACTTTCTGCGGCGCGCCGCTGGTCCGCTGCAGCTGAAGCCCGAGCAGCGGCTTGTCTCCGGCTACTTCAACGTGGATAACGGTTCGGGGCGGATCCGCGGCGTCTATCTGCAGGAGAACGCAGCCGTCGCGCCGATCTTCGCGCAGTGGATCGCGCCGCTGAAGGACCTCGGCGTGACGACGCTGACGATGCGCAACACCGGCGGCACCGATCACCTGTCGTTCGACGCTGTCGGGATTCCGGGGTTCCAGTTCATCCAGGATCCGCTCGACTACGAGACGCGGACGCACCACAGCAATATGGATGTGTACGAGGAACTGCAGCCGTCGGATCTGAAAGAGGCGGCGGTGGTGGAGGCGATCTTCGTCTACAACGCCGCGATGCGCGACCAGATGCTACCGCGCAAACCGCTGCCGCATCCGGAGCTGCGCCAGCAGCAGGAGGCGCCGCTGAAGGATGTGTTTCCGGATGCGAAAGACTAGCGGATAGGGGATAGCGTTTAGCGGATAGCGGATAGCGGATAGCGATAGCGTTTAGCGTCTAGGCGAGTGCGTTGACACCGCATTCACAGTTTGAATCCGGGCGCGGGCAGATGGTCCCACTGTACGCTGCACGCTATACGCTACACGCTGGCTCTACGCCCCGTGCGCGTTGCACTGCATCACGCCCATGTAGGCGCGGAAGGGGCCGACGGCGTATTGGTATTGCGAGGCCATGACGCGGGCCATCTGATGCAGGTGATTCAGGTCGTGAGCGGCCCAGGTGGCCAGCAATTCCGAAAGGGTCACCGGCCCCAGTGCGGGATGGCGGCCGCGCTTCTCGAGGTCCGCCACGCATAACTTCCAGCTGCGCAGTTCTTCGAGGTTCGCTGTGCGGCGGGCGGCGAAGTCGTCCAGCAACTGCGGCAGGTTGCGG
>DATEPN010000537.1:0-3814 GCA_035273225.1 Acidobacteriaceae bacterium | reverse complement strand
CACGGACCGCTGCGCGAGCCGGGCGACAAGGCGACCGCTGCCGCGTATGCCGCCTACCAGAAGGTGCTCGCGAGCGGGAAGTATCACCACATCGTGGCGCATGCCGGAGACGTGCTGCCCATTCCCGGCATGCACATCAAGCTCATCTCCGCCGACGGCGATCTGATCAAGACACCGCTGCCCGGTGGCGGCGAGACGAATTCGTACTGCACGCAGTCGGAGAAGCGCCCGGCCGATCAGACCGAAAATGCGCGCTCGGTGGGCGTCGAGATCACCTTCGGCAAGCTGCGCATTCTCGACCTCGGCGACCTGACGTGGGACAAGGAGATGGATCTGCTCTGCCCGAAGAACGTGATCGGACACGTCGATCTGTTAATTGTCTCGCATCACGGGTGGTACCAGAGCTCGAGCCCGGCGCTGGTCGATGCGGTGCACCCGCGCGTCGCCATCATGGACAACGGGGAGAAGAAAGGCGGATCGAAGCCGACGGTGGAGAGGATTCGCGCGATCCCGGGGCTCGAAGCGGAGTACCAGCTGCACTATTCCGACGAAGCCGGGGCGGATAATCCTCCGGAGAAATTTATTGCGAATGTGCAGGGGCCGGACAGCGGGTACGGCATTCACGTGACCGCGGATGCGAATGGCACCATCACGGTCGTCAACGATCGAACCAAGGCCAGCGCGAGCTACTCTCCCCGCGGGTCTTCAGCCGGAAGCATGGGCGGAAGATAAGTGGCCGAGTTCCCTTTCTGCAACGCGATGCCGCGGTCCGTCATCGAAGCAAAGACGAAAGTAATCTAAAGCCGCGGGGCTATGCAGTGGGTTTGATATCCTCTGCGCAGCATCGTTTTGCGTTCACAACACTCCTCCGCGCCGCAATGGGGCGCGTTTTCGAACCCGGATTGACGAGGGAACTGTGCCGCCACAAAGCGAAGTGCGATGGTCACAACTGAAGGTTGGCGTTCTGGTGATCGTTGCACTGTGCGCGCTGGTGGCATTGATCTTCCTCATGTCGAACAGCGCCGGCGGGTTCTTCTCCGGGCATCTGACGATTCGGTCATACTTCGAAAATTCCGCGGGGCTGAAGGTGGGCGCGCCGGTGAATCTGCAGGGCGTCACCATCGGTTCGGTGAAGAACATCATCATCGATCCGTCGCGGCGGCTCACGCCGGTCGAGGTGGTCATGCGGGTGAGCAAGGGCTGGCAGAGCCAGATCCACTCCGATTCGAAGAGCAGCCTGGAGACAGTCGGGGTGCTGGGCGACACCGTCGTCGACATCGACAGCCGCTCCGCCACCGGGCCGCCCGTGCAGAACAATGCGGAGATCGGCACGACGGAGACGCCGAACCTGCAGGATGTGATTCAGGCCAGCCAGGGCACCATCCAGCGGCTCGATACGATCCTGGACAAGGTGAACAAGATCGCCGATGCGCTGAGCACGAACAAAGGATCCATTGGAGCGCTGATCAACGACCGCGGTCTCTATAACAGAGCGATTGCCACGATTGATGAGCTGCAGGGACTGATCAACAGCATCAGCAGCGGCAAAGGATCGATCGGCAAGCTGGTCACCGACGACACGATGTACAACAACCTGAAGCAGGCGAGCCAGGGGCTGAGCGACATCGCCAACTCGCTGAACGCGGGGAAGGGTTCGCTGGGCAAGCTGATCAAGGACGACACCCTGTACAACAACCTGAACGAGTCGACGAAGAACATCAATCAGATCACGAAGGACATCAATTCCGGCAAAGGCTCGCTCGGCATTCTGGCGAAAGACCCGGCGTTCGCGCGCAAGCTGAACGATACGGTCACGCGGCTCGATTCGATCCTGAACCAGATCGACAGCGGCCAGGGCACGGCCGGCGCGCTGATCAAGGACCGCAAGCTCTACGACCACATGGACGAGCTGATGCGGAACTCGAACGAACTGGTCGTGGGCATTCGCACCAATCCGAAGAAGTATCTGAGCGGCTCGATTCACGTGAAGATCTTCTGAGTTCGATATGTGGGGCGGGTGCCTTTGAACCCTGCCCATTCCGTGTGAAATGCGAGTATCTGTAGCCGCGTGATATCGTTTCAGGTCGTAAACCAGGAGTTTTCTGGTCTGCACTCCACCGGATGGTCCGGTTCCTGAGGGATTCTCATGCGCGTCGTCCGCTCTGCCTGGATGGCGACAGCCCTGTTGCTGTGCGCCTCCGCTCTTCCTGCCCAACAAGCCACATTCGCCAGTGACACCAGCACCTCGCAAACACCCACCGAGCCCAAAGCCCCGCGCAGCTTCGACCTGAGCGCGATCGACAAGACGGCCGATCCGTGCGTCGATTTCTACGAGTACGCCTGCGGGAACTGGCGCAAGGCGAATCCCATCCCGAGCGATCAGTCGCGGTGGGGACGCTTCAACGAGCTGTCGGAGCGCAACCGTTACCTGCTCTACGTCGACCTGAAGCGCGCCGCCGATTCGCCGAAGAGCGCGCTGCAGCGCAAGTACGGCGACTTCTTCGCGGCCTGCATGAACACGGACCAGGCGAACGCACTGGGCAACAAGCCGATCCAGCCGGTGTTGCAGCGGATCGATGCGCTGAACGACAAGAAGCAGCTGGCTGCGACGATTGCGTGGCTCGAGGCGGAGAACGGCACGCCGACCTTTTTCCGCTTCCGCGTTGAGCAGGATCAGAAGGACTCGACGAAGCAGATTGAAGGCGTCGGCCAGGGTGGGCTCACGCTGCCCGATCGCGACTACTACCTCGAAGACAACCCGCACATGCAGCAGATCCGCACGCAATATCACGACTACATCGTGAAGGTGCTGACGCTGACCGGCGAGTCCGACGAGCAGGCGCAGAAGGATGCGGGCGAGATCATCGGCATCGAGACGGCGCTGGCCAAGCCGGCGCTGCCGCGGGTGGAGCTGCGCGACCCGGACAAGCGCTACCACATCATGACTCTGACCGAATTGCAGCAGCTTGAGCCGGACTTCGACTGGAACGCCTACCTGACCGGCATCCACGCGCCGAAGGTCGATACGCTGAACGTGGGCCAGCCGGACTTCTTCAAGGCGCAGAACCAGGTGCTGTCCGAGCAGAGCCTCGACGCACTGAAGGCTTACCTACGCTTCCACGTGATCAATGGCGCGGCGCCGTGGCTGTCGCAGCCGTATGAGAACGCCAGCTTCGAGTTCTTCCAGAAGACCCTGCAGGGCCAGGCGGAGCAGACGCCGCGCTGGAAGCGCTGCACCCAGATCACAGACCGCGCCCTCGGCGAAGCCGTCGGCCAGGACTGGGTGAAGGAGAACTTCCCGCCGCAGAACAAGGAATCGATGGAGCAGCTGGTCGCCGCGCTGAAGAAGGCGCTGGCCCAGGATATTCAGTCACTGCCGTGGATGACGGACGAGACGAAGAAACAGGCCGAAGAAAAGCTGGACGAGTTCCGCCAGAAGATCGGCTATCCGGAGAAGTGGCGCGACTACTCCGCGGTGCATGTGACACGGACGAATTTCATCGCGGACCTGGAATCCGCGGATCGCTATGATCTGAATTACGAGCTGAACAAAGTCGGCAAGCCGGTGGACGAGAAGGAGTGGGGCATGACGCCGCCCACCGTCAATGCCTACTACGATCCGCCGATGAACGATATCAACTTCCCGGCCGGGATTCTGCAGCCGCCGTTCTACGACTTCAGCAAGGATCCGGCGGTGAACTTCGGCGGCATCGGGGTGGTCATCGGCCACGAGATGACGCACGGCTTCGACGACGAAGGGAGCAAGTACGACGGGCACGGCAACGTGAAGAACTGGTGGACTCCGGAGGATCGG
>DATEPN010000536.1:0-5070 GCA_035273225.1 Acidobacteriaceae bacterium | reverse complement strand
TCTGTTGCGTCCACGCCGCAACCTTCTGCGCCACTGCCACAATCTGCTGCGCCGGCACCGCAACCTGGTGCGCCCGCGCAGCAACCACCCGCCAGCCTTACGCTGGCTGATGCCGAACGCATCGCTATCCAGAACAACCCCACCATCAGCGTGGCACGGCTGGTCGCTCTGGCGCAGGCGCAGGTGGTGCGCGAAACGCGCTCCGGCTGGATGCCCACCGTCACCGGCGACCTGACGGCCGTCGATGCACACCAGAACACGCGCATCACGGCCGGCGTGCTGAACAATCCTTCTATCTACGAACGCGCTGCCGGCGGCTTAACCGTCAGTCAGCTCATCACGGATTTCGGCCGGACCCATAACCTCGTCCTCAGCTCCAAATCCACGGCGCAGGCCCAGCTGGAAAACCAGCGTGCTACCGAAGAAGACATCCGGCTGGCCGTGGATCAGGCGTTTTACCAGGCGCTCACGGCGCAGTCGGTTATGCAGGTGGCGCAGCAGACGGTGAACGAGCGCCAGGCGACGGCCAATCAGGTGGGTGCGCTGGCCAAATCGAAGCTGCGCTCTGACCTGGATTCGAGCTTCGCCCAGGTGCAGCTCTCCCAGGCGCAGCTGTTGCTGCTGGACGCCCGGAACCAGGTGCAGACTGCGATGGCCGCTCTGAACGCGGTGCTGGGGTACGAGACGAATGCGCAATATACGCTCGTGGATCAGACGCCGGTCAAACCTGAGCCTCCGCCGCAGGATGCCGAGCCGCTGGTGCAGCAGGCTTTCTCAGCGCGCCCCGATCTCGCCGCGCAGAACGACAATGCGACCGCGGCGAAGCAATACGCCAAAGCTGAGCGCGACCTCTGGATGCCGACGATCTCCGCAATGGGTGCGGTGGGCGGAACGCCGGTGCGCGCCGATCAGATCCAGTCCAACTGGTATGGGGCGGCGGGAGCGAACATCAGAATCCCGATCTTCAACGGGTTTCTCTTTAATGCCCGCGAGCAGCAGGCGAAATTGCGCGCCAGCGCAGCGCAGCAGCAGGTGCGCACGCTGCGGGACAGCATTGCGCGCGATGTGCGCACGGCCGTGCTGAACGCGCAGAATGCCTTCCAGCGCATTGGTGTCACGCAGCAGATGCTCGACCAGGCGAATCTGGCGCTGCAGCTCTCACAGAAGCGGTACCAGCTAGGACTGAGCAGCATCGTGGAGCTGACGCAGGCGCAACTGGGGCAGACCGAGGCGCAGATTGCCGAGAGCAATGCACGGTATTCGTACGAAACTGCGCTGGCGTCGCTGCATTATCAGGTGGGGCAGTGAGACTGTCGGCGCCTTAACCCGAATGCCGTGCGCAATAGAAAGGACCCGCTGCCGCGGGTCCTTTCTGCTTCCGAGTTCTGTTCGCTTGTTTACGGCAGGTAATAGCGCCAGGAGGTCCAGAACATGTTGTCCACGCCCCTCGCGCCGCCGCCCGGATTGGTTGCGCCGCCCGCACCGGACCACAGGTCGCGCTGGAAGCGCGCGTACTGCAGGCCGAAGCGGAGGCCACCCTTCGGTCCCTTGTAGAAGTAGAACCAGTCGCCGGCCGTGAATTCCTGCACATCCTTGTTCTGGTTGCCGCAGTTCGCCGGATTGGACGGCGAGAACCCGTTGCCGCCGTTCACCGCTCCAGTGCCCGGAGTCGGCTCGACCGTGCACCCGGACATGTTGGTCAGAGGCGATCCGTAGCCTTCTTTGCCGTAGTAGTTGCGGTAGACGTAATCGCCGCCGTAGTTGAAGTAAACATTCAGCCTGCCCATGGGGTTGAACTCCAGCGTGCTCAGGGCCGAGAAGGCCTTCAGCGGCTGGATGGTGCCGTCCGGGCGCAGCGTGACATCGGCAATGGTTGAAGAGCCGTAGCGGCCCACCCCTTTGCCGTAGAGCCCCTTCAGACCCACGGTGACCTTGTTGCCGGCGATGGGCACGCGGAATCCGCCGCCGATGCCGGCGCCAGGAGCCTTGTCGTTGTACGCGCCCGCCGACGAGCCCGACGTGGGATAAATGCGGTCGCGGAAATTCCGCTCCACGCCAAAGATTTCCCAATGGCCCCAGCCCGGCTGCAACACAACCTTCGCTATGAAATCCGGAGTGTAGTTGAACGAGTAGTTCGCTGTGGAGTTATATAGACCGCCACCCGTCCCGGCCGATCCGATCAGCAGGTTCGTAGGCAGGCTGCTGCCCGCCGGGTTCAGCGTCTCGGCATTTTCGAGCGAGGCGCCGACCCAGAGCTTGTGAGCGAAGTCCTTCGTCACGCGGAAACTTTCCTGGCGTCCCCAGACAAAGCCCGCGGTGTACTGCGAGTCGACGGTGCCCGGAAGAACTTCTGTCCCGCGCGTTTCCCCCTGGGTCGTTTCCGTCACCAGCGACCAGCCCTGGCCGCCGGAGAAGTCCCAGCCATTGCCAACCAGCGCATCAGCCCACAGCTGGCGCTGGCGCATCGTGTAGCTGTTCGATTGGTTGTTGTTGGAGGTGATGCCGGCGCTGAGCCAGTCTGCCTCGTAATAGCCGGTGAAGGTCACGTTAGCCAATTTGCCGGTCGCCTTCAGAGCGGCGCGCGACTGACGAGCGCTGCCGAAAAACTCGCTGAGCTGCGCATTCGTGGAATTGTTGAGCGGGACGCCGGTAAACGCCGTATTGATATCGCCGCCCGTCGCGCCCTGCCGCCACACCGTTTCGGCCGCGAGGAAACTGCCGGTCGGCGAGAGCGTGATGCCTTTGAAGTGCAGCGCATCGGGGCTCTCCATCGCCTTCTTCACTTCGTCCGTCTGTTTTTTGACGGATGTGGCCAGCTCTGTGTTCGTCGTCTTCAGGTCATTGACCGAAGTCTGCAGGTTGGAGACGGCCTCCTTGTTGGACGAGAGGGTCTGCTGCTGCTCATTGGCGGATTGCTGTGCCGCCTGGGCGGCCTGCTGTGCCTGCTGAGCGGCCTGTTGCGCCTGCTGCAGCTGCGCATCGCGGTCGGAAAGCTGCTGCTTCAGCGAATCGATTTGCCCGCGCTGCGACTCCATTTCGTGCCGGAGTTCCTCGATCTGCGACTGAATACTCGGCTTGTGCTCAACGGGGCGTGCATGGTGAACCGTCCGGGCACTCTTATGCTTCGCGTTCGGCGAGTCGCCGGCACTCTGTGCATACGCGCCTGGAACAGCAACGGCCAAGACGAGTGACAACGCTCGCAAACTCCTGTTCTTCATTCGGCTCTCCCTGGTTAAGACAATGAAATGACCCTGAATGGATTGCGCTCAGGAACCGATAACGGCTGGGGGCAAGTATCGGCGTCAACACGAAGCGACCCGAGCGCCAATGGCAAAAGGACCCGCAGGATGTTTCATGGAACCAGGAGTGATGCTCTCAGCCGTCCGTGAATATTCTGTGAAAGGACAGCGAATATTCATGCAAAATCTGCCGCCGGAAGGAGCTAACGCGCTGAGCGGCAAGGACCTGCGCGACTTCCTGGGCGCTGTCCAGCAAGCGATGCGGTTTCCGCTCCGCTTACCTGTCGACGAACGATGGGGGAGAGACACTATTGTCTTGTTCAGTGGAAGCGGGGCAAAAGAGAGTAATTCTCTTGTGAGTGGTGAGCCCGCTGGGATTCGAACCCAGGACCCACGCCTTAAAAGGGCGTTGCTCTACCAACTGAGCTACGAGCTCACTCAGTCTCCAGGTTAGCACAGGCGCACTTGTTTCACGTCGTGCATGGCCCGAGCGGCATCCGCACAATGCGAAGCTGCAATATCCAATTGTTCTTCAGGTCGGGGGTAATTCGCGCTGCGCGAGCGCGACTGCATTCCTGCTTCGAATGGGCGGGGAAATCTGGCGGAGAGAGAGGGATTCGAACCCTCGATAGAGCTTTTCAACCCTATAACGGTTTAGCAAACCGCCGCCTTCAGCCACTCGGCCATCTCTCCGGCTCGGTTGTCGCCAGTATATAGGAGAGCTTCCCCGGCCGGGGAAACTTCCTCGTCCCTTACGGCCCTCGCGAAACCCAGGCAGAAATGAGGCTTCCGTGCGCATCCCACCTCAGGGGTTCCGAGGACCCCTCACGCAGGGAAGAGAGGAATTTATGGCGTTAGAAACTGGCAGCAGTAACATGGAAGACCGCATTGTCGTGGGTTACTTTGCGAATAGTGAGGACGCGTCCCGCGCGATCAGCGAACTGATCGATGAGGGCTTTCAGACGTCGGAGATTGGGGCGGCCTTCCGCTCGGCCTCCACGGGAGCCTTTGGCGGCGGCCGGGTGCGTGGCGGCACGCCCGAGAACCCCGAAGTGTCGGGCTCGATTGGCGGTGCTGGCTCGCACGATGAAGCGGTTACGCCCGCAGGGCTCGCTCCCGGGTCGGGCAATGCCTTCCCGGCACCCTCGCGCCCCGCGGAACCTCCGGGCAGCGAAATTCCATCCACGCTGCGTCACGAGCTGCCTCATGATCTGCCCAGCACCCTTGAGGGGGATACCGGCGCAAGGCCGATGTCGCCCGCTCCCGCCGGCAGGACGCCGACCCCGACCACGATGGATGCCGACGACGAGAGCCGGCGCGAGCGTCTGCACCGGGTCTTCGGTGAGCACCGGCAGGACCCCAATGCGAAGCGAGATCCGAGCAGGGATTTCGGAACCGGCGAGGGACATCTCTTCCCGGATTACGACTACTCGGAAACTTCCTTTGAGAACTCATTCGTCGGCATGGGCCTCACAGCCCGCGATGCGCGCACCCTCAGCGGCCGCCTGCGCCGCGGTGGCGCCGTGATCTCGGTGGCGCCCGGCACGCGCGCGGCGCTGGCGGAGGGCATCATCGAGCGCAACCGCGGGCGCGTCCGTTTCGAGAACCTCGAGACGACTGGCGACGTCTGCGAAGGCAGCCGGGTTGAGGTCTACGGCCGTATGCGCAACTACTATCGTCCCGACGCAAGTACTCGCCGCATGGCATCGTAGGCTAGCGATCCAAATACCGAGACAAACGCCACCGGAAGCTCGGTGGCGTTTTCACTTTTCAGCCGATCCTCTCCACGATAAATTCTGATTTTCACCACACAGGGGAACCAGAATCAGAA
>DATEPN010000535.1:0-2717 GCA_035273225.1 Acidobacteriaceae bacterium | reverse complement strand
GGCCCCTTTCACAAGGCTCAGGTCTGTCGACCTGTTGGCGGATCGGGAAAAAGCTCCCGCCGATTCCGGGGTCGACCCGGCGGGTAAGGGGAACTTGCATCCCTCTCCGGAGATGTGGAGCAACCCTAATGTCGTGAGCCTCTTCTGTCAACCCGATTCTGGCACAACTGCGGACCATTCGACGTCCCGGCTGCGCAACCCGATCTGGGAACGCCAGCAGCAGCACAAGGGAGGCAGCGAGCGGGTCCAGCCTGACTTCCAAGCCTCGGTACACAGCCACGCTGGAAACAACAGCGATCGAGACTTGGTAGGCGTCGGCAACGGGAATCGGGGCCGTCCGTTGCAGCGCCAGGTGACCGCGAGGTTACTCCGCGTTACCAGTCGATTGGCTCATTTCGACACAGTCACAGGCACAATTGCGGTGTTTCCCGCGAACTGAGCCAGTCGCGTTGGCTTGGATTTGCCGGTAACTGGCACACGGGTAATCCCCGCATAGAACTGTCGAGGTAAGCCTTCGAAAGTACCACAAACCCCGCTGTCAGTTACGAAGCAGGGATGGGGCATCTGTGTCGCCAGGATTAAGTTTGGTTCAACACTCAGTCGATCCGCTGAAGAGCAACAGCAGCACAGCTGCTGCGGGCCTACTTTCCCGAATGCGAATTGCGCTCATGTCCTGCTGAGCATTCGTGACGATCGTCTAAGCGTCAATTTCACGTTTGGAGATTTCGCGATGAAAGCAAGATTCCTGGCAGTTCCGCTGGCGCTGGTGCTGGCTGGCACCGCCGCCTGGGCGCAGAACGATCGCTCCAACTGTACCGGTGGCAGCGATAACGCCACCTGGAGCGCTGCAACAAGCGCATCGGCTTCGGTCAACGTGAGTGGCACGGTAGATTTGGGCGTCAACATGACGTCTCCGACCTGCCTGAACTCGTATTCAACCTTCCCCGGCGATCTGTCCGTCTATACGGACGTCTCGCTCGGGTCTTCCACCTGTCCCGACGGCAGCAGCGGTTCTACCGCGACCTGCACCCTCACCGCACCCGTCGCCAGCATCACTAACAACCCACAGCAGTACAGCGATTTCGGGCAGACGCAAACTTATTCCGTGCACTTTGACGCGTCGAACGCCACGGCAGGAATCTATACCTTCCACGTGCACGCGAATGCTTCCGATCCGGATCAGCAGGGCCTGAACCAGGTTCTGAACGGATTCGGCTGGGGCTACGGCGGCGGAACGGATCTGACGGTCACCGTCGTGCAGCCCAAGCAGACCTGTGACCCGGATGACACACTCAATGTCTCATTTGCCAACCCGAAGAATGGCAACCAGAGCTTCTGCACGGGTGGCACCAATATGGCCGTCAATATCTCTGCCAGCGATACAAGCAACCCGATCACATCCCTGACCGCCTCCGTTAACACCACCGACATCACTGGCTCCCTGGCCTCCGTCGGAATTGGCACCCAAAGCGCCAACTTGTCCGGCAGCTACCAGGCCAGCAAAGTGGGCGCGTATCAATTCGTGGCCAACGCCGCGACCGCCTGCACGACCGGGTCCGCCGAAGCTGACGTCAACCTGGTTTACGTCATCTCCGGACTGCAGCCGCCTCTCGCGAGTGGCAGCCGGCCCAAAGGCGGTTCCGCGGCCCCGATTAAGATTATCCCGCGGGACTGCAGCGGTTCTGTCGTGCCGTTCGACAGCAGCGTACACATCGTGGTTTACAACAGTGCGGGCACGCTGCTGCAGGATTCCTTCTACGGCGGCTGCACAGGCACGAAGTGCGGAGCCGGCAACACCAACGTGCAGTATGACCCCTCGACCGGCCAGTACAGCACGATCTTCCAGACGGACTCGGGAATCAACACCTACCTCATCAAGATCTTCTTTGGTGGAGTGGCGAACTTTCAGACCAACCTCAGCACCTCGAAATAAGCAGCAGCCACGCAGCCAGTTTTCGGGCCGCCCCGCAATGGGGCGGCCCTTTTTGCCTCTGCACAAAACCATTGCGCCGATCCCGGCCGGAGCCGCAGTCGCGATAAAGTTTTGCAATAAGCACTCGACGCTGTGTGCTATGCTCCCGGGATGGCCAGCCTGGCCTCCCCTCCCAGAACCGAGACTCCGCGGCACGCCGCCTTCGTCCGCATCACGCACTGGCTCACGTTTATTGCGTTCATGGCGCTGCTGATCACTGGGACGGAGATCGTCGTCTCGCACCCGCGCTTCTATTGGGGAGAGACCGGCAACGTGAACATGCATCCGCTGTTCACCATCCATATCCCTTCATCGCGCGACACCGTTCCCACCGGCTACGGCTACGTCATGCCCGACCAGAACGGCTGGAGTCGCTACCTCCACTTTGAGTCCGCCTGGCTGCTGGTGATCACCGGGTTCGTCTACCTCGTCGCCGGCCTGGGAACCGGACACTTCCGGCGGAATCTGCTGGGGCGCAGCGACGACTGGAGCTGGCGCGCCTTCGGACGCACCATTGCCCAGCATCTGCGCCGCGCGCCCGCCGATCCAGCCGGCGCTCTCCGCTATAACACCCTGCAGAAGACGGCTTATCTGGCAGTCCTGCTTGTCCTTTTCCCGCTGGTCATCTGGACCGGGCTCGCCCTCTCTCCCTCCTTCAACTCGGCATTTCCCTTCTTCGTGAATGCTCTCGGAGGCCGGCAGTCCGCCCGCACGCTGCATTTCTTCGTCTCCGGAGCGCTGCTGC
>DATEPN010000534.1:0-3471 GCA_035273225.1 Acidobacteriaceae bacterium | reverse complement strand
AGTAACCGCCCGTCAGTCCTTCCGGCGGAAGGCGTAGGCCACGCCAGGCGCAAACGCCATGCCGATGGCGATGATCAAGTTCAATGCAATCAGCGCAAAAGCAGCGCTATGCAGAAATCCCAGCCCCGCCGAGGAGGCATTACCCATCGTCTGGGCATAGCTGGAGAAGAGGAACACGAAGCGTCCCAGCGCCAGCGCCGAATACAGCGAGGTGCCGACCAGCAGCCACCGCGCCCAGAAAACCGGGTTCCACAGGCAGACCCCGATCATCGGCGTGTAGAGGAAGCTGACCGCAGTCATCCACGAGGTCGTCACCGCGCCGTTCGACGCCACAAAGTAGATCCGCCAGAAATACCAGGCCGTGAACTGGACGTGCGGGTGAATCAGCGTCAGGGTGAACGCCGGCGCCAGCATCAGCATCCGGCAGAATTCCCACAGCGCGGTCAGCGTGACGATCTCCGGCGGCAGCTCCGGCGAAACCGCCCACCGGGATTGCTCCTCGGCATCCCGGTAGGCCAGCGGCCAGCCGGTGGCGCGCAGCCCCCCGACCTGACGAGGCTTCTCCGCCGGCTGAATGTAGGGCAGCTCCAGAGTCAGGTTGCCGGTGAAATCGTCTCGATCGGCAGGCATAGCTAATCCAGAACCTTAACCATAAGGGCGCCGGTTGGAAATGCTACGTTTTGGGCAGTGTCGGGGGAGTTATGTAACGAACCCGGTTACGATAGGTAGTTACCCGCGAAAGTGCCATGGCCACCCACGCTAGCGCGTGAGCAGCACCTCGTACAGGTTGTCCTTGGCGAGAAAGAACCGGCTGTTGGCGAATCCGTCGAACAAATTCTCGATCTGCCGATTCGTATAGACCCGCTGGATCGGGAACGCCTCCGACTCCTGCATCTCCACCTCCGGGCGATCCGTCAGGTGATACCGGCAGTACGCCGTCCACGGACCCTGCGCCTTGGAGTGAAACGCCGCCAGCACCTTGCCGCCGCGCCGCGTCACGTCCTTCAGGCGGCTGATCAGCGGCTTCACCAGAGTATCCGGCAGATAGTCGAGCGTCGCCCACAGCAGCACCACGTCGAACTCGCGTCCCGGCTGAAACGCTGCATTGTGCTCGAAAAATCCCTCTACGTTGAAGCCCGCAGGCTCCCCGGGCTCCTTCGGAGGAAGCTGCCAGCCCCCTTTGATGGCTTCGTGGACGAGGTCTGCCATGTACACGCTGTGGCCCAGGTTCGTCAGGAAATTGATGTTCTGCGAGGAAGTCGGCCCGATGTCGAGCACCCGCAAGCCCTGCTCGTCGCGCAGAAATTTCTGCAGCGCCTGCCATGCGCTCGAGTTCCGCGGAATACGCGGGCCGGTGAGCACCGTCGCCCGCTCCTTGCCCTCGGTTGGTTTGTTCCTGCGAAAGAACTTCCCGATCACGCCATCCCCAGCCTTGCCTCAGAGTGTACAGAGATTGTACCTGGCACCTTCATCCCGCGCTCTCATTCCGGTACTCTTTACGCTGCGCTGCGCCAGCATGGATAATGGCCGCAAACCCTGCGCAGTTCTTTTTCGGAGACCCTTGATGCGTCGCGCCACCCTCCTGCTTACTGCACTCGTCCTCTCCTGCACGACCGCCCTACCCGCTTTTGCTAAATCAAAGGATAAGGTCGACCACCATACCTTCAATTTCGACGGCAAAGACCGGGTCTACTATTTCCAGATCCCCGCCTCCGCCGATGCGGCCAAACCGCTCCCGGCCGTGGTGCTGCTGCACGCGCAGGGAGGCTGGGCCACCGATGTCATCGGCATGTGGCATGACTTCGCCTCCCGCCAGGGCTTCATCGTCATCGCTCCCGAGAGCCAGAGCAACACCATGTGGAACTCCACCGTGGACGGGCCGAACTACCTTCATGCCGTGGTGGCGGAGGTCAACAAGATTCATCCCATCGATCCGCAGCGGGTCTACCTCTTCGGCGAAACCAGCGGAGGCGTCTACGCTCTGGCGCTCGGCCTCTTCGACGCCAATTTCTGGGGAGCCACCTGCGTCCACCAGGCCATCCTCGACCCGACCAACTACAGCCTCTTCCAGCATGCGCCCCGCAAAGAGCCCTTCCAGGAGTGGGACGGCAGCGAAGATCCCAACATCTCCATGCGCGAGCTGACCAATCAGTACGACGCCTTCAAGAAGGCGGGCTTCCCGTTCGACCTCAAGGTCATTCAAAACTCCGTCGGCTCCTACGGCGGCAACTTCGCCGACCAGGTCAACGAAGGCTGCTACCACTTCTTCCTGAAAAATCCGAACACCGCTGCTGCCCCCGCGCCTCCCGCCGCTCCCACCGGCCTGTCAGCGACTCCGCAGTAATCGACGTCCCAAAGAAAAAGCTCCGCGTCCGCGCGGAGCTTTTCGCTTCTGGCTTGCTCTGTGCTCTGTGGTTACTCCAACCGTCGCACTCCAGAGAACCCTGTCAGAAACGGGTCCCGACTCGCCAAAACGGTAAGTCTCGCCGAAGGCTATACCTCGCGGATTCAGGGTGTGGTTCAGGTTGCTAGCGGTACTGTGAAAGTGCGGGATATTGTCGAAGGTATATTCCACTCGCGTCCACCAATGTCCTCCCGTGTGGTATTCCACGCCGCCTCCGACAGACCAGGTCCAGTACGTGGAATGACGGTGGCCTGCAAAATTATCGCCTTGCGACAGGCTGGCCAAGCCGAGTTCACCTTTGGAAATAGGCGGAAACCTGCCCCAGTAGCCCGTGGTGCACATCAGACCGCCCTCACCGATGAAGAGCTTGTAAGGCGAAGCTACCTTGTTTCCGCCAAAAATCATGGAGTGGCCCTCCACATTGAATCCGAGGCAATGCCACATCGTTGCAGTAAGCCAGGCGGTGGGTCCCCACCTGTCGATCTGCCCTCCCCAATCGCCGGACCAGTAGTCCATTCCCGCGCCGGCGCTCAACTGCACCCGAAGCGGGATCCGGGTGCGCGCTTGAGGCTGCACCTGAGCAACGCTCGGAATCGAGATGAGAAGGACCGCCATTGCCACCGCCAGCTTTACACGCATATTTCTCCCCCCTTCTTCCGGCTGGCATACGCCAGGGGAGGAATCGTACCACTGCAAAGCACACGGGGGTAGTGCTTTCCGTCAGGCCATGGCAAAGAACAGCTCATCGAAACAGCACGGGCGCATTCCGCGAAGCAGGCGCGCGGGCCGACGCACACCCGTTGTTCGGTTCGTTCTCTCAACGGCAGGGCAGCTTCCGGCTGACTAGCGGCACAGGATTCGCTGCAGCGAGTGCAACGCCGCATTCTCCGCAGACCGCCAGACTGAAGAATGGCGATGCACGTAAACGCTCGGTAGTCCAGGATCTGCAGCTGTGACCGTAACGGGACCTGCGTACTGTTGCGCTGCAGGCTCGACGGCTGGGATCATCACGCAACAGCTTGTTCATAGAACAACAGCACTCGCCTCAGCTCACGCTGGGGCTTTTC
>DATEPN010000533.1:0-4030 GCA_035273225.1 Acidobacteriaceae bacterium | reverse complement strand
GTGCGATTAATTCTCAGCGGACGCCCATCCGGCGTGACACGAAAGATCCCGATGACGGCATTATCGAAGATCGCCTGATATTCCTCCTGCGCCTGGCGAGCCTTCCTCTCCGCCTCGTTGCGCGCGGTGATGTCATACGCTGCGACCAGAAGCGCCTTGCTGCCCTGAAAATCGAGATCCTGACAGACGATTTCCACGTCGATCGACGATCCGTCTTTCCGGCGATGTATCCAGGTTCCGCGCCGCTGCAATCCAGGTTTCAGTTCGGCAAGCACGTTGCGCAGATCCTCGACATATTCCGGCCGGCGAATGTCGGCCAGGGTCATTGCCAGAAATTCCTCCCGCGTGTAGCCGTACTGGCGGATCGCCGCGTCATTGATAGCCAGAAAGCGAAGCGAAGCCGGTTCGACCACCCACATCGGGATGGGATTCTTCCTGAACAGCAGCTGATACTGCATCTCGGGTCCTGGCAGGAAACTCCCGGGTGCGAAGCGATCCACCCCCGCGCGACGCAGACGACCCTTCCCCCGCTTGCCGGCGGAATGCCGCTGGCCCCTGCTCGCACTCTTCATGCCTCTGCCCTCCTGCGTGCTTGTGCAAAATGCTCCATACAGCACCACAGGATTCTCCATAGACGTTTATCGGCATAAACGGGCGACTCTTCACCATGAAAGGACCGGCGAGCCGCACGGGCACCGAACCGGTCTCTCCTGCCGCCTGCTTTTCGTCACAAATGGCGCAACGAAGCCGCTGCGCGGCCTCATCCAGGGGTTCCTGGCCCACATGCTCCTCATCGGCCGACCCATCTCGTTCAGCTCGCACAAGCCGGCGCGCTGAGGATCACGAGCAATCCTCAGCCCTGCCGCTGCACGAGCTCCACGAACGCCTCAACGATCGTCCTCAGCAGAGACTCGCGATTCGCCCGGGAGAGCAGTTCGTGGCCGGCGCCCTCGACCGAGTGCAACTGAGTGCGCGCGGGAATGAGCGCGAGCGCGGCCTCCATTTCTGCGATGGAGCCGAACGGATCGCGCGTGCCGTGGATGAACAGCCCCGGCGTATTGAGCTGCGGGAAATGCGCGGTGCGCAATTGGTCGAAGTGTCGCGGCGCATGCAGCGGATACGAGAGCAGAAGCAGCGCTTCTGCCACATCCCGCTCGCCGGCCGCCAGCATGGACGCCTGGCGGCCTCCATACGAATGACCGCCGAGGAAGATGCGGCCCGTTGTTTGACGGCGCACCGCGGCAACGGCGGCGCGCAGCCCCTGCTGATCCCGCTCGGCGCTGCCCCGCGGCGGTGGTCCGTGCGGACGCGCCTGGCGGAATGGCAGATCGCAGCGCAGCACCATCAGCCCCGCGGCGCAGAATGCTTCGGCCACCGCGGTAAGCAGCGGCGACTGCGCATTCGCGCCTGCCCCGTGCGTCAGCACCAGGCCGTCGGCTCCGTCGCGTTCCGGCCGGTGCAAAAAGCCGCGGACCGGAGCATCCGTTGTGTCGGTGAATTCCTCCCAGCGCACGCTCATGCCGCAGTACAGGTTAACGCTGCATCTCTCAGCACGTCGCCTTCGGCCGCTTCGCTGTTCCCGCGTCCTGCGTGGGCATGGTCTGCGTCGTGGGCAGCGGATACTGCGTGAATCCCGCCAAATTGGCCTCGCACGATGAGATCACCGAGGAAAGCGCAGGAGCCGTGGCCGGCAGCGACGGCGCGGACGTGTCCGGCTTCGAGAAGTTAAACGCGCTGGTCAGGTCGCCGACCGTCGACCTCCGCCACGCGGACAAATTCGGCACCTCTGCCCCGAAGCGCGTCTCGAGAAACCGCAGCAGCGACGTGTGGTCGAACAAATCGGAGCAGATAAACCCGCCGCGGCTGAAGGGCGAGATCACCAGCATCGGCACCCGGAACCCCAGCCCGATCGGGCCGCTGATGTTTCCCTCGACGGAGGGGTCCGGCAGCGCCGGCGCGGTGATGTATTCGCCCGCGGTGCCCGGAGGCGCCGTCACGGGCGGCACGTGGTCGAAGAAGCCGCCGTTCTCGTCATAGGTGACAAACAGAGCCGTCTTTGCCCAGGCAGTTGGGTTGGCGATCAGCGCCTGAACGATGCCCGAGATGGTCAGTTCTCCAAAGAGCGCCGGTGATGGCGGATGCTCCGAGTCGATGACCGACGGAATAATCCACGAGACCTGCGGCAGGTTGCCGGATCCTGCGTCCGCAAGGAAATCCGTCGGAAACTGCGGGCCGAAAGCGTTCTTCGCCAGCGGCGATGTCGAATCCTGAAAGTTCCTGAAGTACGACAGCACGTTATCGGAGAAGGTCTGGTTCAGGATGTTCTGGTCCGGCGACGTGTAGACCTTCCACGAGACGCCGCGCGCCTGTAGTTGCTCCGGCATCGTCGTATAGGTGAGCTTGCCGAAGAACGACGAGCGGTTCGCTACCAGCGTCTGCAGCAGCGGCCCGCCATTCTTGCCATCGGGATCGATGGAGGCGGCCATGCTGTAGATGCGGTTGGGATCGGTTGGGCCGATGACCGAGCAGCAGTAGTTGTCGCACAGTGTAAACGCATCGGCCAGGGCGTAGTAGAAGGGCAGATCGGCCCGCGTGTAGTAGCCCATCGTCAGCACGGCGTCATTCGCGTTAATCGCCAGGCGTGACGTGATGAATCCATCCATGGCGCCGTTGTTCCAGCTCTGGTGCTGCGGAATCCAGTCGTGGGTGATGTCGTGCGTGCACGCCGCGTTCAGTTTGGTCGAATCCAGGTGAAACGGCAGCAGTACGCCACTCGGCGCACTGGACGTGTTGGCCGGATACGGCTGCTGAAACGCTGCGCTCTTGTCATTGAAGCCGCGCACGCCCGGATACGTGCCGAAGTAGTGATCGAAGGAGCGATTCTCCAGCAGCACGATCACCACGTGATCGATGGCGTTGACGCTGGAGCACGCGCTCGTGGCCCCGGGCAGGTTCTTTGACCCGATGACCCCACATCCGGCCAGCAGCGAGGCCGCCGCTTCCGCGCCTCCCAGCGCCGCTCCGTATTTCAAAAGCTCACGACGCGTCAGGCCGCGCCCAGCCAGCTGATCCTTATCTCTCATCGATTATTGGATGCGGGCCGGGCATCTGCTGCTCATGACGTATCCCCCGAGAATTCTGTCCGGAACCGGCGCCCCGCCGCCATAATGGCTGGCAGAGGACGCATGCTGACACAACGAATCCGCCCGCGACCCGCCTCGTGGGCCCAAACGCGCGCGCGCATCCGCAAGCGCTGGTTACAGCCTCTGGTCGCCTTTGACTGGTGCTGGCAATGGCTCGCCTGGGCGCTGGCCCACTGGAGCTTCCTCGAAGTGCTGGAGTACCTGGGGAGCTTCTCCGTCCTGATCGGCGTAATCTTCTGGTTCGCTGAGTCCGGAGCGCGTCTCCAGCAGCGGCACGACGCGGCCTGGCAGGTCATCAATACCGCTCAGGGAAAGGGCGGCAGCGGCGGCCGCATCGAGGCGCTCCAGGCGCTGAACGCCGACCACATCGCCCTGGTCGGCGTCGATGTCTCCTCCGCATTCCTCCAGGGCGTGCGGCTGCGGAACGCGCGCCTCGCGCGGGCCAATTTCAACGCCGCCGATGTGCGCGACTGCAACATCAGCGACGCCGATCTCAGCTGGGCCAATCTGCAAAGCGCCAATTTCCGCAACAGCACGCTGCAGAATGTCGATTTCTCGAACGCCGATCTCAGCGACGCGGATTTCGTCGACGCCGATCTGCGCGGCTCACGCCTCAGCTCCGTCGATCTTGGCAATACAGACCTGCGTGGTGCAGACCTCAGCGACATCGCGTGGGATCACATCGCCAACATCCGCGGGGCGAACATCGCCGGAGTGAAGAACGCTCCGCCGGGCTTTGTGAGCTGGGCGCTCGCGCAGGGTGCCATCCAGAAGCCGTAACAGGATGCGACTCGCGCGCTCGCCCGGCACAGCAACGCCTGAAGCTGATTCCCTGCTTCAGGCCATTCGTTGTTATCCCTGCGACGCCGGAGGCGTCACGCCCGTAA
>DATEPN010000532.1:0-4935 GCA_035273225.1 Acidobacteriaceae bacterium | reverse complement strand
GCCGCCCTCGAATCAGCTCTTGCCCTGGGCGACGTCGGCACCGTCGTCGCGACCCTCGGCACCACCGCGGTCGGCACCGTCGATCCCCTCGACCGCATTCTCGAACTGAAGAAGCGCTACGGCTTTCGCCTCCACGTCGATGCCGCCTACGGTGGTTACTTCCGCCTCGCCTCCACACTTGCCGCCGATGCCGAGCGCGCCTTCGCCGCCATCGGCGAGGCGGACTCGATCGTCGTCGATCCGCACAAGCACGGGCTCCAGCCCTACGGCTGCGGTTGCGTACTCTTCCGCGATCCCGCCATGGGCCGCTGGTACAAGCACGACTCCCCCTACACCTATTTCACCTCCAGCGAACTCCACCTCGGCGAGATCAGCCTGGAGTGCTCCCGCGCCGGAGCTTCCGCCGTCGCCCTCTGGGCCACCCAGCGCCTTCTGCCCCTGATCCGGGGCGGCGCGTTCGCCCGCGGGCTGGAACAGGGACGCGAAGCCGCCTTGCGTCTCCATCGCCACATCGCCGCCGACCCCCACTTCATCCCCGGCCCGACGCCGGAACTGGACATCGTGGTTTGGGCCGTCCGAGCGCCAACCGTCGCCGAATCCTCGCAGCGGGCGCATAAAATCTTCGAAACTGCTGCCCAAAGCGATTTACATCTTGCTCTCGCGCGTCTTCCGGGGCGATATTTTCATGGTGCAGAATGGCGCGATCCGGGGCAGGATGTAACCTGTCTCCGCTCCGTCCTCATGAAACCGGAGCATCTGCACTGGATTCCTGAAATTTGGGCCCGCCTGCAACAGGCGGCAGCAGAAGCAGCATAGAGTGGTAATTGTCCCCGGGACCCACTGGCGCGGTGAAACAAGCTCATTTCTGGAGAAAGAATGAAAACGGATACATCATCGCAGGCTGCCTCTGTCCAGGCCAGTGAGAATGGCACCATGAACGTCCGCCTCCTGCGCGAGGTGCACAGCAAGCGCTTTGGCCAGAGCGACGCCCCTGCCTTCCTCGCGCCGGGTCGCGTCAACCTCATCGGCGAACATACCGACTACGCGGGAGGCTTTGTTCTTCCTGCCGCCATCGACTTCGGCACCATCGCGACCATATCCCCGCGCAAGGACAACTGCATCGAGCTCTGGTCCCAGAACTTCTCCGAAAGCGTCACCGTCAGCAATGCCGATTTCCCGCAGGCTCGCCACCACTGGTCCGACTACCCGCTCGGCGTCATCTGGAGCCTCCGCGAAGCCGGAGTCGAAATCCCGCCCTTCAGCATGTGTCTGTGGGGCAATGTCCCGGTAGCCGCCGGCCTCAGTTCCTCGGCCTCTCTCGAAGTCGCCACCGCCGCTGCCGCCCTGCATCTGGCCGGTCGTGACATCCCCCGCAGCGAAGTCGCGCTGCTGTGCCAGCGTGCCGAAAACGTCTACGTTGGCAGTTCCTGCGGCATCATGGACCAGTTCATCGCTGCGAACGGCGCCGAAGACCACGCTCTGCTGCTCGACTGCCGCTCGCTCCAGTTCCGCCTCGCCCCCATTCCCCACCACATCAGCCTGGTCATCGCCAATACCATGGTGAAGCACTCCGTCGCCGGTGGCGAATATGGCAACCGCCGTGCAGAAGTGGAAGAGGGAACCGCGATTCTGCGCAGCCATCGCCCGGAAATCCAGCTGCTGCGCGACGCGACTCCCGAAGATCTGGCGCGCTGGGGGCACGAGATGCCGGACAAGGTCATGAGACGCTGCCGCCACATCATTACCGAAAATTTGCGCACCGTCGCCGCCGCCGACGCTCTCCAGTCCGGCGACCTGAAAAAACTCGGCCGACTGATGGCCGAGGCCCACACCAGCTACCGCGATGATTTCGAGGCCAGCTGCCGCGAGGCTGACATCATGGTCAACGCCGCTCAGGGGCTACCCGGGCTGGTCGGCGCGCGCCTGACCGGGGGCGGCTTCGGCGGCTGCACCGTCAATCTGGTCGAATCCGGCCAGGCCGAGCAATTTTCTGCGCTTCTGCACGACAAATATAAAGCAGCCACCGGCATCGAAGCTGACATCTATCGTTGTCATGCCTCGGCGGCGGCGCATGAGGTGTGACCTGCGTCCGAAAGAAAGCCGTTCGTGACCTCAAAATTGCACAAATTGATCGCACAGACGGGTGATATCGGCTTTTCCTGACGCCGACGGACAATGAAACGATTTAGCCAGCAGGCCGTCGCAATCTTCTGACTTTGCCTTATCCTGAGAAGCGACGCCGAGAGGCTGAGGAATACGATCCGAAGATGCGTTTTATCAATCGTTCGCAATACTATCCCGGGGAACAACCGAACGCAGGCGACATCGTCGCTTACTTTTCCATGGAAATCGCGGTTATCCCGGAAATCCCCACCTACAGCGGAGGACTGGGGGTCCTGGCCGGTGACACGCTGCGCGCCGCGGCTGACATGGGCCTGCCCGTCGCCGCCGTGACTCTCGCCGACCGCAAGGGCTACTTCCGCCAGCATCTCGACGCGGGCGGCAACCAAAGCGAAGAGCCCCAACCCTGGAGCCCCGAGCAAATGCTCGCCGGCGAGGAACCCATCATTACGGTCATGGTCGAGGGTCGCCCCGTTGCCGTCCGCGCCTGGCGCTACGACCTGGAAGGCGTCTCCGGCCATCGCGTTCCCATCTACTTCCTGGACACGGACCTCGAGCAGAACGATCCCGCCGATCGCAACCTGACCGACCACCTCTATGGTGGCGACACCAATTACCGCCTGCGCCAGGAGGTCATCCTCGGCATCGGCGGAGCGCGCATGCTCCGCGCCCTCGAGTACGATCCCTCCGTCTACCACATGAACGAGGGCCACGCCGCCCTGCTCACCGTCCCCCTGCTCGAGCAGGAACTCGGCGGCGCCGCCCTGCAGACCGCCACCGAGCGCGATCTGGAGGCCGTTCGCCGCCGCTGTGTTTTCACAACCCACACCCCGGTTCCCGCGGGACACGACCGCTTCTCCAGCGAACAGGCCTACCGCATACTCGGCCCCGAGCGCGCCGGCATGCTCGAGCGCTTTGGCTGCTTCCACGACGGCCTGCTGAACATGACGTACATCGCGCTGCGCTTCTCGCGCTTTGTCAACGGTGTGGCCATGCAGCACGGCAAAGTCTCCCGGCAGATGTTCCCCGAATACACCATCGACGCTATTACCAACGGCGTCCACGCCGGCAGCTGGACCTCGCCCGCGACACAGTCCGTCTTCGACCGACACCTGCCCCGCTGGCGTCAGGACAACGTCACCCTGCGCTACGCGATCGACATCCCGGAACACGAGATCGTCGAAGCCCACACCGCCTCCAAGAACGCGCTGATCGCAGAGGTCAAGGCGGCCACCGGCATCGAACTCCGTCCGGACGTCTTCACCGTCGGATTCGCCCGCCGCGCCGCAACCTACAAGCGCGCCGACCTGCTCTTCACCGATCCGGAGCGGCTGATGAAGATGGCCGAGAAGTTCGGCGGCCTGCAGATTCTCTACGCCGGCAAGGCTCATCCCGCTGACGAGCCCGGCAAAGCGAAGATCCGGCGCGTTATCGAGATCGGCAAGGAGATCAGCAAGGGTCCTCTCCAGGTCGTCTACCTCGAGAACTACGAGTGGAAGCTCGGAGCCCTGCTCACCGGCGGCGTCGATCTTTGGCTCAACACGCCCCGCCGTCCCTACGAGGCCTCCGGCACCAGCGGCATGAAAGCCGCCCTGAACGGCGTCCCCAGCCTCAGCATCCTCGACGGCTGGTGGATCGAAGGCTGGATCGAAGGCGTCACCGGCTGGGCCATCGACGACCACGACGACGAGGCTGGCGAGGCCCGCTCGCTCTACGATCACCTGGAGCAGACCATCCTGCCGCTCTACTACAAAGATCAGGGACAGTGGCGCCGCATCATGCGCTCCACCATTGCCCTGAACGGCTCCTTCTTCAACACGCAGCGCATGCTGGAGCAGTACGTCATCAATGCTTACTTCCCGGAGAAGCGCGTCGAAAAGCCGGCCGAATCCAGCGAACAGGAAGCCGAAAAGACCGTCGTTCAGTAGCCCACGGCAGCGCGCTCAGGCTCTGTCCGCACGGGGGTGCCTCGATCGGCACCCCTGACGGGACCGCCGTTGCCGAATGCTATACTTGCCTCGAATTCAGCTCTCTTGAGGACATGGACAGCGGGGCAGTTACAGCTGCAACCGCTATCTTCCGGATCGATGCGGGGCGATTCGTGCGCTGAACCATGGCAGATATCTCCGTGACCCAGATCCCGCTGCATCCCTCGGCACCTCCGGCGCCCGTCCGGCCCCTGTGTGTCGATCTGGACGGTACCCTCGTCAAAAGCGACACCCTCATGGACTCGCTGATGGTGCTGGCGCGTACCCACCCGCTGGCTCTCTTGCAGTTGCCCGGCTGGCTCGTTCGTGGCAAAGCCGCCGTGAAGGCCGAAGTCGGCAGGCGGGTCTCCCTGGACGTCCCGCACCTGCCCTACAACCGTAAGCTCCTGGAATTCCTGGCATCCGAACGCGGCGACGGCCGCCGCCTGTACCTCGCCACCGGAGCTGACCGGACCCTCGCCACCCGCGTCGCCGATCACCTGAAACTCTTCGACGGAGTCCTCGCCAGCGACGGCCAGACCAACCTCACCGCAACCAACAAACTCGACGGCCTGCGCCGGACCTTTGGTGACGAGGGCTACGACTACATCGGCAATGCCGGCCCCGATCTGCCCTTGCTCCAGCATGCCGGAACCGCCATGTTGGCGAACCCGTCGCCGCGCCTGCGCGCGCGTTTGCAGTCGCGTGGCATCGTTGTCGAGCGCGAGTTCCGGGAAGGCCGCCCCTTTCCGAAGGCCCTCATCAAGGCTCTGCGCCTCCACCAGTGGGCGAAGAATATCCTCATCTTCCTTCCGGTCCTGCTGGCGCACAATCTCCGGCTGCCGGT
>DATEPN010000531.1:0-8702 GCA_035273225.1 Acidobacteriaceae bacterium | reverse complement strand
AAGCTGATCGTGACGTACCACCCGGCGTATCTGCTGCGCGACCCGCGGCAGAAGAAGGAAGCCTGGGCGGACCTGCAGATCGCCATGTCGGAACTGGGGCTGAAAAAGCCGGATAAGCCGGTCAGCTAGTCCGTTCGGTTCATCCTGATCTCGAAATCTCTTCTGCGGAACGAGTCTGTTAGGCTCCGAACAGGAATGCCTGCTTACTGCGATGTGGCTGTGCCGGTCCCGCTGGACCGCGTGTTTACCTACTCGGTGGGTGAAGTGGTCCCGGTGGTGGGCGGGCGCGTGCTGGTGCCCTTCCGGCACGAAAAGCTGGCGGGTGTCGTTGTGCGAGTGCACAATGAATCTCCCGAGGTGGAAACAAAGGCGGTGCTGTCCGTTCTGGATGTGGATCCGGTGTTGTCGCCGCAACTGCTGGAATTGGGACGGTGGATTGCGCAGTACTACGTGGCGCCGGTCGGGGAAGTACTGCGCTCTATGCTGCCGCTCACGAGCGAGGTGCGACGGAAAGTGCTGTTCCGGATCGCCGACGCGGGACGGCAGGCGCTTGCCGCTGGCGCTGAGGTCGGAGCATCGCGGCGATCGCGCCTCTCGCAGGTGGAACAGGACGCTGAATATGCGCTGCTAAATGCGCTGGAATCGGGCGCAGCACTGAGTATGCCGAAGCTGCGGTCGGCGGCCGGAGCGCATCTCGAACCCGGCAGTCTGGGAAGACTGCTGCAGGGCATGGTTCGCAAGAAGTGGATCGTGCGGGAAACGGCGGCGGAAGCGCGTGATGCGACGCGGACGGTGCGCTACGCAGTGCTGGTGGAGCGTACGCGCCTGCCAAAGCTAAATGAGAATCAGCAGGCGATTCTGGCGGAGTTGGCCGGCGCTGAAGGGCAGCTGCCTGTGGCGGAGTTGCGGCGCCTGGAAGTTCCTGCGTCGACGCTGGCAACGCTGGCCCGGCGAGGACTGGTGCGGATCGAGGAACGGCGTGCGGATTTCCATCTGACCAGCCTGCGCGCGCTGTCGCGTCCTGAGCATGAGCTGAATGCAGTGCAATGTGCTGCGCTCGAGCGAATGAGCGAGGCGGTTGCGACAGGGGAATTCCGGCCATTGCTGCTCTATGGCGTGACCGGATCGGGCAAGACGGCAGTGTATCTGGCCGCGATGCGGCGAACGCTCGATGCGGGGAAGTCGGCGATTCTGCTGGTTCCGGAGATTGGGCTGACTCCGGCGATGGCGGCGCAGCTGCATCACGCGTTTGGGGCGGAGGTGGCGCTGCTGCATTCGGGACTGACGCCGGAAGAGCGCGGTGAGCAATGGCACCGTATTCGTCGGGGCGATGCACGCGTGGTGGTGGGCACACGGTCGGCGGTCTTCGCTCCCGTCGAGAACCTGGGGCTGATCGTTGTGGATGAGGAGCACGACGGGAGCTATAAGCAGGAATCCGTGCCGCGGTATCACGCGCGCGATGTGGCGGTGATGCGAGCGAAACTGGCAGGAGCCACGGTGGTTGTGGGCTCAGCGACTCCATCGCTGGAGACCTGGCACAACACGGCACAAAGCAAGTACGGACGGATTGCGATGCTGCAGCGTGTGCAGGATCGGCCGTTGCCGGAGGTGCTGCTGGTCGACATGCGGCGCGAGTTCGAAGAGACGGGAGAGGAGCAACTGTTTGCGCGGGCGCTGGTTGAGCAGACGAAGGAAACGCTGGAGCGTGGCGAGCAGGCGATTATTCTGCTGAACCGGCGGGGGTATTCGTATGTGGTCATTTGCCGGGCATGCGGAGAGAAGCTGGAATGCGAGAACTGCTCGATCGCGCTGACGTATCACAAACCGGTCCATGCAGGGGAGGGGCAGGCCACGGGCCAGCGCCTTGAATGTCACTACTGCGGTTACAAAAAGACGGTTCCGAAGCGCTGCGAGAAGTGCGAGAGCGAATATTTGTATTTCTTCGGTGCGGGATCGCAGCAGGGCGAGGAGCGGCTGCAGGAGATCTTTCCGGGCGCGCGGATCGGTCGCATGGACCGGGACACGGTTCGCGGACGCGGCGACATGGAGCGGATGCTTCTGCGGCTGCATTCGGGCGAGATCAACCTGCTCGTCGGCACGCAGATGATTGCCAAGGGACACGATATTCACGGCGTGACACTGGTGGGCGTAGTCGGATGCGACCATGCGCTGGGGCTTCCGGACTTTCGCGCGGCAGAGCGGGTATTTCAGTTGCTCACGCAGGTCTCGGGGCGGGCGGGCCGCGGGGAACTGCCAGGGCAGGTCATTGTGCAGACGTATCACCCGGAGCACTATGCGGTGCAGTTTGCGGCGAAGCACGACTTCGAGTCGTTTGCCGAACGGGAGATGCGGTTCCGGCGGGTGATGCATTATCCGCCCTATGCGGCGCTGGCGAATGTGCTGCTGCAGAGTCCGCGTCTGGAGGAAGCGGCGGGCTGGGCCGCGGCACTGGGCCGATGGTGCCAGCAGACCATGCTGCGCGGTGTGCGGGTACTGGGGCCGGCGAGCGCTCCGATTGCGAAGATCAAGCGGACGTACCGGTTCCACCTGGTGATGAAGGCGGAGAGCCGTAAAGCGCTGCAACAGGCGGTTCGAGCGATGCTGGCGCATGCTGAGGAGGCGGGGATCCCGCGCGCAAACCTGGTCGTGGATGTCGATGCAGTGAGCCTGATGTAAGGGAGGAGTCGCGGTGGATTTTCTCGATGAAGAGAAGGTTCGGGCGGTGCTGCGCTACGAGGATCTTCTGCCCGCGATGGAACAGGCGCTGATCGGGTTCTCGACGGGGAAGATTCGACAGCCGCTGCGGAGCATGATGCGGCTAACTGAGCAGGACGGGATTCTGGGACTCATGCCGGCGGCGGATGGCGACTATATCGCGGTGAAGCTCGTCACGGTGTATGAACGAAATGTGACGGAGTCTACGCACCAGGCTGTGATCCAGCTCTTTTCCGCGACGACAGGCCGGCCGCTGGTGGCGATGGACGGGCGCCTGATCACCGAGATGCGGACGGCCGCGGTGTCGGCAGCGGCTACGCGGCTGCTGGCGCGCCGCGACGCCCGGGTGCTGGCGATCCTCGGCAGTGGCGTTCAGGCGCGATCGCATGTGCGGGCGCTCAGGATGGTGCGGGAGTTTAGTGAACTGCGGGTGTGGAGCCGTACCGCAGAGCATGCGCGCCGTTTTGCTGCCGAGTGTGACGCACAAATGGCGGCGACGGCTGAGGCTGCAGTGCGGGACGCGGACGTGGTCGTGAGCGTCACGAGCGCCCAGGATCCGCTTGTGCGCGGCGAGTGGCTGGCGAAGGGTGCTCTGGTATGCGCCGTCGGTGCGGTCGGGCCTAATAAGCGCGAACTGGACGATCATGCAATGCAAGGTCAGGTTGTCGTCGAGTCGCGCGAAGCAGCGATGCGAGAGTCTGCTGATGTGATCGGATCCGGGGCGATGATTTGTGCTGAACTGGGTGAGTTGCTGGCGGGTGAGAGAAAGCTTCCCCGGACCGATTCCTGGGTGGTGTTCAAATCGCTCGGAATCGGTGCTACCGATCTGGCGGCGGCGCGATTGGTGTGGGAACACTACCAGGCAAAGCGGAGCTGAGCCGATGTGCGCGCCGGAGGTTAGTGCAGGAGCGGTTGAATCGCCTGGGCTAACGGTCCGACCAGCAATCCGGGGGCGCAGCCGAAGAGGACAACGAGGGCTGCAACGATCCAGAGCGTGATACGCGTGAGCAGGGAGACGCTGAGCGGGGTCGCGGTTCCGTCTTCCCCGACGTAGGCTTGCTTGAGCACGCGCAAGTAGTAGTAGAGCGAGACGGCGCTCATGGCGACGGCGAGCAGGACCAGCCAGAGCAATCCCATGTGCGGCTCGGCATTCAGCGTGACGGCGAAGATGTAGAACTTGCCGAAGAAGCCGGAGAGCGGGGGAATTCCGGCGAGCGAGAGCAGGAAGATCAGAAGACAAAAGGCGAGGCCGGGAGCGCGCTTGCTGAGCCCGCGCAGATCTTCGAGCCGGTCAACGCCCTGGCTCTCCAGCGCTCCAAGGACTCCGAATGCGCCGAGGGAGGCCAGCGCATAGGTGATGACGTAGTAGACGAGGGCGCTCAGTCCCTGCGGCGTGCGACTGATGATGCCGAGGAGCATGTAGCCAGCGTGTCCGATAGCTGAGTAGGCGAGCAGCCGACGCACGCTGGTCTGCGCGATGGCAGCGAGGTTACCGAGGACCATCGAGAGTGCGGCCAGGATGCACAGGACAGGAACCCATCCGGGTGTGTAACCACGTGCTCCGCCGCTGCCGGCTGCACCGGCCAATCCGATGGCAACAACCTGAGCAAAGATGAAGAAGCTGGCGACCTTGGAACTGGACGCGATGAATCCGGCGCTGGTGGTGGGCGCGCCCTGATAGGCATCCGGTGCCCAGAGATGGAATGGTGCGGCCGCGACTTTGAATCCGAAGCCAATAGCGACCATGACGATGGCAACGAGGAGCAACGGGTCCAGATGCGGTCCGCTGATTGCCGCCGCGATATGGGAGAGTTCGATGGAGCCGGAGAGCCCGTAGAGCAGGCTCATGCCGAAAAGCAGGAATCCGGCGGACATGCCGCCGAAGAGGAAGTATTTGAGCGCCGCTTCGGCGGACTGGCGGCTCTGCTTGTCGAATCCGGCGAGGATGTAGAGCGAGAGCGAGAGGAATTCGAGCGCCACGAAGATGAGCAGGAGATTCTGCGTCGCGACCAGGAACATCATGGCCACGGTGGCAAAGAGGATGATCGCGACGTATTCGCCGATGTGCCGGGTGAAGTGCGCGGATGCGGAAAGTACGAGCGTGAGCGCCGCGAGGACCAGAACAGCAATCTGGACGATTCGGGTGAGTGGCGTAATCAGCAGCATGCTGCCCGGCAGGCTGGCGAAGAGTGATCCATGATCGACCAGGAAGATTCCGGCCAGGCAGCCAAGGCAGCCGATGAGCGCAGCGAATCGAAAACGCAGGCTGGCTTCGGATCGACGCAGCAGGGTAAGGTCCAGAGTGAGCGCGAGCAGGCCGGCAAGGGCGACCGCGATCTCGGGCCAGGTGAGGCGCAGCAGTTCGGAGTAGCTCACGACGCTCATCGCCACGCTCCGTTACGCAGGCCCTCGAAGAGCGGCGAGTTCAGGGTAGGGAGGATCAGGTCGGTGAGCACGCGCGGGTAGAGGCCGACGGCCAGCGTAGTGGCCAGCAGCAGGACGGCGCCGCATTTTTCCGGGAAGGTGATGGGCGGTATCGGATGATCGTGCGCGGCGGATGCGAGCGCCGGCTCGCCAAAGAAGGCTTTGGTGAGGGCGCGCCACGTAAAGGCAATGCCGACCAGGATGCCGACTCCGGCGACGATCGCTGTCCACGGCAGGCTACGCCATGCGCCGACCAGCACCTGGAATTCGGCGATGAACCCGCTGAATCCGGGCATGCCGATGGAGGCGACGCACGCCAGGATGAAGGTGACCGCGGCAAACGGAATGACGCGGGCGAGGCCCATCGCCTCCAGTTGGCTGAAGTCGCGGGTGTGGGTGCGGTCGTAGACCATCCGGCCGACGACAGCAAAAAGGAGGCCGGCGATGACGCCGTGCGAGAACATCTGGAAGACGGCACCGTCGAGGCCAATGGTCGTGAGCGTCATCAGGCCGAGCAGAACGAAGCCCATGTGCGACACGCTGGAGTAGCCGATGACGAATTTGAAGTCGCGCTGCACGAGCGCGACGCTTGCGCCATAGACGATGCCGATGACCGCGAGCACGGCGAAGACGTCCCGCCAGGAGCCGAGGCCCAGGAAGTGGAAGCTCCACGCATCGAGCCCGCGCGGAAGAAGCATCATCGCGACGCGAAGGCATCCATAGGCGCCGAGTTTCATCACGACGCCGGCAAGGAGCATGGACGCGGCGGTCGGAGCGGCAGCGTGGCCGGTTGGCGCCCAGGTGTGGAAGGGCCACATGCCAGCAAGGACAGCGAACCCGACGAAGACCATCGGAAAGGCCCACATCTGGAAATGGACCGGGAACGCAACCTGGGAAAGGACGTCGAAGCTCAGAGAATGACCGGGCGAGAGCGTCCATACAGCAGCCATGCCGGCGAGGACGAGCGCGGAGCCAGCGAAGGAGTAGAGGGCAAGCTTCATCGCGGCGTATTCGCGCGCGGAGCCGGGATTCGCGCCTGCGGCTGTTTCGCGCGGAACCGATCCCCAGATGGCGATGAGGAAGTATTTGGGGATGATGGCGATCTCGTAGAAGACGAAGAGCAGGAAGAGATCGAAGCTGAGAAAGACTCCGTAGACGCCACCGATGAGGACGAGATAGAAGGCGAAGAATTCCTGGGTGCGGTGCTCAATGTTCCACGAAAAGAGAATGCCGGCGGTAGCGGCGATCCCGGTGAGCAGGAGCACGGTCAGGCTGATGCCGTCTGCGGCGAGGTGGTACTCGATGCCAAGCTGCGGAATCCAGGGGATGCGGGTGACGGTGAGGAGTTCGCCGGGAGTCCAGTGAGCGAAGGTCGCCAGCGTGAGTGCGAATGCGGCAAGTGCTGTGATCAGGGCCAGGATGCGGGCCAGCTGTTTCGACGGCGCGAGCCGCGCGGCCAGGGCGCCGATGAACGAGATGTAGATCGTCCAGGCGAGCATCAGAAGCCGACTCCTGCAGCCCACTGGGCGATGGTGCCGTGAATCATGCCGGTGACGAGTTGCGGATAGAGACCGACGACGAACATGAGAGCGATGGCTGGCGTGAGCGTAAGCCGCTCGCTCGTAGAGAGGTCGGCGATCCCCAGCCACCGCGCGTTCACGGGTCCGGAGAAGACCTTCTGGAGAACGGTGAGCAGGAAGATGGCGGTCATCAGCAGACCAAGAACGGAAACGGCAGTCGCCCAGGGGGCGAGCGGAAAGGATCCTTTGAAGATGAGGAACTCGCCGGGGAACCCGCTGAGGCCGGGCAGGCCCAGCGAGGCAAAGATGGTGATGCCCATGAGCCCGGTGAAAACGGGAATCAACCTGCGCAGCCCGCCGAATTCCTCGATCCCGCGGAGGCCACCGGTGCGGCGCTCGAGGAGAGCGATTGTCCAGAAGAGCGTGGCGGCGGTGAGCGCGTGGCTGAAGACCTGGAGGAGCACGCCGGTGAGTGCGGCGGCTCTTTCCGGCGCGAGCCGCATCTCGGTGAACTGGGCTGCGGCGCAAACGCCGAGCACACAGTAGCCGAGATGGTTGATGGAGGAGTAGGCAAAAGTGCGCTTCAGATCCTTCTGGACCCACGCGGCGAATGCGGGGAGGACGATGGTGGCGACGGCCAGCACAAGCAAGGGAGTGCGGGCCTGCTGCATCTGCTCGGGGAAAATGGGGAGCAGGATGCGGAGGAATCCGTAGACGCCCATTTTCGACATCGCGCCGGTCAGAACCATAGTGGCTTCGCTGGGCGCCTCCGCGTAGGTGGCCGGCAGCCAGGTGTGAAACGGGACAACGGGCGTTTTGACCGCGAATCCGAGGAAGGCGGCCCAGAAGAGGAGCTGCGCGATGTGTGCTGTGCTACCGGGCCAGTGCAGGTTCGCGAGGGACGGAGTGAGCTGTCCTGCCTGGGCGAGTCGCGCGAGTTCGATGAGGTCAAAGCGGCCGGTGGCGAGGAAGATCGCCAGAAAGGCCAGCAGCAGGGCGATGCTGCCGACCATGGTGTAGAGGAAGAACTGCGTCGCCGCGCGGGCGCGGCCGGAGCCTCCATACATGCGAACCAGGAAGAACGCGGGGATGAGACTTAACTCCCAATAGATGAACCAGTGGACGAAGTTGAGCGCTGTAAACGTGCCGAAAAGGCCGGCTTCGAGGAAGAGGACCAGGGCACAGTAGACCGGCGTCAGTTTCGTATTGGACCACGCAGCCACCAGCGACATCAGCGTTACCATCGCAGCCAGCGTGACCATCAGCACGCTGAGTCCGTCGACACCAACGTGATAGGCGATGCCGAGTGACGGAGCCCATTCATGGACTTCCTGCAACTGCAGGCCAACTACGGCGGGATCGAAGACACGCCAGATCATGAGGGCCATGATGAGGGTGATCGCCGCGAGACCTAACGCCAGCGCGCGCGCCGCGGCGCGTGCCCGGGCCAGCACGAGGACTGCGAGACCGCCCACCAGGGGGAACAGCGTCAGGATCGTGATCATCCGCGGCGCCCCCAGAGGAGCAGGATGCCGAGGACGACGAGGGCCAGCGCGATGACGCGGAGGTAGTTCTGCACGCGCCCGTTCTGCAGGCGAGCGAAGAGGCGGCCTCCAAAGGAAAGCTCGCGGCAGCCGAGGTCGAAGCCGCCATTGACGACGAATTTGTCGAGAGAGAAGTCGAACCAGCCGATGCCGGTGACGATCCACGAGACCAGGCGCACGGCTCCGCCCCAAATCCAAAGATCGAGCCAGGCGGAGAAGGCGGATGCGAAACGCGTGAGGCGGATGAATGTCGCGTTGTAGAACTCATCGACGTAGAGACGGTTGCCGAGCGCACGGAAGACTGGAGACGCGATGCGTTCGAGCGCGTCGGGATCCGTGGCGTTCTCGATGGGTTTGCGTCCGTAAAGGAACCAGCCGAGGCCGAGTCCCGCGAATACGATGAGCGACGAGGTGATCATCAGCGGGACCAGGCCGGCTTCGGCAAAGCGACCGAAATCCAGCGAGGTTCGCAGACCTTCGAGGAACGACTGGAACCACG
>DATEPN010000530.1:0-9377 GCA_035273225.1 Acidobacteriaceae bacterium | reverse complement strand
CATCCTTACGGATTCCGGATCGGAATTAACAAGCCGTGGCGCTCGCGCTGGTTCGTGAGCCGCGACTACGACAAGCTTTTGGTCGAAGACGTCCACCTGAAGCGCGAGCTGAAGGAGAAGCTGAAGGCTGCGGGGGTCAGCTCCGTCGAAGTGGAACGACCCGGCAACAAGCTGCGCCTCATGATTCGCACCGCGCGTCCGGGCATCGTCATCGGCCGCAAGGGCGCCGAAATCGAGAAGCTCAAAGGCGAGCTGCAGAAGCGCACCAACCGCGACGTCTTCATCGACATTCTCGAGGTGAACAAGCCGGAGCTGGACGCGCAGCTGGTCGCCGAGAACATCGCGCTGCAGCTGGAAAAACGCGTCGGCTTCCGCCGCGCCATGCGTAAAGCTGTCGATTCGGCGCTGCGCTTTGGCTGCAAGGGCATTAAGGTGCGCGTCTCGGGTCGTCTGAACGGGAATGAAATCGCCCGCTCCGAGTGGTATCTGCAGGGACGTCTGCCGCTGCACACGCTGCGCGCGGACATCGACTATGGTTTCGCCGAAGCGCGCACGACCTATGGCGTCATCGGCGTGAAGACGTGGATCTATCGTGGCGACATTTATCAGCAGAAGCGGCGTGAGCCGCAGGCGGTCGGCACGTCCGTTTTCTAGATTTGCTATCAGCTGCCCTGCTGCCGACTGTGAGTTTGTAGTCAGTAGCCGGCAGCAAGCTGGGTTCGAGGAATTTCATCATGTTGATGCCAAAGAAAGTGAAATACCGCAAGCAGCAGCGCGGACGCATGCGCGGCAAGGCATGGCGCGGCAGCGAGCTGTCCTTCGGTGACTTCGGCCTGAAGGTCATGGAGTGCGGCTACATCACCGACCGACAGATCGAAGCCAGCCGTGTTGCTATGACGCGCTTCATCAAGCGCGGCGGCAAGATTTGGCTGCGGCTGTTCCCGGATAAGCCGGTGACCAAGAAGCCGGCCGAAACCCGTATGGGTAAGGGCAAGGGCGCACCTGATCACTGGGTCGCTGTCGTTCGGCCCGGCCGCGTGTTGTTTGAGATGGAAGGTGTGACGCCGGAGATGGCGCAGGAAGCGATGCGTCTGGCCGCGCACAAACTGCCGCTCAAGACGAAATTCGTACAGCGGCACGACGCAAAGGTTACGGTCGCCGCGAAGTAGCCGCGGGCTGTGATTTGAGGCTGCTCCGGCAGCCGGAGAAGAGAGAAACGATGGAAGTCGATAAGATTCGCAACCTGAGCGAGGACGAGCTGGCGCTCGAGGAGCGCAAGACCGGCGAGCAGTTGTTCCGGCTGCGCTTTCAGATGAAGCTCGGGCAGACCGAGGGTGTGAAGAAGCTCCGGGATCTCCGCAAGGATATTGCGCGCATCAAGACTATCGCGCGCGAGCGTCAGCTGGGTCTGAACGCCAATGCGCTGACCAGAACCCCCGGCGAGAGCGCCGCGACGAAGGCGGAAGCGGCGCGCGCGAAGAAGAAGGCTGCAAAGCCGGCGCGGAAGAAAGCGGTCGCGAAAGGGGGCTCCGCACGGAAGACGTCGGGGCGGGGAACGGGCAAGACTGCAGGCGGACGCACCACGAAGCGCGCCGCAGCGCGGACCGGAAAGGTCAAGAAGGGCTGAGCCATGAGCGAAACGACTGAGAAGCGCGAATCGCGCCGCAACGAGAAGGTTGGCCAGGTGGTCTCGACGAAGATGCAGAAGACCATCGTCGTGGAAGTGGAAATGCGCAAGGCGCACCCGAAGTACAAGCGCATCATCCGCAGTACCCGCAAGTTTTATGCGCACGACGAGCAGAACTCGGCGCGCGTCGGCGACATCGTTCGCATCCGCGAGACACGTCCGCTCAGCAAGCTGAAACGCTGGAACCTCGAAGAGATCATTCGCCGCTCGGCGCTGGTACAGGCAGAAGAGGCCGCCGCGGCGGCTGCAGCCGCGCAGTAACGTCAGCCGCGATGCGAGATCGCGGTCGGATTAAGGAGAGAATGCCATGGCAGTGCAGATGAGAACCATGCTTGAGGTCGCCGATAACTCCGGCGCGCGCAAGCTGCAAATGATTCTGCCCCTGGGCGGCGCGAGTGGCCTGAAGGCAGGCCTCGGGGACGTGATCACCGCGGCTGTGAAGGAAGCTTCGCCCGACGGACAGGTCAAGAAGGGCAAGGTGGTCAAGGCGGTCGTGGTGCGTACGCGCAAGGAAACTCGCCGTCGTGACGGGACCTACATCCGCTTCGATACGAATGCCGCGGTGCTGATCAACGAAGCCGGCGAGCCAGTGGGAACCCGCGTTTTTGGACCGGTCGCCCGTGAGCTGCGTGAGAAGAAGTTTTTGAAGATTGTTTCGCTCGCGCCGGAAGTTCTTTAGGGCGCAGGGCACAAAGGATACGAAGATGGCGAGTTTGGACATTCAGCGCAACGACACGGTACAGGTACTCTCCGGCAGCGACCGCGGCAAGAAGGGCCGCGTGCTGCGCGTGTTTCCGGATACCGGCCGTCTCCTGGTTGAGCACGTGCATGTGGTGAAGAAGCACCTGCGGGAGAACCCACAGCGCCGCATCAAGGGCGGGATCGCCGAGCAGGAAGCCTCGGTCCACCGCTCGAATTTGATGTTGGTGTGCCCCAGCTGCAACCAGCCCACTCGAGTCGGACACAAGTTTGAAGGCGACAGCAAGGTGCGTATTTGCAAGAAGTGCGGCGGCACCATCGCCCCGAAGAAGAAGTAGGATTGGCCGTCCAGCGGACGCGGGTTTCCCGCCACGCCGGGCGAATTGACTGATCCCGTAACGGTATACGGCCACAACCACTCCGAAGACCGGGACAGAGAGAAGAGACGAATAATGGCAGCGAGACTGAAAGAGAAGTATCACAAGGAAATTAAGGGGGCGCTCCAGAAGGAACTCGGCATCGAGAACCCGATGGCTGTGCCGCGACTTGAGAAAATCGTGCTGAATATGGGCCTGGGCGAGGCGACGCAGAACTCGAAGCTGCTCGACCCGCTGGCTGCGGATCTGGCGGCCATCGCCGGCCAGAAGCCCGTGACCACGCGCGCGAAGAAGTCCATTGCTGCTTTCAAGGTGCGCGAGAACATGCCGATCGGAGCCATGGTTACCCTGCGAGGCGACACGATGTACGAGTTCCTCGATCGGCTGATCTCCGTGGCGCTGCCCCGTGTGCGCGATTTCCGCGGTGTATCGACACGCAGCTTTGATGGCCGTGGCAACTACACGCTGGGCGTGCGCGATCAGCTCATTTTCGCGGAGATTGATTATTCCAAGGTCGACAAGCTGAAGGGCATGAACATCACCATCGTGACCTCGGCTCAGGATGATAATTCGGCGCGCGCTCTGCTGCGGCAGTTCGGGATGCCGTTCCGCCAGACGGCGTAAGCGAGGATCGAAGGACATTTATGGCAACTACTGCAAAACGAGTCAAGGACGCACGCAAGCCGAAGTTCAAGAGCCGCAAGCACAATCGTTGTCAGCTGTGTGGCCGGCCGCGCGCGTTTCTGCGGAAGTTCGGCGTCTGCCGCCTCTGCTTCCGTCAGCTGGCGCTCAAGGGTGAGATCCCGGGCGTCGTTAAGTCCTCCTGGTGAGCCTGCCGGCTCGGGCGGATGCGCGCGCAAGCGCGCCACAACTAAGTTTGACCGGAAGCTTTGGCTGAAGGTCAGAAGCACATTCCCGCAGGTTCTCGTTGCGGCGAGCGAACGGGGGATGAAGGAGAAACGATGAGTTTGACCGATCCGGTAGCGGATTTTCTGACGCGGATTCGCAATTCCATACGGGCGCGTCATCAGAAACTGGATGTTCCGGCCTCGAAGCTGAAGGCGGAGATTGCCCGCATTCTGAAGGAAGAGGGCTACATCTCCAACTTCAAGACGACGGAAGAGAATGGCCGCGCGGTGCTGCGCGTGTACCTGAAGTACGGCGCGAACAACGAAGCCGCCATTCGCGACCTCGAGCGCGTTTCGCGTCCGGGCTGCCGCGTCTATGTTGGCCGCGACGAGATCCGCCGCGTCCAGGGCGGGCTGGGCATCAGCATTATGACGACGCCGCGCGGCGTCATGACCGGCCGTCAGGCGCGCAGGGAAGGCGTGGGCGGCGAAGTCCTCTGCGAAATCTGGTGAGTCGGACGTTCTCGTCCCGGGAACTTGCGCCTTCGGCGCACGGCAAGTTGTAAAAGCGGCGAATGGATTTGCCGCAGGCTGCAGTGGAACGGCACACCATGCCGGGACTCGCAAGCCACAAAGGATTACGAGATGTCACGAATTGGAAAGAAGCCGATTCCGCTGCCGCAGGGCGTCAAGTACTCGATGCAGGGGAACGTCGTTACCGTGGAAGGCCCGAAGGGCAAGATGGTGCAGTGGATTCCCGAGGGCATCACCCTCGAGAACAAGGAAGGCCATCTGCATGCCATACGAGAAACCGACTCGCAGGCTGCGATCCATGGCCTGGCACGTTCTCTGGTATCGAACGCCGTCGAAGGCGTGACCAAGGGCTGGTCGAAGGATCTGGACATCGTCGGCATCGGCTACCGCGCTGAACTGAAGGGCAAGAACACCATAGTGTTCACGCTTGGTTACTCGCATCCGATTGAATTTCCGCTGCCCACAGGGATCACGGCAACGATTGATCCAAAGCAGACGCGGGTGACGATCAGCGGCGTCAACCGCCAGCAGGTTGGTCAGGTTGCGGCCGATATGCGGGCGCTGCGCAAGCCCGATCCGTATAAGAACAAGGGCGTGCGTTACTCCGATGAGCGCCTGAAGAAGAAGGTCGGCAAGACGGGCGCGAAGTAAGCCAGTGCAGGTAGTCAGTAGCCGGAGCAAATCGCTAAATGCTGCCGGTTACAGGCTACAGACTACCGGCTGCAGTTTTGAACACCGAACGGCGCCGCAGGGCGGCTCCGCTTTTAGGAAGGGAAACGAGTAATGCAAACGCAGAGGAAGAGAAACGAGATCCGGCAGCGCGTGCACACGCGCATTCGTCGCCGCCTGGCGGGTACGCCGGAGCGTCCGCGGCTCAATATTTACCGCTCGCTGAACCATATCTACGCGCAGGTGATCGACGATTCGAAGGGCGTGACCCTCGTTTCGGCGTCGACGGTCGCGGCGAAGGCGAAGACCGGCGGCAATGTCGCGGCGGCGAAGGAAATCGGCAAGCAGATCGCCGAGCGCGCGAAGGAGAAGGGCATCAGCAAGGTGGTCTTCGATCGCGGCGGCTACCTGTATCACGGACGTGTCAAGGCGCTGGCCGATGCCGCGCGCGAAGCGGGACTCGAGTTTTAGGATTGCGGCGGCTGCGGCCGCGCAGAAGGAAATCAGAAGCGAATGGCGATATTAAGAAAGAAGCTGGATTCCGGGCAGTACAACCTGAAGGATCAGGTCGTGGCGATCAACCGCGTGACCAAGGTGGTGAAGGGCGGCAAGAACATGTCGTTCGCTGCGCTGGTCGTGGTGGGGGATCCCGGGGCAGGCGTTGTCGGCTACGGCTCGGGCAAGGCGCGCGAAGTGCCTCAGGCGATCCGCAAGGGGATTGAGGCGGCCAAGAAAAACCTGGTCCGCGTCAATCTTACCGACACGACGATTCCGCACCAGGTGCTGGGCCGTTTCGGTTCGGGACAGGTGCTGCTTAAGCCGGCTCCGGCCGGTACGGGCGTCATCGCCGGCGGCGCGGTGCGCGCGGTGATGACCTCGGCGGGCGTGCAGAACGTGCTCACCAAGAGCCTCGGCACGGCCAACCCGCACAACGTCATCAAGGCTACCTTTGACGCGCTCGTGCAGTTGCGCGACAAGAACGAGGTTGCAGCCATGCGCGGCAAGCAGGCGCAGGAGATCTAACCATGGCCGAAGCGAAGAAGATTCAAATTCAGTATTATCGGTCGGCAATCCAGGCGCCGGTGAAGCACAAGAAAGTCGTCAAGGGGCTGGGCTTCACGCGCCTGAATCAAATCGTCGAGCGCGAGGACACACCCTCGATTCGAGGGATGGTCAAGACGGTTCCGCATCTGGTGCGGATCGTGGAATAGTCGCCGACTCAGCAAGCCGGCACACATCATGCGAGTCGTCCGGTGAGATTCCGGCCGGCGTTGAGCGAGGAAAAATCATGAAGAATCTTTCGAATCTGCGGGCTCCGAAGCAGGCCAACCGCAACAAGAAGCGCATCGGGCGCGGTATGGGCTCCGGAACCGGCAAGACCTCCGGACGTGGACACAAGGGACAGGGATCGAGGTCGGGCTCCCGCCTCATGCGCGGTTTTGAAGGTGGCCAGATGCCGCTGCACCGGCGTCTGCCGAAGCGCGGCTTCACCAACATCTTCCGCACCGAATACACGGTTCTAAACCTGGACCGCCTGGCGGAACTGGGCGAGACTGAGCTGACGCCCGAAAAGCTGGCCGAACTCGGCCTGCTGAAGCGCCGCAATGACTTGATCAAGGTGCTGGGCAATGGCGAGCTGAAGGTCGCCGTCACGGTTCACGCCCACAAGTTCTCCAAGGCCGCACAGGAAAAGATCGAGAAAGCCGGCGGCAAAGCCATCGTCATTGGTTAGGTGACCGCCGGTACCTCAGGCGTTGGTAACGTTTTCGCTCCACGGTACCGGCTACACGCAACGGCTTCCGGTTATCATTGAGATCAGATTCCCATGTTTGAGAAGTTTGCGAATATCTTCCGCATCCCCGACCTGCGCAGGCGTGTCCTGTTCACGCTGGGGATACTGGCCGTATACCGTCTCGGCGCGCATGTCACTACCCCGGGGGTTAACGTCCAGGCTCTCGAAGCCTTCTTCAATAACCAGGCCGGTTCGTCCCTGGGCCTGGTCGACCTGTTCAGCGGTGGAAACCTGCGCCGCCTGACGGTGTTCGCCCTCGGCATCATGCCGTATATCACGGCATCGATCATCTTCCAGTTGCTCACGGTCGTTTATGAGCCGCTGGCCAAGATGCAGAAGGAAGGCGAACTGGGACGCCGGAAGATCACGCAGTGGACCCGTTACGTCACCGTCCTGCTCGGCGTGCTGCAGTCCGCAGCCATCGCGATCACGCTGCAGAGCTCGTCTGCCAATCTCGTCCTTAACCCGGGCCTCGGCTTTGTTTTCATGACCATCCTGACGCTGACGACCGGCACCACGTTCGTGATGTGGCTCGGCGAGCAGATTACCGAACGCGGCATCGGCAATGGCATGAGCTTGCTGATCTTTGCCGGCATCGTCGTCGGCCTGCCCCGGGGCATCGAGGATCTGATCACCACGGCAAGGTCTGAGCGCTTTGGCGCCTTCACCGTACCGGCGCTGATCCTGCTGGTCATCGGCATGATTGGGGTCGTCGCCTTCATCGTCTTCGTGGAGCGCAGCGAACGCCGCATCCCGGTGCAGTATGCGAAGCGCATCGTCGGCCGCCGCCTGATGGGCGGCCAGTCCACGCATCTGCCCCTGAAGGTCAACTCCGGCGGCGTGATGCCGATCATCTTCGCGGCCTCGGTGCTGTCGGCTCCGATGCTCTTCTCGCAGGCGAAGTTCGTGCAGAACAGCCCGTGGCTCTCGCGGACTTTTGACGCGCTGCGTGTGGGCGAACCGGCGTACGAGCTGCTCTACATCATCTCCATCATTTTCTTCGCGTACTTCTACATCTCCATCGTCTTCCGTCCCGACGACATCGCCGACAACATGCGCAAGTACGGCGGCTTTATCCCCGGCATTCGTCCCGGCCGTCGCACTTCGGATTTTGTCAACGAAATCCTCACCCGTATCACCCTGGTCGGCGCGGTTTACCTCATCGCCGTGGCCTTGATCCCCCAGATCATGATCAGTGGCATCCACCTGAACCACTTGTGGCTCATTGGACATTTCTTTGAGAACCTGCCGCTCTGGGTCACGAACGGCATGGGCTTCAACTTCTACTTTGGCGGTACCTCACTGCTGATTGTGGTCGGTGTGGCCATGGACACGGTGAATCAGATCGAATCGCACCTGATCATGCGGCACTATGAAGGATTCTCGCCCCGCAGCGGGCGCGTTCGGGGAAGGCGGGCCTGGTAAATGGCAGTCGCGGCAGCGGATGCGCAGGTGAAACAGAAGGACGCATTGAAGGGAAAACCGGGGCCGATCCTGTTGTTGGGCGCTCCCGGCGTCGGCAAGGGGACGCAGGCCAAAGAGCTGGCCGCGAAGTGGGGCATCCCCCAGATCTCCACCGGCGACCTGCTCCGCTACAACCGCGACCATGGCACCCCGCTCGGGCTCGAAGCCAAAGGCATCATGGACCAGGGACGCCTGGTTCCGGACGATCTGGTGAACCGGATGGTGGCCGAGCGGCTCAAACAGCCGGATACCGCAAATGGCTACATCCTCGACGGTTACCCGCGCACTCTGGGGCAGGCAAGCTGGCTGGATCACCAAATCGCTGCCCAGGCCGGCGCGCTGCCCGTAATTGCGGTCAGCATTCAGGTTAGCTATAATCAATTACTGCGTCGTATTACGGGGCGGCGCTCTTGCCCAGTCTGCGGGACGATTTACAACATCTACCTGCAGCCGCCAAAGGTGGACGAGAAGTGCGATGTTGACGGCACTCCACTGGTGCGGCGATCCGACGATACGGAAGAAGTGTTCGCGGAGCGGATGCGGACCTACGAGTCGCAAACGGCTCCGGTCGTGGAACACTATCGTGCTCAGGGGCGGTTTGAGGAAGTGAACGGCGATCAGCCGGTGGATGCCGTTGCGGCCGCTGTGGTGGCCGCTGTAGCGCGTCTCAGGGGCTGAAAGCAGGGAAGCCGCGCTCCGGTGCGGATGAAGCACAGACGAAATTGAGGATATTGATTGTCGAAAGAAGACGCGATTGAGGTCATGGCAACGGTCAAGGAGACCTTGCCGAACGCAATGTTCCGGGTGGCGCTGGAAAGCAACGGCCACGAAGTACTGGCCCATGTTTCCGGGCGCATGAGAAAGAACTTCATCCGCATCCTCCCCGGGGATCGCGTAGCCGTTGAACTGAGTCCGTACGATCTGAGCCGCGGACGCATTGTGTACCGATACAAATAAACGGTAGTCGATAGCTGGTAGCGGGTAGCTACAGGCTACAGCTACGCGCTACAAGCTGAGGTGTTATGAAGGTTCGTGCATCTGTAAAGAAGATTTGTGACAAGTGCAAGGTCATCCACCGCCGTGGGGTGGTTCGGGTGATCTGCGAAAACCAGAAGCATAAGCAGCGTCAGGGCTAACCGGGCGCTCTCGTTGAGAGCTTTGCCGCCTTGCGCGGCAGGGGCGAGTTAGCCGCAGTCAGGCTTGCGATGAACCCCGAACTCAGCTTCAGGCTCTTATCACGCCGGTTCGACGTCGATCCGGACTAACCGCAAACGGCGAGCGATCGCCGCGAGCAAATCGAAGGACAC
>DATEPN010000529.1:0-4767 GCA_035273225.1 Acidobacteriaceae bacterium | reverse complement strand
GCGGCGGATTCCGGCAGCAACTCCGGCGGGCCGCAGAGCAGCAGCTTCGCGCCGAGGCGCGGCAGGAGCAGCGCATTGGAGCGGGCGACGCGGCTGTGCAGGATGTCGCCGCAGATCATGATGGTCACGCCGCGCAGGCATCTATCGCTGATGGCGCTGGAGCGGATCTCGAGGAACTGGAGGATGGTGCGCAGATCGAGGAGCGCCTGCGAGGGATGCTCGGCCATGCCGTCGCCGGCGTTGAGGATAGGCAGGCCGGTTGCGCGGGCGAGCAGCCAGGGCGCGCCGGAGTACGGGCTGCGCAGGATGATGCATTCCGCGCCGAGGGCTTTCAGGGTTATGCCGGTGTCCTTGAGCGACTCGCCTTTTTCAATGCTCGACGAGAGGGAGCTGACGAGCGTGGTGTCCGCGCCGAGGGCTTTCGCGGCCAGTTCGAAGGAGGTGCGGGTGCGGGTGCTGGCTTCGTAGAAGAGCAGCGCGACCTTGCGCTTGGCCAGGCGTTTCGCGCGCCGGAGCGCGTCTTCGCGCTCGAGCTCGTCGGCGGAGAGCAGGATGCGCCGCACTTCGTCAACCGAAAAGTCGGCGGCGGAGATGGCGGAGGCGGGATGAATGGATCGCTGGAAAAACGGGAGGGCGCTGGATTTCTGTGGTGACCTGCGGGATGTTTTCGTCATCGGCGCCATGAAGAGAGTCGGCAGTCGGTAGTCGGCAACTCGCAGGCTTTTGCTACCGGCTACGAGCTACCGGCTACCGGCTTCTTCTAGATTCTTTCCACCAGCAGGACCTGCTCGTCGTTATCCACTTCGCGGAGCTTCACTTCGATGATTTCGCGCTGCGAGGTCGGGACCTGACGTCCGACGAAGGTCGCTTCGATGGGCAGCTCGCGATGGCCGCGGTCGATGAGGACGAGCAGCTGCACGCGGCGGGGGCGTCCGTGATCGAAGAGCGCGTCGAGCGCGGCGCGGATCGTGCGTCCGGTGTAGAGCACGTCATCGATGAGGATTACGTCGCGTCCGTTGACGTCAAAGCCGAGCGAGCCCGGGGTGACGACGGGGCGCACGTCGCGCGTGGAGAGGTCGTCGCGATAGAAGGCGATGTCGAGGACGCCAGTGTCGACGGGGTGCTTCTCGATGCCGCTGATGAGCGCGGCCAGGCGTTCGGCCAGGGGCACGCCGCGGCGCTTGATGCCGACGAGGCCGATGCTCTCCGCGCCGTTGTTCTTTTCGATGATCTGGTGAGCGAGGCGAACCAGCGTCCGTTCGATTTCGGACGCGGACATGAGGCGTCCTTTCTCGCGCAGTTTTGGCGTGGCGGCAGTCTGCAGATCAGACATAGGTGTAAAGGGGATCATACCAGCGGACAGCGAACAGCGGATAGCGGACAGCAGGCCGCGGACGATGAATGCCGGCTGCTAACTGCTATCTGCTGATCGCCGCTGCTTGTTTACACGTTGCCGGCGACGCGGCGGCGGACGGCGAGGACGCGTCCGGCGATGGCTCCGCCGATGGCGGCGAAGAGAACCATGCTGATCGACATGACGACCGCGGTGGTGAGCTGGCTGGCTGCGTGTCCGTCGGGCGAGAGCATGAAGTCGGCGACGGATTTCATGGCGCGCATGACTTCCGGAGGCTGCGGGCCCTGCTGGGCGCTCGCCTTCATCCAGTACTCGACTTCCTGCTGGGCGGCGGCGTTGAAGAGCTTATCGATGGCGGCGCCGTTATGCAGCACGTAGCGCTCGACGACCAGTTGCGCGGCCCACGCGGCGGAAGCGAGAAAGGCCGAAGCGGCACCGAGGATGGCTCCGACGCGCCACCCGATGCGGCCGTCGGTGGTCGCCGAGGTGCGGCGGCGATAGAGGGCGATGGCGGCGAATCCGCCGGCGAGGACGAAGAAGAAGCTGGTGCGCGTGAGCGCGGAGAGCAGCCCGACGGGAATGGCCACCAACAGCGCGGAGGCGATGGCGGCGCGCCACTGCACGCCTCCCTGCCCTTGCCCGCGGAACTGCACCGCCGGTTGCTGCGCAAGCGAAGAATCCGCCGGCTCAACCACCAGCTGCGGCGCTCCGCAGTGCGGGCAGAACGGATCGTCCTCCCGCAGAGGAGTGCTGCACCGGTGGCAGAGGCGTTCCATAACCTGACCCTATCGCACCGGGGCCGGGAGTGCAATTGCAGAGCTGGAAGGCTCTTCGATGCGCACATAACGATCACCGACAACGTGCTCGAGGTGCTGCGAGAGGCCACTGGGCCAGCGGATCTCGACGGTGGTGGCGGCGGTATCGGTGCCCAGGCCGAAATGCGCGCGCACATCGCCGGAGGACAGATAACTGGACGCAGTGGTGACGGTCGCCCACTGCGGTCCTCTGGAGGTAGTCATGCGGATGACGGCGCCGATGCCGTCGCGATTGCTCTTGTGGCCGATGAGTTTGAAACCGATCCAGTGGTTGGCGGTTTTCGTGCGGTTCAGGATGACGTGCGCCGGGCCGGCGTTCTCGGTGACGACAGCATCGAGCAGCCCATCATTATTGATGTCGCCGAGAGCCATGCCACGCGCCGCCCATCGCTGCTGGAAGATCGGGCCGGAGACGGACGAGACGTCGACGAAGCGCTTGCCGTCGAGGTTGCGCGCCAGCAGCATGGGTTCGCGGTAGTGCAGTTGCGGGGCGGTCAGCTCGACGTTGTCCATGTCGTGCCCCTGGGCGACGAGCAGGTCCTTCCAGCCGTCGTTGTCGTAATCGACGAAGCGCGCGCCCCAGCCGGAGTGCAGCAGCGTGACGCCGGCGACGCCGGTGATGTAGCTCGCATAGTTAAAGAAGCCATCGCCGCTGTTCTGGTAGAGCGCATATTTCTGCTGGGCCAGATCGTCGACGAAGATGTCCGGGCGGCCGTCGTTGTTGTAGTCGGAGAAGTCGGTGCCCATGCCGGCGTAGGTGCGGCCGTCGGCATCGACGGCGACCGCGGCATCGAGGCCGACTTCCTCAAAGGTGCCGTTGCCTTTGTTGTGGAAGAGGTACTCGACCATGGAGTCGTTCGCGACGAAGAGGTCCGGATGACCGTCATTGTCGTAGTCGGCGATGGCGACTCCGAGCGCTTTGGCGGGCTTGTCGAGGCCGAGTTTGTGCGCCTCTTCGGTGAACGTGCCGTTGCCGTTGTTGTGGTAGACGAGCATGGAGATCGGCGGGAAAACATCGGGGTGGCAGTATCCGCGATAGCCGGGGCGATGCTCGCCGCACCACACGTCGTCCCAGTCCCACGTGACGTAGCGCAGGACGACGAGGTCGAGGTGGCCGTCGCCGTCGAGGTCGACCCAAGCCGCCGAGGTGGACCAGCCGCTGCCGCCAATGCCGGCCTTCGCCGTGACGTCGGTGAAGGTGCCGTCACCATTATTGTGGTACAGCTTGTTGCCTCCGTAAGCGGTGACGTAGAGGTCCTCGTTGCCGTCGTTGTCGTAGTCGCCGGCAGCGACGCCCATACCGTACCCAGTGCCGGTAAGCCCGGCCTTCTCGGTGACATCTTCGAAGGTGCCGTCGGATTTCTGGTGGAAGAGACGGTTCCAGTACTCCGGGCCCGTCTTCTGCGGGATGGTTCCTTTGGGCGTTGGATCGGGGTGCGGCGCGCCGTTGACGAGGAAAATGTCGAGGCGGCCGTCGTTGTCGTAATCAAAGAGCGCCACGCCGGAGCCCATGGTTTCGATCAGGTACTTCTTCGACGTGTGCGGCGCCTGGTGGAGGAAGTGGACGCCGGACTGCGCCGTGGCGTCAACGAAGTTGCCGGGGACGATTTCCGACGCAGGCACCGGAGACTGCGCGGCCGCAGCGAGAACAGCGATAACCAGCGCCGCCAGCGACGCGAGGCCAGTGCGCGAGGCCCTGTTCGCGCGAGGCTGTTTGCTGCGCCGCTGTTGCGCGGGAGTGCTCATGGGTGGTGCGCCTGCGCGGTCGCTGACTGGCCGACGATGCCCTTCCCTTCCTCGATGGTGAAGATACGATCGACGGACTGCAGGCTGAGCTTTTCGACGGAGCCGCTGGGCCAGTGGATCTCGACGGAGTCGACCTTCGTCGCATCGCCGAGGCCGAAGTGCACGCGCGGGTCGTTCGAGGAAAGATAGCTGCCGCCGCTGAGGACGTCGCCGCGCTGGCGCATGCCGTTCGCCACGAGATAAACGGTCGCGCCGACGGCATCCCGGGGGCTCTTCGCGCCGCCGATCAGCTTGAGTTCGACCCAGTGGTGATCGTCCTTGCTGACGTTGCGCAGCAGGACGGGGTGATGATCGAGGACGTTGACGACCACGTCGATCTTGCCATCGTTGAAGAGGTCGCCGAAGGCCGCTCCCTTTCCGGCAAAGACTTCCGCGAGCCCCGTGCCCTCAACGGGGGGAACGAGTTCGAACCGTTTGCCCGCGAGATTGCGGTAGAGCAGCGGACGTTGCGCGAAGGTCGTTCCCCAGTCGTACTTATCCACCTGCGGATAGACGTGGCTGTTGATCATCATCAGATCTTTCCAGCCGTCGTTATCGAAGTCGAGGAACCAGGTGCCCCAGCCGAGGAACGGGATGCTGTCCTGCGCGATCCCGCTCTGATAGCTGACGTCGGTAAAGTTGGCGTCGCCATCGTTGCGGTAGAGCACCTTATAGTCGTCGGAGAAGTCGGTCACGGCAAGGTCGAGCAAGCCGTTGTTGCGGTAGTCGCCGACGGCCAGCCCCATGCCGGCAATCTCGCGGCCGTCGCCATTCAGCGCGAATCCGGAGGCGTAGCTGTCGTCCTCGAAGGTG
>DATEPN010000528.1:0-6214 GCA_035273225.1 Acidobacteriaceae bacterium | reverse complement strand
TGGTTGTTCTTGGTCCGCGGCACGCCCAGGTAGTTCAGCGTGCTGATCGGGATAAAGACAAACGAGAGCCCCATCACCTGGTAGCATCGCCACAGCGTGATCTGGCCGAAGGAGACACCGAGATCGAGCCGCGTCAGGTTGTAAAGGCCCGCCGCGGTGACGCCATACCCGATCGCGACCAGTAATCGCGGATCGAACTTGTTGGAGCTGACGATGCGGCCGGCAATGGGCATCGTCATCATCAGCACCAGCGCGCCCGGCGAGAGCACCATGCCCGCGCGTTCCGCGGTATAGCCGAGCAGCGCCTGCAAAAACAGCGGGATCAGCACGGTGGTTCCGAAGAGCACCATACCCAGCACGAACTGCAGGAACACCGCGGTGCCGAAGTTGCGGTTCTTCAGCAGGCGGATGTCGACGATGGGGTCCTCGTGCCGCCACTCCCACCAGACAAACATCACCAGCAGAACGGCAGCGATCGTCGCAAACATCCGGATCTTCGGATCGCCGAACCAATCCCTCTCCTGCCCTTTGTCGAGGACGAACTCCAGGCAGCCCACGCCGATGGAGATGAGGCCGAGGCCCATGAAATCGACGCGCGACTTCGCCGAACGCGCCTCTTCCTCCTTCAGGTACGGCGGGTCTTCGACCATGCGCTGCGTGAGCACCAGCGACAGGATCCCGACGGGCAGGTTGATGAAGAAGATCCAGTGCCAGTTGAAATTGTCGGTGATCCAGCCGCCCAGCGTGGGGCCAATCGCGGGAGCGACAACCACCGCCATCCCGTAGAGCGCGAACGCCTGGCCTCGCTTGCTCACCGGAAAAGTGTCGGCGAGAATCGCCTGCTCGCTTGGCGCGAGACCTCCTCCGCCGATCCCCTGCAGCACGCGGAAGAAGATCAGCAGCGGCAGCGACGGCGCCAACCCGCAGAGCATCGAGCAGCCCGTGAACAGCATGACGCAGGTCATGTAGAAGCGCTTGCGCCCCATGCGCGCCATCAGCCATCCGGAGATCGGCAGGATGACGGCGCTGGCAACGAGGTAACTGGTCAGGACCCAGGTAGCCTCTTCGTAGCTGGCCCCCAGCGAACCCGCCATATGCGGCAGTGCGACGTTCGCGATCGAGGTGTCGAGCACCTCCATGAAGGTCGCGAGCGTAACGGTGAGCGCCACCAGCCACGGGTTGTGGCCCGGCGTCCAGTTCGCCTCATCGTAGTGCAGTTCTGCCAAGGGACCATCCGTGCCGCGCAATCGTCTGCCGTCGCCGGCCTGTGGGACACAGTGTCAGCATCGCTGTTGCTTTGTGCATGCTGCCGAGCGGAGACGGGGAGTGCTGCGGGGCACCCTTAGATTAGCAGTCCGCTGCCGGCTTCCAAATGACTCGAAGCAGCAAACCGGCCGGCCACGGCGGCTCGCCATAAATTGCAGTTGCGACTACTTCTTCTCCGCCGCGCTTTGCTGTTCAACGAAAGCGATCTGGCGTTTAATCAGGTCGGCGCTCGGCCCGGAGAGGATGTAGTTCAGGCTGTTCCGCAAATGCACGAGGGCCTGCTGGTAGTCGTGTCTGGCCACCAGTGTTAACGCCAACAGATCTTCTGCATTAGGCAGGTTGTGCTCGGGGTCAAGATCGACCGCCTTCTGCGCAGCGTGGACCGCGGCTTCATTGTGGCCGAGGTGGTAGTGGGCCTGGCCATTCACGTACCAGAGAAGAGGCGTTCCCGCCGGATCAAGCGTCAGCGCCTGATTCGTCCACTTTTCAGCGCCGGTCCAGTCGCGCTTGCCCATCGCGATTTGGCCGAGATAGATGCAGGGCAGGACGAACTTCGGGTCGGCTTCGTGGGCTTTCGTCAGCGAAGCAGCGCCGTCGGAGAGATTGCTGGCCATCTGTATGCGTCCCAGGTAGTACCAGGCCTGCGCAAAGTGCGGGCTCAGCTTCACCGCCTGCTCCAGATCGCTCCGGGCCGCGTCCGTGTGGCCGTGCAGCCATTCGTCATGCGCCTTATCGAAGAGCCTGGCGCCTTCCGGTGAGTCAGAGGCTCCGACCGTGCTGAAAGCTGTGCCGGAAGCGCGCTCGTCGGTGGTGAGCACGATATTGTCCATAACCGGCTTGTCGCGCAGGTTCTTCTCGGTGATGCGGACACTGGTCGAGCGATATCCCGCCAGCGGCGCCTGCAGCGTGCATCCCTCGTAATGCTGGCTCAACTGAATATTGACCGCATCTTTGTCCGTCGTATAGACCTTCGGCAAGTTGGCATGGTCGATGAAATAGTTTCCGCTGGGATCCGTCGGAACCGTCATATCCGGCTTCTCCGGCGAGCAGGACAGCAGCACCATGATCGGCTCCCAGAGCAAAGGATGCCCCTGCACGACCACTTTGCCGGCGAGCCCGCCGGCAATCGCGCCCTGATTCAGATTCGACATGAACGTGCCGTAACCCTGGTCGGCAAACGATCCCGGCCGCGTGATGTTCCCGACCGAGGAGATGCCGCCTTGCTGCTGCTGCTGGGCAACTGCTGCTGTGGCTGAGAAAATAAGGGCGAATCCCAGCAGAAAAGTGGACGCTAACTTCCGTTTCATGGCCCTGCTCCGGTGACTCACCATTATCGCGCAATTACGCTATTCTGAAGGCCAATGCGCCCCGCCATGCTTACTTTGGTTTTGGTATTGCCATGGCTGGCCAGCGCGCAAAACACCACGCCCGAGCAGCTTCTGTCGCAGGCCATTGCCGAACAACAGCGGGGCGATCTCACCTCGGCCATCCGCGACTACCGTCGCTATCTCAGCCTGCGCCCGAACACCCTGGCAGCCCATGCCAATCTGGGAGCCGCGCTGGCACACTCCGGGCAAGTGGATGTCGCAATTGCGGAGTATGAGGCAGCCCTGAAGATCGATCCCCGGCAGCCGCAGGTTCACCTGGACCTCGGCCTCGCCTACGCCCGCAAGAACGACCTGAAAGACGCACTGCCGCACTACGCTGCGGCCCATCGCGCGAATCCGCAGGACGCCCGGACTGCCATCCTGCTGGGCGACGCCCAGGCCCGCAACGGCAAAGCTGCCGATGCCGTCGCCATGCTCACCCCGATGGAAGTGACCAACGCCGGGAACTCCGACTTTGAGTTCGTACTGGGCGAAGCGCTGATCGCCTCCGGCCGCCCCCGCGACGGAGCGCAGCGCATGGAGAAGTCGGCCGCGCAGAGCAACAGCGCCGAAAGTTGGATGATCGCCGGCTCGACGCTGCTGAAGCTGAATGAGTTCCCCCAGGCGCGACGCGATCTGGATCGCGCCATAAGCATCAATCCCAGTCTTCCGGGGCTGTGCACGCTCGCCGGCACGGCGCGCGACAAGGACGGCGATGCGAAAGCGGCGGAACCGGCCTTCCGCCAGGCGCTCGAACGGAATCCCAACGATTTCGACGCGAACCTCTACCTCGGCGCCATTCTGTACAACCGGCGCGCGATGGACGAGGCGAAGAAATACCTGCAGAAGGCCATGTCGCTGAACCCGCGCTCTACCATGGCGCGCTACGAGACGGCGATGTGGCTCAGCACTTCGGGCCAGTACCAGGATGCTGTCGGGGTGCTCGAGAAGCTCACGGCGGACGATCCGAACTGGCTCGAGCCGCATGTGGAACTGGCCAACCTGTATTACCGCCTGCATCGCCCCGAAGACGGCAAACGCGAGCGCGCCATCGTGGCCAAAATCACCGCCGAACAGCAGCAGCAGGGGCCGGGCAAATAGCTCAGTGCGCGGCAGTCGGCGCAGGTTCTGTCACCTTCAGCACCTGATCGGCCGGGACATTATGCAGCGTCTGCACGGTGCCCGACGGCCAGTGGATCTCCACCGTATCGGCTTTCGAATCAGGCCCGAGCCCGAAGTGCACCGGCCCGTAGCTGGATGACGCATAGCAGACGCTGGACGTCATGTGGTTGTACTGCGCTCCGGTTTTGGCGCTGACCACCTGGATGCGCGCGCCCACGCCGTCGCGGTTGCTGCGCGTGCCATGCAGCGCGACGTCGAGCCAGTGGCCGGGGTGCGGGCTGCGGTTCATCCAGATCTCCGCCGGCGCGCTCAGCCCGGTGTCCACCACATCGACCCGGCCGTCCCCATCCAGATCGCCCATGGCGCAACCGCGATGGCGTGCGACCGGCGCGGCATCGAGACCCGCTTCTTCGGTGAGCGCCTGCCACATCGGACGCTGCTGTTCGCCGGCTTTCGCGACGCTCGCCCAGCCGCCATCCGCGCCCAGATTCCGGAAGACCGTATTGTGCTGCGCGATTTCTGTCCCTGGCAGCGGCTGCGACTCGACGTGCCCCCGCGTCACGAACAGATCTTTCCAGCCATCGTTGTCGAAGTCGTAGAGTGCAGGGCCGAAGCCGGACATTTTCATGCTGAGATCGCGCATGCCGCTCTGCGTGGTCACCTCACGAAAGTCGCCCTTGCCGGTGTTCATGAAAAGCGGAAACGTCTGATTGTTCAGCGCGACGAAGGCCAGGTCGGGATCGCCATCATTGTTGAAGTCGCGGAAGTCCAGACCCATGCCGGAGATGAACTGTCCGCCCTCGGGCAGCGCAACCCCCGCGTCGAAGGCGACCTCCTCAAATTTGTTTCCCAGATTGTGAAAGAGGAAGTTGTACTCGGCGTCGTTGGTGACAAAGAGGTCGGGCTTGCCGTCGTGATCGTAGTCGGCCAGCCCCACGCCCATCCCCTTGCCGACGTGGTCGCGGATGCCCCACTCCTTCGAGACATTGCGGAAGGTGCCGTTGCCGTTGTTCAGATAAAGCCGGTTTGGCTGGCCCTTGTAGTAGCGCGGGTGGCAGTAGTCGGCGATCGAGCCGTAGTGGCAGAGCGCCTGCGGGCCGTAGCTCCACGTCATGTAATCAACGACGAAGAGATCGAGCAGCCCATCGTTGTTGACGTCCACCCAGACCCCGGTTTCGGCCCAGAGCGGCCCGAACTGCGGGTCGTCGGAGTCGGCGAGACCGGCTTTCTGTGTCACGTCGGTGAACGTGCCGTTGCAGTTGTTATGGTAGAGCGTATCGCGATAGACGCCGGCAACAAAGAGGTCCGGGCAGCCGTCGTTGTCATAATCACCCACGGCCACGCCGATGTCGTAGCCCGTGCCCCCGACCCCGGCCGCGTCGGTCACGTCGGTGAAGGTGCCATCGCCGTTGTTGCGGAAGAGGCGGTCGCGGTATTTCGGGTCATCCTTCTTCAGCGTCGCGATATTCGCGCCGTTGGCGAAGAAGATGTCTGGCCGTCCGTCGCCGTTGTAATCGAAGACCGCGACACCGCCCGCCATGCTCTCCGGAGCATTCTTTGCGCTGGTCTCATCGTTTTCGAGCGTGAAGGGAATCTTTTTCAGTTCGAAACGGATCGGGCTGGCGACGGCTGCGGTCGGAAATCCGGGTGCGGCCTGCACCAGAACCATGGCCGCCCCCGGCACGAGCAGAAGCAGCAGAGCGGGCCGTGCAAAACGGGAAAAGAACATGCTCATCGCAACTATAGCTGGACGAAATCGGCTCTGCCACCGGATACCGCGGCAGGCCAGCGAGGCTATCCGCCGCATCGGTGCGGTCGACGGCGTCCGCACAACGAGAAAGGGGTGGCTTGCGCCACCCCTTCCGCTGCCTGCTGCCGACTCCGGGACTGATCCGGAGCCGGTGACCATTCTCTTAGAAGAAGTACCTCGCCGAGAAGGTCATCAGACGCTGACCGGTGGTGAACTTCGGCTTGCCGGTCATGTTGTCGTTATTGTTCGTGGAGCCCAGCTGCGGTGCAAACTGCAGCTGCAGATCATTCACGCCACCCAGACCGAACTGCGGGTTCGGGTGATTGATGAAGTTCTGTCCCTGAATCCGAAGCTCCATTCTCTGGCTCTCGCGAATCGGGAAGCTCTTGAAGATCGAGAGGTCGTTGTCGAGGTAACCCGGTCCATGCATATACGGGTATTCCACCGGCCCGGCCACTCCGACCGTGGTTGGCGACGTGAAGCAGTTCGGGTTGATTCTCTGTCCCGAATGCAGGTTCGCGCGCGGATTGCAGGTCATCAGAGGATGTACCTGGATATTCGCCGAATAGCCGAACCAGCTGCTGGCGTTGATCTGCTGGGCTGGAAGCCCGTTCGGTTCGATGAACTCCACTGCATTGTTGGAGGTGCTCTGATAGTTCGCGTTGAAGTTGCCGCCGGAGTTCGGCTGCAACGGCGCTCCGCTCTGATA
>DATEPN010000527.1:0-2752 GCA_035273225.1 Acidobacteriaceae bacterium | reverse complement strand
GAATACGAAAATATATATGCCCAAACTCTTCTGCGTGCGCGACGTCGCCATGGCTGTCGGCGCGCGAGGTTGGATTCACCGCCTGGTGCGAAGCCGGACACGACAGAACGACCTGCACGCTCACGCTCGACTAGGCGAAGGCGCTCGCGCAGAGGATGCGGAGAGTTGTCCCGCAGATGCACTCTAAGTGCCCGTCCGACAACACTTCTAGCAACATCAACGGCTTATTGAGATTCCCCACTTCGATTTCACAGGCTGGAGTCGAGACGTTGCCGCAGTCTCTCAGTGCCGGATGCCTGGACTCCTGCCCGATAAGTACCTCAAATCGCGTCTATTGTCGTCGGACGGACACTAAGCGGTCGTGACGGTCATGCCGCGCCTTTAGCGCCGATACTTGTCCCTGCGCCACGGAGCGGAACCGGCCGGCAATAGGGGGTTACCGACCGGCCCCGTCTCCTTGGTCAGATGCGCCTGCCGGAGAAAGCAGGCGCCAAACGAGGATATCTGCGGGACCGACCTATAGTCGTAACTTTCCGTTTACCGAAGAACTTGCCCACTTTCAGAGCATGTTGGCGCATACGACATTGATTGGTAATGAGATGGGACTATGTGGCTGCAATAGACCTGCTGTGATAGTCGGCTGAACCGCATGGCGTCGGATTTATGTTCGGGGCGCTCGGTCAGAACGGGTTCTTCCGCGCTTTTGGTGCTGCGGGATGCGAGATTTTGGCGTGGGATGTTCCTCCCCTCATGCAGCGGCGAGCACGCGCGAGCGGAGAAGACTGTAATTGGCTCGTCCATACATCGAGCGTTTCAGCAGCTTCAGGCGGTTGATCTGCCCCTCTACCGGCCCTGTGCTCCACGGTTCAGAGAGGGCGGCCGCAACGGCGTCGCGGTCGCGCTCGATACCGCGGGCGAATGCATCGAGTGCGGTTCCTCTCGCACTGACAACCCAGGCGTCCAACGCTGGACCGCTGCTTTTGTCCGGTGCGTTCCGCACCAGGGCGGTGAAGCGGCCTGCGAGTTCGCCGGCGTAGGCAAGATCGGGGGCAATCTCAGCCAACTGCGCGAGGAAGATACGCTCCAATGCGTCCAGTTTGTCGGTGGCTGTAGTCAGCAACCGGGCACAGCGCCGGCTGGATGGTGCTGGCCACGCGGCTGTCCGCTGAACCTCACCTGCCTCTGGCGGCGGATCCTCACGACGCCGCCGCGCAACCCAGCGGGCCACCGGCTGTCGACTGCCGGTGAACCCCTGTTCGCGCAACTCTCGCCACAGGCGGCTCGCATTGCGGCAGCCTTCTCGCCAGCGGCGATCAAGCATGCCGATGTACGGATCGAGCGGACGCAGCTGGATGGGCTTGCTGTGGGCAGGTGGCCCACCCGCCTTCAGCCAGCGGCGGGCCGCTGTCGCGCTCATGCCCAGCACCGGCGCGATCGCTTCGGCAGACAGGCCGCTCAAACTGAGCCGGTACAGCTCTTCGTAGCGGGCCCGCCGTCGGGCCTGTCGCTCTGCCCGCAGGCGTGTCTCTTTCGTGCTGTATGGTGCCGGCGCCTGGTCAGCCGGAGCGGGGCTCACCCCGTGCGCGACGACACGCGCGGCCTGGCGCACGGCGCCGCGATGGCGATCAACGGCGCCTTGCAGGGCGTCGCCGAGATTGCGCAGCAGGTGCCATCGGTCGGCGGTCTGCAGAGCATCGGGGGCGCCCAAGCGAGCGGCTTCCGCGTAGCTGCCCGACCGATCGCGGACGACCACCTCGATACTGGAATGCCGCTTCAGCCAGTCCGCCACCACTTCAGTCTTGCGCTCCGGCAGCAGGTCGATGGGGCGACTGCGCTCCAGGTCGCAAATGATGGTGCCGTAGCGCTGGCCGCGTCGCCAGGCCCATTCGTCAATGCCGACGACGCGTGGCGGTGGATAGCGCTCCAGCTCGGCCGCACGGATCAGCCGCAGCAGCGTATCGCCGCTGACCGGCATCGAGAGCCGAGCCGCGAGGCGTGAGCCGGCTTCACCACCGAGCGCCAGGCCGATATGGCATTGGATGCCGCCCAGACGCGCGGTCCGGCGTGCTCGAGGCGGCATCACGTCCGGCAGACGTTCGGTGAAGATCCGACGGGAGCAGCCGGCCGAGACACAGCGGAAGCGCCGGGCACGGACTCGCAGCACCACGGTACGTCCCTGCCAGGGTAAGTCGGCCAGGCTGCGGCTGTAATGGCTATGAACTCTGCTGGACACCGCGCCGCACAACGGACAGGCGCTCTGCGATGCGGTCGGCGCGGCGACGATGATGATGCGGTCAGGCGCAGGCAGGACTTGCGAAACGGAAAGGCCTGCCGGGATGAGCGGCAGAAGACGGCGGGACAAAGCGCGAGATCAATCCTACAGAGTGGCGGCCTCATATGGGGCGGACTGTTCCCTGTTCCATCCCGCAGCACCAAAAGCGCGGAAGAACCTGGATTGGCCGTTCACGATCACCGGAATCCGCACCGCATGGCACAGATGGATGATCAGACGTGCCCGCATTGCGGCAGTTATGCGACCCTCCTCCCGCAACTCGGGAACCATGAGGAATGGGACTGTTCGCGCTGCGGCGCCTTCAGCCTCCACATACTGGACAAGGCGAAGCTCCGACCGAGAGGACGGGCGCATCTGATTTCAGACGCTGACGGCCGCGTGTGATTGCAGCCCAGCCCATGATGGTGCTTGACCGGTACGCTCTGTCTGGCGTGTCCCTCAAGGCCCGCTCAGCGGCTT
>DATEPN010000526.1:0-2160 GCA_035273225.1 Acidobacteriaceae bacterium | reverse complement strand
GAATCCCACCCAAATTGAGCCGGGTGGACTGAGGTTTATGGGTTCCGAAGGGCTCAGCGCGCGGGAACGCGCCGTCCTGACTGCCATCATTGAGACGTACATCGCGACCGGCGAGCCGGTGGCCTCGCAGGCCCTTGCGCGCCATTTTGGCAACAAGGAAGGCATGAGCCCGGCGACCATCCGCAATGTCATGGCCGCGCTGGGCGACCAGGGACTGCTCGACCAGCCACACACCTCGGCGGGACGCGTCCCCACGGCGCAGGCCTTTCGCCTCTACGTGGAACAGCTGACCGGGAGCCCGGTGGCGCTGCTCGCGCCGGAGCGGCTGGAGCAGATCCAGCAGAGCTATGCCGGCATCGGCACCAGCCAGCAGTATCTGGAGCGCACCTCGCACGTGTTGGCGCTCATCTCCAGCGGACTCGGCGTGGCGCTCGCCTCCGGGCAGGAGCTGCATCACCTGGAGCACATCCACTTCTCGCGCCTCTCACCCGGACGCGTCCTCGCCGTCGTCATCACGCGCGCCGGGTCGGTGCTCGACCGCGTCCTCTCGCTCGACCACGACCTCGACCTGCTGGAACTGGACACGGCGGCGCGCTTCCTGAACGAAAATTTCCATGGCTGGTCGATCGAGCGGATCCGGCTCGAACTCGCCCGGCGCCTCGAAGCCGAACGCAACGAATACGACCAGCTGATGCGCTCGATCGAAGAGCTCTACCGCAAGGGCGCGCTGGAGGAGAGCGGAGCGCCACCGACCATCTTCGTCGAGGGCGTGGCCAATCTGCTGGCCGGCGAGACGGATCGCGCCCGGCTGCGCACGATGCTGCAGGCACTCGAGGCGAAGGAGCGGCTGATCGAACTGCTGAACGCCTACGTCGACGCCCGCGAGCGTACCGTGCGCGTCGTGGTGGGACTCGAAGAAGCCATTCCCGAGCTGAAGGATTTCGTCCTCTTCGGCGCGACGGCGCGGCTGGGTCCGGAGAGCCTCGGCACGGTTGCCGTGATCGGGCCGACCCGCATCCAGTATCAGGAGACGATCAACGCGGTGTCCTACATCGCCCAGCTTTCCGGAAAACTTTTTCAGCCGCAGTAGACCGCTGCGGCAGCGATCATCCGCGGGGCATCCCCGGTATGCTCCGCGAATCATCAAGGATTGAGGTATGCGCAGACACGTGGTGGAAGAAAAAGACACCGCCGCCCAGGACGTCGCGGCGGCAGAACAGAATCAGAGGGACGGTGCCGAGGGGAACGAACCGCTGGTGCCCGTCGAAACCGCAACCGTTCCGCAGGAGGAATACGACCGGCTGAAGGCGGAGAAGGATCAGCTGATGGACCGGCTGCTCCGCCTGCAGGCTGAATTCGATAACGCTCGCAAGCGCGAGGCGAAGGAACGCGCCGAGTCGCGCGAGTATGCTGTTGCGAATACGGTGGAGCAGTTCCTGCCGGTGCTGGACAACTTTCAGCTGGCGCTGAAGTCGACCGGCTCAGCCGAGCAGCTGCGCGCCGGGGTGGAACTGATCGTGAAGCAGATGGAAGAGGCGCTGCGCGGGATCAGCGTCCAGCCGGTGGAGGCCGTGGGAGCCGTCTTCGATCCGCGGGTGCATGAGGCGCTGGAAATGGTGGAGCGCAACGACGTGCCCGATCATCAGGTGATTGAAGAAGTGCGCCGCGGCTACCGTATGCGCGAGCGCCTGCTGCGTCCCGCGCTTGTCCGCGTCGCCAGCAACTCGCAACAGAAGGAAGCATGAGCAGAACGGAAAACGTGACCAGAGCCGATTACTACGAAGTCCTTGGCATCAGCCGCAGCGCAAGCGATCAGGAGATCAAGGCTGCTTACCGCAAGATGGCGCTGCAGCATCACCCCGACCGCAATCCGGGCGATCATGCCGCCGAGGAGCGCTTCAAGGAGTGCAGCGAGGCGTACCAGGTGCTGAGCGATCCGCAGAAGCGCGCGGCCTACGATCGCTACGGCCACGCCGGCGTGAGCGGCGCCGGAGGATTTGACGGCAATCCCTTCGGCGGGCAGGATATCGGCGATATCTTCGGCGACATCTTCGGCGAGATGTTCAACATGGGCGGCGGGCGGCGCGCTTCGCGCGTGCAGAAGGGCCGCGACCTCCGCCACGACATGAGCATCGACTTCGAAGAGGCGGTCTTCGGCAA
>DATEPN010000525.1:0-3066 GCA_035273225.1 Acidobacteriaceae bacterium | reverse complement strand
TGCACGAAGACCTACGGAGCCATGACCGATGCGCAGGGCGCAACGATGACGAAATTCAGGAACTTCGATGTTGCGAAGCTGAGCCTGCTCTCGATCAACACCGCGCATACGGATGAACACTACGGGAACATGGTCACGTATATGCGGCTGAAAAGTCTCGTCCCTCCGAGCAGCCAGCCCCAGGGGCAGCGGCCGCAGAGCGCACCGGCGCGGGACTAGGTTAGCTGTTAGCTGCTAGCTGTTAGCTGTTAGCTGTTAGCTGATAGCTCGTGAGCTCTTACCTGCTGGCTGTAGTTGTCAGTTACCAGTTATCAGCTCGGTTCAGTGCACAAGATGGGCCCGATCTGGTTTCGAGTGGTTGCCGTCGCTGAACGCCGTCGAAAGACGAATGGCAATGCCGGAAGCAGGTCGGGCCCGCGTTCTTTCAGCCCGTCATCCTGCCCTCGCGCCACCCAGTCCGACACGAATCGCCTGCTCGACGAACGAGTAGTTGCCATCAGTTCGTTCCAGTTGCAATGGTGCGCTCGCTTGCCGGTTCTTCTGGGGAGAGTCCCGCTTTAACGGAAGCGGCGCTTCGGTCACGTAGACTGGCTGTGTCAGGACCGCACGAAGGCTCGCTGGTCGCTGCGGGCCCGCGGAGAATCTTGATTGCGCATAATTGGGGGATTCCTGAAGGTCCTGGCGGGCGGCGCGCTCTGTATTGGCGCAACCGCCACCACGGGCTGGGCGCAGAGAATGCAGTTGCCGGATGCGCCGCGGCCGGCCGTTTGCAGGGCTGGGTTCGTCCCTGACGCCGCCCCACAGAACTCCGCGCCCACACCGGTTCCGACAGCGCAGGAGCCGCCTCCCCCGGACCCGCAGCTCACCATGTTCCGCCACAGCCAGAGGACTGCGTACTGGATCTCAGGGCAGGCGAACGCGATTTTTCAGGGAAAGCCTGGATTTCATTCGCCGTACCAGGGGCCAAACAGCCTGGACAACGCGGCGGAGTACAAAACATCGATCGTAGAGACGCTGTACCTGGGCTATGAGCCGCATCGCCATCTGCGGTACAACACCGACCTGCTGGTGGATGTGGAGAGCGCGGGCGGGCGTGGATTGGGCGAGGCTCTCGGGCTGGCCGGATTCACGAACCTCGATGTGGTGCGGAATCCGAATCTGGGGTCGGCTCCGTATCTGGCGCGGGGCGAGATTCACCAGACGATTGGGTTGACGAACGAGATGGTGGAGACCGATCGCGACCAGTTCAATCTGGCAACGCAGGCCCCGGCACGGCGGTTCGAGATCCGCGTGGGCAAGATGGGAGCCAACGACACCTTCGATCAGAACCTGGTGGCCAGCGACAGCCATCTGCAGTTCATGAACTGGACCGTGGACGACAACGGCGCGTGGGACTATGCGGCGGACACGCGCGGCTACACGGTGGGCGGAGTGCTCGAGTACGACGACCGGAACTGGAGCGCGCGGTACGGGATTTTTGCCATGCCTACGGTTGCGAATGGCATCAGCCTGGACTGGGCACTGAGCCGCGCGCATGGGCAGAACTGGGAATACGAACTGCGGCCGTCGTGGATTGCGGGGCGGAAAGGGGCGATCCGCATTCTGGCGTACGCGAACACGGCGCACATGGGGAATTATCGCGAGGCAGTGCGGGCCTGGTTCGACCGCCGGACCCCGACACCGGAGATCACCGCGGTGGAGCGCTTCGGGACGACGAAGTACGGCTTTGGCTGGAATAACGAGCAGGAGATTACGGCGAACCTGCGCGTAGCTTCACGATTCGGATGGAATGATGATCAGCAGGAGTCGTTCGCCTATACCGAGGTGGGCCAGACGGCCGAGGGCGCGGCGGATTACAGCGGAGCGCGCTGGCGTCGTCCGGCGGACAAAGCAGGCATCGCCCTGGTGAGCAACGCGATCAAGAAGGACCACCAGAATTACCTGAAGGATGGAGGGGCGGGATTTTTGCTTGGCGATGGGCGGCTGCATTACGGGCGGGAAAACATCGTCGAGGGCTACTACACCGCACACGCGTGGCGGGGCCTGTTTGTCGCGCTGGACACGCAGCACATCAACGATCCGGGATATAACCGCGATCGCGGACCGGTGTGGGTCTTCGCGGTCCGGGGTCATGTGGATTTTTGATGGGCTGCACCAAGCCACGCGCCTGCGCGGAGACGTGCACAATGCTCTTTTGCGAGCTTCAGGGGCGAATCGCGGCTTCGCCGAAACTTTGAATACTTCTCTGATGCGGAGATTGCCATGACCTGCAAGCCAGAAATACTGCGAAGCGTTCCGCTGTTTTCCATGCTGGACGACGATGAGACGGCCGTGCTGGCCAGTCAGGTGGAGATCAAGACGTTTGCCCCGCGCCAGCGGATTTACAAGGCCGGCGACGCGGACATGCAGGCGTACGTCATGGTGTCCGGCCGGGTGCGGGTGACGACGGTGGACGAGGACCAGCAGGAAGTCATCGTGGACGAGCCCGCCGAGGGGCAGTTCTTCGGCTTCGCCTCGATGCTGGAGCAGACGCCGCACCAGACGAGCGCCATGGCGCTGGAGGAGTCGGTGTGCCTGGAGGTGTCGCGCGACGACATCGAGGTGCTGCTGCACCGGAAGCCGATGGCGGGGATGGATCTGCTGACTGTGCTCGGGCGGCAGTTTCACGCAGCGCAGCAACTGGTACGGCTGCGCGCAATGCGCAACGCGAACGAAATTATCGAAAAGCAGTCGACGCTGGGCGAGCGCATCGCGGATCGCGTGGCGGGATTCGGCGGGTCGTGGACGTTCATCATTACGTTTGGGGTGGTGCTGGCGGTCTACACGCTGGCGAACGTGACGCTCGGGCACAAGGCGTGGGACCCTTACCCGTTTATTCTGCTGAACCTGTTCCTGTCGATGCTGGCGGCGATTCAGGCTCCGGTCATCATGATGAGCCAGAACCGGCAGGACGAGAAGGATCGCGTACGCGGCGAGCTGGATTTCGAGGTGAATCGGCGGGCGGAGTCGGAGATTCAGGGGCTGTCGCGCAAGCTGCATCTGCTGGACGAGAAGATGGAGGATCTG
>DATEPN010000524.1:0-8241 GCA_035273225.1 Acidobacteriaceae bacterium | reverse complement strand
GGAAGAGCGAGGCACCACCAACAGCAAGGGACGACAGAGAACGGGACGTTGCCGCGGCCGTGTCAGTGAAGGAGCGATGCCGGGCAGGGAGTCGGGACGTGACGCGAGCCACAGCCAGCGTGGCGGAGGCGGGCACAGATTCCCTGCACAGGCTGCAGCGGTCCCGTAGAGATTCGAGAGCACGCAGCGCGGCCAGGCGACTGGCCGGAGGATGCGCCGAGGAAGGCGCGGCGCCCTGGGAGCAATCGGGCGTGGACGCGGAGCAGCTGAATCGATAGGCAGAGCACGTCGGTCGTACCCTTCCGGCGAGATCTCGCGAGAGACGACGCCACCTACCTGAAGACAACTCCAAAAAAGACCCCCTCCCTCGCAGAGCGAAGACGAGCGGAGGACACAACTCGGTGCAGTACGAGCGGAGCCAACCTTGTGAGCACGGGCGAACGATCCCGTGACTTTGCACGCTAGGGAGGTGACGCGCTATGAGTTGGCTCGCAAGCATATTCTGCGGGTTCGCCGGTTGGATCAGTATCGGCGGATGAGGCGAGCGGAGGGGGTATACTTTCTTATGATTGATCGGCGACTCTCACTTTACACCGCAGCGATCACTACAGTCGCATTTGCGAGTGGGGCCGGGCTCTTCGCAAGGACGCCAGTCTTGCCTCACGACAGCGTCTTTGCGATCGGACTGCTTGCGAGTCTAGCGATCGTTGCGGAGCTGCTATCGTATCTCCTCCCGAACTCAGCACGCGGGTCAATTGCTTTTATTCCTTACCTGGCGATGGCCGTCGTAGTACCGGGTTGGGAAGCAGTAATCGCAATTGTGGTGGTCAGGGCACTGATTGAGACGGTCCGTCGAAGCGCCCTGCGTGTCGCGACATTCAATATTGCGCAACATGCACTGACACTGTCACTGGCCATCTGGGTGTACACCACGCTCGGCGGAGTTGGAATGCTCGGTGCTCCGCGAGTGTCGTTCATTCAGGCAACGGCACTCTACGGAATCCAGGCGCTGGCTGCCTTCGCCGCATCATTCCTCACAAACGGCATCACTGCGTGCGCGTATCTCGCGCTCCAGAAGGGACAGACGATGATTCAGCTCTGGCGGCAAATGGTGCTGCCCAGCTTAGCGCTAGACCTCGTCGCTGGCCCCATGGTGTTTATCTTCGCCTGGTTGTACGCGACGCACGGCGCGATTGCCGCCTCCGCTCTTTGGGTGCCCTTGCTAGGATTGCGGGAGGTCCATAGGGTGAACCTTGAGCTGCAGCGCACGAACGAAGAGCTTCTTCAATTGATGATTAAGTCCATTGAGGCGCGAGATCTCTACACGTCCGGTCATTCTCGCCGCGTACAACATTTCTCGATGATCATTGCTCGATCACTCGGCTTTAGTCAGCGCGATGTCGAGAGAGTCGGGAAGGCGGCGCTCTTGCACGACGTTGGGAAAATCTACGATAAGTACGCACCGATCTTGCGCAAACCGGATAAGTTGACCCCCGATGAGTGGGCAACTATTCAGGAGCATCCAATCGATGGGGCCAATCTTGTCGCCACAATCAGCGGCTTGAAAGATGTGGTGCCTGCGATTCGCCACCACCACGAAAATTGGGACGGCACGGGCTACCCTGATGGCCTCGCGGGAGAAGCAATCCCTCTACCGGCCAGGATCATCTCGTTCGCGGATACAATCGACGCTATGACTAGTGAGCGTCCGTATCGCCGCCCCATGACTCAGGAGCACGTGCGTGCGGAAATCGTGCGCTGTAGAGGCAAGCAGTTCGACCCAGGAATCGCGGACCGGCTACTAGGCAGCCCGATGTGGAGCCTTCTGTTCACGCCTGCTTCCCACTCAACCACTCCGCGAAGGTCTCTGGCCGTCGTGCGAACGAAATCAGTGAGGGAATCGGCGTAAGCGCCGCCTTCGCCAAATTGTCGTGCCGGCGATGATATTCGGTGCTTGATCTTTCATCGCGCGAGAACGAAACGGGAATGGTCGACTAGAGGTCAGGGTATGACGTCTTCATCGCCAGCCCGTTTGTCTGAGGAAAGGCGTAGTGTGGAGCGTGCGCGCGAATCGTCGATCACTTCGGTTCGCAGATGGCGTTTCCACTTAACAGACGCGCCAGATGCGGTATGACGGGATGACGCTCTCGTCGGTGTTGCTGGATGTATGCCCTCAGCAATCCATCCCCTTCCAGCTTACGACCACGCAGGCAAAGAGACTCGTAGACGATTGCGGCCACATCGTCGTGGGTACCTATGCTTCGCGCCCGCAGATGGCCCGCTAAGAGTTCGCTGAGCTCCTCGTCGGAGCATAAGAGGCTGCCGCTTCTGTATCTCAGGCGCAGCTCAGCAGCAAAGACCTGAAGTCTAGGTGATGCGAGTTCCTTCGCCTGGGGAAGATTCCGAGCGTATTTTAGGTGCTCGGCGGCCTCCGATAGGCAATTCTCGTCGAGTGCGACATTGAATAGGGCGAGGTGATAGCGACCACTGTAAAAGCTTGCTCCGAGTGTGGAAATTGCGTTCCCAGCAGCGCCGAGCCAGTGCCTCGCACCGGCCGTGTCCCCTAAGATGCGCCTCGCTGTAGCGCATAAGATCGCACTGTTTGCGAGCGCCCCAAGCCTTCGTTGGGACTGTGCATCGCGAAAGATTTGCTCCAAAAGTTGCTCAGATTCTTTGACCTCCCCAGCCCGGAATAGCGCGTATCCCGCGTTTGTCGCATCCCGATACCATGTAGGATCGCTGGGTCGAATCGAATGAAGAATCGCACGCGCGATGGCTACCGCCAGTTCAGGGTCTCCGAAGCAGGAGTGGTAGATCAGCCCGGTGTGTGAGGCCCAGTCAGGCTGATCGCATAGGTCCGCCACGCTCTCAAATGAGAACGTTGCGAGTGCGGAATCGAGGGTGAGTTCAGCCAGTATGAGGAGTTTCCTACTTGCTACCAGGCGGTGCTCGGGCGACGCAGTATCGCCCATTACGCAGCCCCTGAGAATGCTTGCAGCTCGAGAGGCTTGCGGTGACTGAGAATGTATTAGGAAGTCGACCTCCAAATGTTCAAAGGCATCATGCTTCGGCAAAGGCCGGCCGAGTCGGCTGAGCAGTGCCTTCCGCTCAAGCAGAAGATCAGCCATTTGGCCCCAAATGGTTCCCAGCTCCGCAGCTCTCAGAATCTGTTCCGTCACGGCCAGCCGATGCTCATCTGGAAGGGAAAAGGAGCGGGTTCTTTGCAACATCTCGACTGCCTCTACGGGCCGTCCGATGCTGGAAAGGTGGCGGGCGTACCGTCGGAGAATGGCAGCTGAGCGGCACTCATCGCCAGCAAGCCGCCAGTGCTCGGCGCAGTCCCATAGTTGGGACATGGGTGAGCTCGAAACGTTTTCGCTTTCTAGCAGGAGTGCTGCGTGCCTATTAAGGAGGCTCCTCACACTAGAGGCCATACGACGAGCAATGGCCTCCGTGAGAAGGGAGTGAATACGGATTGCACCCATCTCATCGACGGACATCAACCCGCGCGATTCCACCTCTTGCAAGGCGACAAGCAGATCGAATTGGCTCAGACCGACCACGCTGCTGACTCGCACTGGTGTCGCGTTTTTCCCGAGTACTACGCAAGCCTCGAGCGTCTTTGTGGCAGAAACGGAGATCTGATCGAGCCGGTGCGTGATGGCTTCGGCAACGGAGGAGGGGATGGCGCTGAGGTCGCGCGTGGTGCTATAGGCGGAAGCGAGAAGCTGAATAAAGTAAGGATTGCCATCAGATAACTGCAATATCCGATCTTCCACATCACTGGAGGGTGGAATGTGGTACTCGGTTAGAACAGCCCGAAGTAGGAGCACACTGGCCTCACGCTCTAATGCCCCCAGGCGCACAGCGCGGAGTTGATAGCTCGGAGTAGCATCCGACGGTGTGAGGAGTCTCTCCCTAGATGCAAGAACAATCACGAGCTTCCGAAGCGAGCTATTGGCAACTAGCGCGGATAGGGCCTTGAAGGAAGTTGGATCAAGCCACTGCGCATCGTCGATCGTGATCATCAGCGGAACTTGAGATGTGACGGCGGCGAGGAGGTCGGCGATGGCGCTTACAAAAGCGGCAAAAGTTGATGCCGGAGAGGAGGGGTCGACAAGCATTCGCTCCTGATTGCCATCTGATTCGGTGAAGAGTCGGATAAGACGGTGAGAGGAGGGAGTGCATGCGAGTGCACCCGGCTGATCAAGGATGCCGGCCACGAGTTCGATGAAGGCGCCCATAGGCCGCAAGAGCTGGTGCGGTTGGCAAACAACGCTCTGAACAGACACCCCCGAGAGAACAGCCATTCGCGACATCTCGGCGAGTAGGCGAGTCTTCCCAATACCTGGCTCTCCCCACAGGACGAGAGCCTGTGGCGTCCCGGTGCGCGCACCTGCTGTCAAGCTATTGAGCAGGCGAAGATGTTCCCCCCTTCCCACGAAGCGGGCGTTTGGCGCGACTCTATAAGGATTGTCGGTGAGTCGCTCGGCGATGCGTCGCCTCAGGACCGCTACTGGATGCCGACCGTCCGCTTGCGAGACACCGATTTCGCCGAGGTATTTATCGAGGAGGTCCATCGAAACCGATTTCGACCCAGTTAGAGCAAGTACTCGCGCCTGTGCAACGATGGCGCCTTCATGCAGAGGGTCGATCGCTAGGAGTGCGCGTGCGATCAGCGAAGCAACCTCCCAATCAGCACGGTCCTCGGCGTGTGCCAATCGAGTAGCGAGAGTTCGTGTGAGGCGGGCTTCGATGTCTGCCCGACGGCGGTCCAGCCACTCTGTGAAAGAATCGGAGATGGTTGGTGCGTATACGGGTAGAAAGCCTCCGCTGGCACTCTCAAGCAGATCGAGCGATATAGTCGGGTTGGAAAGAAGCGCATCGTAATCAGCGCATACAGCGTCACCCGATATCAGCGCTGTATATTTGCCTCCGCTGACCGGTACGCCAAACCGCCGAGCGCGGTGAAGTAGCTGTCGCAGGTTGTGACGGGCATCGGCTTTGGAGAGCTCCGGGTATAGCATGTCTTGGAGGCTCTCTCGCGAGACGCGCTTGCCCTTCTCGATGCAGAGGTGGATCAGTAGGGCGAACATCTTGACCGAGTCCGGTCCGATACTCGCTTTTTCGAGCGCGATTTCAGCAACGCCTAGCGTTCGAAGTTGGATCATCCAACGGGTCTCCCCGATTGCGGAGCGAGTTGCGACGTGTAATGCTGAGTTTCGGACGCGAACGTCACCTCGACGTCACACAGGATTGTGCCACGCCATGGGTCGCGCTAGGCTGGGCCGGCATTCGGCCCTTAGTCCCAGGCCGAAGCCTGAACGGAAAGTCGACGGAAGATCAACCTCGGCGATGCGACTTGTTCCTGTCGCTAGAGTGGACTACCCTTGCAGTGGAGTGCTGTCCGGCTCTGTTGCGCCAGCCGCGTAAGCTCGGTGCCCACATCCGCTTAGAGTCGCTTCAAAGGTCTCCGACCGGGCTAGGCCTCCACCCCTGTCCTCATCGCCGCGCCAAGGATGCAGCTGACTTGAACGTGTCGTAGCCCGTTACGATCCCCTCGCCAGCGTCTCAAGGATGGGCAGCGCCCGCAGCACCATCTTCCGGTCCGCCGCCGGCAGCGCCCGTAGCGACGCCGCCAGCGCCGCCACCCGGCGCTCCCGCCCCTCCTGGAGTAGCCGCGTGCCCCGCGCCGTCGCTCGCACCCGCGTCACCCGCGCGTCCGCCGGGTCCCGCTCCCGTGCCACCAGCCCCGCCTCCTCCAGCCCGGCCACCAGCTTCGTGATGGTCGGCGGACGCACCTGCTCGGCCGCCGCCAGCGCGCCCAGGGTCACCGGGCCCCCGAACACGATCACCGACAGCGCCGAGAGCTGCGGCGCCGACAGCGCCGAGGCCTCGTCCTCGCGCCGCAGCCGGCGCAGCAGGTGGATGGCCACCGAGTGCAGCCGGTCGGCGATGGCGGTGGAGGAGGTCCCGCTTGACATTTAGCTCGGCTAACTAAAGATTCGCGGTGGTTAGAGTGGCTAACTAACGCCGCCGTCACGCCCGCCGCAAGGGCTGGTGGCCCACACCGAGCCATCGTTCCCGGAGCCCGCCCCATGCCCGACCTCGCCCAGGCCCGCGTCCGCCAGATCGCCATCGTCTGCAAGGACGTCCCCCGCGCCACCGCCTTCTACCGCGACATCCTTGGCGTCCCGTTCCTCTTCGCCGCCGGACCGCAGCTCGCCTTCCTCGACGCCGCCGGCACCCGCCTGATGCTGGCACCCGCCGAGGGCGAGGCGACCGGCACCTCGGTGCTCTACTTCCTCGTCCAGGACATCCAGGCCACCGCCAGCGACCTCGCTGCCCGGGGCGTCCGCTTCATCGGCGAACCCCACGTCATCGCCCGCATGCCCGACCACGAGCTCTGGCTCGCCGAGTTCCGGGATTCCGAGGACAACGTCCTCGCCCTCATGGAAGAGCGGCGCTGAGCCGCTGACGAACGCACGACTAGCGACGACGATCGCCCCGGCTGTCCTGCACACAGGCTCCCCCGAAGCCATCGTGCTGCCGCCCGGAGCACGGGATCGCCCGACGTGCCATCGCTCGGAAGGATCTCGTCGGGAACGATGCACCCTGCCATCTCTCGAGAGCTGCCCTGGCGCATCGGCGCCGTCGCGATGCCGATCGCCGCTCCGTCAGGCAAGATGAACATCGAGCGGCGCGTGGTCGCGCCGGCGGTCGGCGACCCGAACGTCCGGGTGTGCGCACGGCGCTGGAGGAACAGCACAGTCCTCTCGCCGGCACTTCCGGTCTGGGCCGCGATCAGCAGCGCCACGTACGACTTTTCCAGTGCTGGCCGGATCATGGGTGATCGCTGGCCAAACCACGCCGCGATTCCTTCACGTTCTACGGGCGGCAATGAATCGCGCGAGACGAAGGGCTCGATGGCTACGAGCATGGGCTCCGGCACGCCACCGCGGTTGCCGCGGAGATCCACGATCCAACCGCACGCCGCCGCCGGCATCACGCGGTCGATGGCTGCGTGCATGCGCTCGTCGTACGCGCGCGCCGAGTCGATGTCCTCGGCAAGGTAGCCACTCAGGTAGATGTTGCCGATGTCCCGCTCCTCGAGATGGACATCGATCACGGGCGTGTTCGCCGCCGACCGAAACACCTGCATGTCGTGAGGCGTGTAGAAGGAGCTGTGTCCGTCGCCGAGTGAGCGGGAGAGCAGCCGCAGCGCGGGATGGACATCGGCGACGCTCTGTGCTCCAGCCGCTGCGCGACGAACTCTCGCGTCGACAGTGGACCAGGAGATGGTGTCACGCCAGAGCGCGTACGTCTTCGCCAGCGTGAGCGCGGAGTCCACCTCGCGCCTGGCATCGGGCGACAGTGGCGCATCGGCTGATGGAATGTCTGTGAGTACCCGGGTCAGATGCCGCACTAAAACGGCGCCGGGGCCCTGGAGCAACACACCATAGGTGATCGCGGTCGCGCTGTCCGGGATCACGAGACCGGTCTCCTGCCGTTGCCAGCCGGACGACCCGCGAGCGGGGATTGCTGCGTATTCAGTGAGGATCGGCCTGCCATCCCCGTCCGCACGCACCCAGAGCCCGGCGCTCGCCCGAACGTTGTGGGGCCTGACGTCTGCCGCAACGCGGACTCGTCTCGCCTTTCCAGGCGTGATTGGCTGACTGAGCTCGGCCTGGCCAAAGGCTCCGACGGGAGCGCTATCCGAGCTCAGAACGAGGTCCGAATCGAGACGGTCGGGCGGGCCACTTAGCTGTAAGATGAACGTCTGGCGGCGTGTGGCGACGAGGATCCATCGTCCGCGTGGCGTGGAGACGCTCCGTGAGCCGGCGCACGCGCACGTCAGCGCGGCACCCAGGCAGGCGCCCCTCGCCAGAGGTCGAATCATCGAAGGAAGACTACTCGAGGAGAGCTCCCTGGCCCTCATGGGAGCGCCGGCGCTCTCGCGGCCCCTTGCGATCGAACACCCGGCGGCGTGCGTAGTGATCCCCAATCTGCAGCGGATGGAACTTCCCCTCGCACAAGCGGCCGTCCCGGACGACCCGCTCCTGGCCATCCGGGTCGTAGAACCACAGCCGGACCGGCATCTACTCTGGCACCTCCGCGATTACCTCGCGCCAGAGCCATACAGCACGGCCCTGCTGCTCGGCTCGCACGTACCGGTGCCGGCGCCAGCGGATCTCGTCCTCGTGCTGGTAGATCAGGCTCCCGGCCTTCGGCAGTTCGTGC
>DATEPN010000523.1:0-2155 GCA_035273225.1 Acidobacteriaceae bacterium | reverse complement strand
TCCCGGATGTAACGAGTGGTGGCCCTGGTCCAGATTTCGCCGCCCCCGAGAATAATCGCGAGCGCGAGCGCGATCACCAGGATGCGCAGCATCAGCGCATTCAGAATTCGGCCGTACTCATTCGTCAGCGAGCTTTGCCAGGCGCTCAGGTTGGCGCGGCTCTGATCGATCACGATCATTTCCTGGCTCAGCGGAACCGTGGCCGCTGAAACCGACTTGAATCGCGTCGTGATGGACTTCAGGTCCGCGGGTGCAACGGGTGGCGCTTCCGCTGGCGCTCCGTTGTCCGGCGCCGGAGGCGCCGCGTCATCGGAGAGTTGCTGTCCCGTCGCAATCAGGTTCCGAAGAATCGCCACCATGGGCGTCCGTAGCCCGAGCACCTGCTGGTGCAGTTTCTCGTTCTGATCGAGCAGTGTCTGCAGAGTGTGCCGTGATTCCGCCAGATCGATGAGCACGCTGGACTGTGTGACGACGCCGGACGACAACGCCGACTCCACCGTCGTGATCTGGGGATAGCTGGTTTTGTTGTCGTTGCCCTGCAGTTCGGGGATGGACTGCTGCAGGCGCTCGACATCGGCCACCAGCCCTTTGCCCGCGGCGCCTCGCGAGAACGTGGTGATCTTTTCCAGCGCATCCTTCATCGCCATCGAAAGATCGAGCGCGGCCTGCAACTGATTCCGCTGGGTCTGCAGCTCTTCCAGCTTACGGGCCGGAGCCGCGGCAATCTGGCGGTCCAGAACTGCCAGGCGCTGACGCAAGTCGGTGATCCGCTGCTCGGCCCTGGCCTGACTTGCCTGCATCCTTTGCTGATCGGTCGACTGTGGCGCTGCCGCCTGCGGATTCTGTCCGCTCAGAAGCGCAGCCTCCGCCTTGGCCGACTGGAACGCAAACCCGGCAATCTGCGAGGCCTGAGCGACCGCCTGCTCGCGGTACACGACGTCGTTGGGCTCGCCGGCTTTCTGGATCGGCTCATGCACCGTCCGATAGAACTGAATCACCGCATTCAGGTGCCGGATGATCGCCTGGCTCTGCGTCTGCGCATCGAGAACCGGAGGATTCCCCTGTTGCGCCGATGCGCAGAGAGCCAGAACCCCGGCGGCGATTGAAAGAGCCACACGGCGCCAGGTGCGCTGCTTTTGCCTGCGGATGGTATCGGGGCCGAGCGCTAGCGTCATCGCACCTGCCCGGCTCAAACCGTGTGAGCCGTGGGGGCGGCCTGCACCCTGGCTGATGCAGCCTGGATCCGCGCAAACAGCACCAGACCAAATCCAAACGCGACCGCTCCCAGGCTGGCCAACTGCGCGTTCGTCATACCCCAGAGAATCCGCGGATTGATCCGGATGTACTCCACCAGGAATCGCGCGATCCCGCTCAGGATCAGGTATTCGCCGGTGATCTGTCCCCACGGACGCGGTCGCTCCGGCCCGCCCCGCCGCCACAGGATCCACGCAATGAACAGCGCCCCGAACAGTTCGTAAATCGGAGTCGGCTGAACCTTCTGATACGTGGGAACCAGCCCGTTCGGGAAGCTCATGCCCCAGGGAAGATTGGTCGGTTTGCCGTAGTCGCCGTCTCCGGAAACCAGGCACCCCAGGCGTCCAACACCATAACCCACCGACGCCGCCGGAGCCGCCAGGTCGAGCATCTGCAGGTATCCCAGTTTGTAAACGCGAGCCTGCCACAGCAGGGCGAGAATGCCGACAATTAACCCGCCATACCACGCGAATCCGGCGCGGTCGAAAAGCAGGTCAGCGGGATGCGTCATCAACAGATGCGGAGTCTCCAGCACATGCCACAGCTTCGCGCCAAGAATTCCGGCGACCGTCGACACCGCAACAATGCTGATGGCGTCTCCGTTGATGCGCCAGCGGCGAAAATTCCGATACAAGACGTAGCAGCCACAAACGGCCGCGAGCCACAGAAGAAGCCCGAAAGTGCCGATCGAGAGTCGGCCGATGTGAATAAACGGGTACATAAATGGACTGCTTCGAGTATAGCTTCCGGGCCGGGGATTGGAGATAATCGAGGCTGTGAGCACGACCGGGATTCATCAGGATTTGGAGGTCCTCTTCAGCCGCGAAAGCATTCGCCAGCGTGTTATGGAGATGGGCCGGCAGATCGATCGGGATTACGCGGGCGAAAAGATCGTTCTCGT
>DATEPN010000522.1:0-6370 GCA_035273225.1 Acidobacteriaceae bacterium | reverse complement strand
CGATACCAGACAATCTCCCAGGCAAGGGCGATGAACCCAGTAGCGGCTGCCAGGAACATCGCGGCGGGGAATGGCAAGAGAGCTTCTGGTTCAACCTCGGATGAGAGGTCCGCAATTGCAATGGAAGCATCGGCACCGGAGCGGCGCATCTGCAGTAAAAGTGCCATCACGCCCGCAAACAGATTCAGGCAGACAGCAACGCGGACGGCTCCGGATTGACCGAACCAGCGCATGGCGAACAGTGCCGCCGCGAGGCAGGCCAGCCCGGAGCCCAGGGTGTTCACGCAGTAGAGGAGCCCGACGGATCCACCGACGTTGCCGGTGTCCTGGACGAAGTGCTCGGCGAGCAACGGCAGGGTGCTGCCCATCAGCAGGGTCGGGATCAGCAGCAGCGCAAAGGCGACTCCGCCCGTGACCAGCAACGAGCTGCCGGCGGTGAACGTGGCGACGCGGTGGAAAATACCCAATGAGACCAGACCGAAAGCGCCGGTACAAAGTTCAACACAGCCAAAGGCGACCAGGAGGCGAACCCCGGGCCTGGCAGAGAGGCTCCCCCCGGCCAGGCTGCCCAGCCCCAGCCCCAGCATGAACACTGTAACGATGATGGTTACGGATTCAACGTTGGCCCCGAAGAGCGTGAAGAGGGAACGCTGCCAGATGATCTGGTACAGCAGGGCGGGAAATCCGGAAATGAAGAAGAGCAGGTAATAGGCCCAGGACGCCTGCCGCGCGGGACGGTCGGCACGGGCTGCCGGAGTGGCGGCGCTCGTCACGGCTGTAGTGGCCATACAGTACCTCGCAGCTCGGCCGGCCTATCCTGGCGAGCTGGATAGCCCCTGGCGGGCAATTCGAGGCGATTATAGGCTGCCGGTGACGATAACCCGATGCTGCTTTTGGGTTAGTAGGCGTTCGTGCCGGAGATCCAGGCTTCGAGGTGGCGGATGGTTTCCTGCTGCTCGGTCAGGACCCAGTTCACCAGGTCGCCGATGGAGACGATGCCGACGACGCGGTCGCCCTCGATGACCGGGAGATGGCGGAAGCGCTGTTCGGTGACGATCCGCATGCACTCTTCGATGGTGTGCGCGGGAGTGACGGTGAGCACGGGGGTGCTCATGATGTCGGAGATGGGCGTGTCGTGCGAATTACGGCCCTGAAGCACGACCTTGCGGGCGTAATCGCGCTCAGAGATGATGCCGACCAGCTTGCCGTCGCGCATGACGAGCAGCGCGCCGACGGACTTTTCGGCCATAAGGCGGATGGCATCATAGACGGACGCGGAGGGTTCGAGCGACCAGACCTCCCCTGATTTATTACGCAGCAGCGTGCCGACTTTGCCTGAAATCTCCATGGCGGTGCAGCATAGCCCCGAGGGAAAAGCTCCGTCAATCGCAGGCGTTATTTGGCGATATCGCGGATCAGTGCCTCGCGGTGCGTCTCCATCATGCCTTCGATGCGGGAGAGGGTGTGCAGGTATGCCGCGATGCTGACGCCAGCAAGCGCCAGAAGGATGGGCGTGGCGAGCCATGGGTGGCCGACGATCGCGCAGGGGACCATGACGGCTGAGCCGATGGCGAGGATGACGGCCTGGGAGAGCATGCTGAGCATTCCATTGCCGAGGGAGAACTCCTGGCGCCGCATGCGGGTCATGTTGACGCGGTAAGGCATGAGGATGGACAGAATGTTGCCAATGGTCAGGTAAAGAGGGACGGCAAAGAGGATCCACGCCAGCGTGGCGGTGGCGATGGGCGGCTGCGGCGGGCCGAAACGGTAGAGGACGATCGCGGTAATCAGGATGGCCTCGAGGGCGAAGAGGACCAGGTGGAGGGTGTTCTTTGCAAGCATGACGGTCCGCACCGGCGTGGGGGCGAGGAAGTAGAACTGCATCCCGTGTCCTTCGGTGCCGAAGCTGTTGCTGACCAGCTGGGTGAGTCCCATAAAGGCCCAGACGATGCCCAGCGGCAAGGCGTATCCGTTGCGAATCGCCGAAAATGAACCGGAGTGGAAGGCGCCGCCGAGGACAAACGCCATGACCAGCGGGACGGCCAGTGCGTAGAGCATGGGGCCGCTGCGCAGCAGATAGCGGAGGTCTTTCTCGAAGACGGCGCCCACGGGGCCGGAGTAATCGAGAAGGGGCGGGCGGCGGATCCGGGCTGATGGCGTGACCTCGCGCCGGGCGGTCTCGCTGAAGTTTTCGCCGCGGCTTTCAGAACGCAGGCGGATGGCGAGGAGTCCGGCCACGGCGAGGGTGCAGAGGGCGAGTCCGGTGAGCGGGAGGGCGCCTGTGCCGTTCTGCTCGAGGCGTTCCCGGATGGAGTCGGTCGCCAGACCGGGCGGCAGGTATTGCTGCACGATCCAGGCGCGCTCGGCGATGCGATGGATCGTTGATTGGCGCACGCCATAGGGCATGCCGTGGCGGCTCTGATGCAGCGCGGGGTTGAAGGCCTGGGCGGCGAGAGCGAAGACGAGCAGAACGGCAGTGATAATTTCGCGGGTGCGCCGCTGCGCCATGATCCGCTCGATCCAGGAGAGGATCGCACGCGAGAGAAAGATGTTGAAGAGGAGGAAGACGAAAAGCGTCAGGATCGTCGAGAAGGCGAGGTCGGGACGGGCGGCGATGACGCCGCAGCCGATGCCGACGGTCCAGAGAAAACCGATCAGCGTGGATGGCGAACCGATACCGTAGACGAGGTAGAGCAGCATCCACGAGCCGAAGCTGACGGGGTAGCGCAGCAGATGGTTGAGCTCGGGATTTTGGCCGGCCATGGCGGGCGCGAGGGCGGAGAAAAACTGCCAGACCGCGCAGAGAACCCAGAGAAGGATGGCGATGCCAATCGAACGGCCATGCAGCGCTGCCTGATAGGCGCCGAAGCCCATCCCGATGGACGGTCCGATGGAGACGAGGATGAAAAAGCCGATGCTGAGGACGCGCGCGCCAAGTTCAAAGCCGCCGCGCATGGTGCGGAAGCTGTTGAGGAAGATGCGGCTCTGCACCCAGACCATAGCGGCGTACTGTCGTCGCGCAAGGGGGGAGAAGGCTCCGGGCCGCACGTGGGGGCCCAGGATGGGGGCTAGGTCAGCCAAGAGAGCTCCTGCAGGGCTTCTTCGGTGGACTCGGCAGAGCTGCCGCCGACGATACGGAGGAACATTTCTTCCAGCGTGAGCTTCTCGCCGCGTTCGGAGATGCCCGCGGAGACGCCGGCACGGAGTTCGTCGAGCGAGCCGTTCGCGACGAGGCGTCCCTGATGGATGATGGCCACGTGGCTGCAGAGGCGCTCCACGATCTCCAGCACATGCGAGGTCAGGAAGATGGTGGCGCCGCGCTCCGTCATGCGCTGGAGCATGGCCTTGAGCGTGCCGGCGGCAATGGCGTCGACGCCTTCGAAGGGCTCGTCGAGAAAGAGAATGCGCGGGCCATGGATCACGGCGGCGGCGAGGGCCAGCTTTTTCTGCATGCCGTGGGAAAAGTCGGTGACGAGCTTCTTTGGCTCGCTGGCGAGGTTCATGAAGTCGAGCAGCTCGTCCGTGCGGCGGTTCACGGTGGCGCGGTCGAGTCCGTACATGCGGCCCACGAAACGGAGGTATTCCGACGCGGTGAGGCGGCCGAAGAGGGCGAGACCTTCGGGGACGACGCCGATCTGGCGCTTGAGTTCGACAGGGTAACGGGCGAAGTCGAGGCCGAGAAGCTCGATATGGCCCGAAGTGGGGGCGAGCAGGCCGGTGAGCATTTTGATGGTGGTCGACTTGCCGGCTCCGTTGGGACCCAGGAACCCGAAAAACTGGCCTGGCGCGACGCTCAGCGTGATGCCGTCCACGGCGGTGAAGTCGCCAAAGCGGCGGGTGAGGTCGCGGACTGCGATGGCTGCGGGGTCCATTTGCTCGCAAGCATAGCATCGGCAAGATGCGGCTGAACATGAACGGAGGTGACGGGAGTGGGGTTGGCGACCGCTGCGCTACACTGTGAGTTCTGCCCGGCCCCATGGTTGAAGAAGAGACGCAGGAAGGCGGACTCGCCACATTGTTGTCCCGGACCCGAACGGTTTCGCTGATCCGCCTGGCGACGCTGCTCGTGTGTGCGCTCGCGGCTCACGCCGCTGTGGCGCAGGACGCGCGCGGCCTGTATGAACGCAAGAATGCGTTTGGGGTCTTCCTGGCGTATTCGAACGACTCCAGCCATATGGTGCTGGGCGATGCCGAGCGGCGTAAGCTGCTGGAGTTTGGGGCCGTCTACAATCGAAGGCTGCTCGCCGGACCGCGCGTGAACTGGCAGTACAGCGCCGAGGTTATGCCGGTGGCGCTGGAGAGCGATCCGATGACGGAAGAGGTCGTGGAGCAGACTTCGCCGAAGCCAGCGACCTTCACCCTGAAGAATCTCGATCCACTGGTGCAGTGCGGGGTGTTCCGGGAGCCGTACCAGGAAACCGATCCGGCGGGCACCGTGTTCAGCGGCACCGATCTGTTTTTCTGCCATGGCAGGCGGTGGACGATCGGGCAGGCGATGTCGCCGGTGGGCTTCCAGTGGAACTTTCGACCGCAACGCCAGTTGCAGCCGTATCTGATCGGCCACGGCGGATACCTGTATTCGTCGAAGGCGATCCCAACGGTGTATTCCGGCGCATTCAACTTCACGTTTGACTTTGGCTTCGGGGTGGAATGGTTCCAGACGGCGGCCCGTTCGCTGCGGCTGGACTGGCGGATTCATCACATTTCGAATCACGGAACCGCCTTCGAGAATCCCGGGATCGACAACGGCGTGCTGCAGCTGACCTATGCCTTCGGGCGGTGATCCGTCACCCCGGGCGAGCATGCTCGCCGGGGACCCGGCCCTGCTATTCTGGGGAGCCGTTTGGAGGGATTGCCGTGCAAGCTGCCCGCTGGTTGTTCCCTGCCCTGTTCCTGGGGCTGACCGCTTCGCTTCCTGCGCAGAATGAATCGGCCATGTCTCCAGGGTCGGGGGACGTGGGGCACCCGCATGTGATTGTGCTGCATGCCGCGCGGCTGTTCGATGTGCAGGCGGGGCGAATCGTGACGCCGGGCGAGGTGCTGGTGGAGGGCGACCGCATTCGGGAGGCGGGGACGTCCGTCAGCCATCCGGCGGGTGCGGAGACGATCGACCTGGGCGACAGGACGCTGATGCCGGGACTGATCGACGCGCATGTGCATTTGTTTCTGCATCCGGGCGCTGAGGACCTGCAGACGGTTGTGGAGTCGGTGCCGCAGCGGACGATTCTGGCGGAGCTGGCGGCGAAGGCGGATCTGATGGCGGGATTCACGGCGGAGCGCGACATGGGGACGGAGGGTGCGGGTTCAGCCGATTCGGCGGTGCGGGATGCGATTGACGAGGGGCTGATTCCGGGGCCGCGGCTGCGCATCAGCGGCAATGCCATCTCGATCCTCGGCGGCCATGAGGACGCGATCCACTACAACCCGGCGCAGCATGTGCTGTCGAACGCAGATTATGCGAATGACACGGAGCAGCTGATTGAGACGATCCGGCAGCAGCACAAGGAGGGGTCGAGCTTCGTGAAAATTTACGAGACGGGGCCGGACACGATGGTGGCTGCGGGAGCGAAGGCGGTTCCCTGCGAGGGCGATGAGGCGTTGTGCGCAGCGAACGGGCTGAGCGCGCAGCAGGGCGATGCGGAGTTCTGGGCGTTTCACACGCCATATCAGTACACGGTGGATCAGCTGAAGGCGGCGATCACCGAAGCGGCGCGGCTGGGGACGAATGTCGGCGTGCACAGCCAGGGCGAGCCGGGGTCGCTTTTCGCGGCGGAGGCGGGCGTGGCGTCGATCGATCACGCGACGCAGCTCAGCGAGAAAACGATGGCGCTGATGAAGGAAAAACATATTCCGGCGGTGCCGACGTTCACGATTTTCGAGTACTTCGCGGATCATGCTCCGTCGGCGGAGGCCGCGGCCCGGGAGCACGCGATGTTCGACTACAAGGTTCACGAGTTCAAGCGGCAGGTGGCGGCGGGCGTGCCGATGGCGGTGGGGTCGGATGTGGGTCCGTTTCCGCATGGGACGCAGGCGCGTGAATTTGAACTGATGGTGAAGTACGGGATGAGTCCGGCGGCGGTGCTCGCGGCGGATTATCTGAACGGCGCGCGCATCCTGATGTGGCAGGACGAGGTGGGTCAGCTGAAGCCGGGATTTTATGCGGATGTGGTGGCGGTGCCGGGGAATCCGCTGGAGGATATTACGGCGGTGGAGCGGGTGAGTTTTGTGATGAAGGGCGGGGTGGTGTATCGGAAGTAGGAAGTAGGGGGGTAGGGGATAGGGGATAGAGTGTAGGGTTCGTATTACTCGATGACGGCCAGGATTTCGCCGGCGGCGACGGTGTCGCCGGGTTCGACGCGGAGATCGCTGA
>DATEPN010000521.1:0-3268 GCA_035273225.1 Acidobacteriaceae bacterium | reverse complement strand
GGTGCGTGCCGGCTGAACACCCGCACGAATCAGTGGTCGCTCTACAACGAGCGCAACACGCCAATGCGAGAGATCTGGGTCTATGGCGTCTCCGCTGCACCGGACAAGGTGTATTACGCCGTATGGGGCAGTGGATTGCTGGAACTGAAGCAGAACACCGGCGTGTGGGACATGTATGAAGATCCCGACGGCGAAAACGAGATGGTGCTGCTGAAAGATCAGGGCCTGATTCATGAGATCGTGACGTCGGTCAGCTATGTCGACGGAGTGGTGTGGGCGGCCACGTATTTCGGCGACAGCCACTACGACGGGCGCTACTGGCACAATTTCCTGACCAAAGACAGCGGTCTGCCCAGCAACTTCACCAACACGATCAAAGGCATCGATCGGAATCGCGCCTGGTTCGGCACGGACAAGGGGCTGGCTTATTACGACGGCGTCAACTGGGCTGTCTACCGGCCTTCGCTGACCACCGGTCAGCCGGAGATGACGGTGCGCGATGCGGCGGGACACGTTGTGGAGATCCCCGTCGAGACGGCGCCCGCGCACAACTATGTTCTCGGCATCGACTTCCAGGGGTCCGATATCTGGGTCGCTACCGCCAAAGGTTTAAGTCACGGAGTTTATCAACGCTAACAGCCACAGGCTGCCAAGGAGTCTTCCTTTATGACAACGATCGGTTCACTGCTCGCCGAACTCGGCCATCTCCCCATCGAGAAGCGCGCCATGACCAACCACGCGGTTCTCAACGAGGCCTACGCCTATGCCAAGCCCAGCTCGTTTTCGCGGGGCATGCGGATCGACCTGAACGGCCTCACCATCCTGCTCATCTCGGGAACGGCCAGCATCGACGAGCACGGCCGCAGCATCCACATCGGCGACTTTCGCGCGCAGTTGCGCCGCACCTTCGAGAACATCACGGCGCTGCTGGCCAGCGAAGGCGCGACATGGAACGACATTGTCCGCACCACCTGCTACCTGCGGGACATCGATCGCGACTACGAGGCGTTCAACGAGGAGCGCACCGCGTTCTTTCATGAGCAGGGACTCGATCCGCTGCCGGCCTCGACGGGTATTCAGGCCAAGCTCTGCCGTCCTGAGCTGCTGGTTGAGATCGAAGCGATCGCCATGTTCCGTACGCCGAAGCAGGAGAGCTAAGCCGTGCGCGCCCGGGTGGGAATAGCGGCGGGAGTGTTCGCGGCTGGCCTGTCGCTGACGCTCGGTGCCCAGACTGCGGCACCGGGATCGGCTGCGCCTGGGCCGGGCTGCGCCTGCGGAGCGCATGCTCCCGGAGCACCGCCGGACCGCACCGTCGCGCCTTATGCGGGCACGCCCGAGGACCTCAAGCCCTATGGGAAGTTCTCGCGCCCGTACGACGTCAACTACACGCGCCCGAACATCTACTCCGGCGCGGCGCGGGAGATTCCCGATCCGACGGACATCAAGGAAGTTCGCATCGGTTTTCTCGGTCCCGTCGAAAAGCAGGCTGACCAGGTCTTCGGCCTGCGCATGCTGCACGGCGCGCAGCTGGCCATCGAAGACGCGAACGCGCGCGGTGGATATGGCGGTAAGCCCTTCCGCCTCATGATTCACGATGATTACAACAACTGGCAGCGCGGGGCCGAGTACGGAGCCGAGCGCCCCACCGCCTCGTCCATCTGGGGCTCGACGTCAGACGAGGCGGTGAAGATGGTCTATGACGATCAGGACTGGGCCATTTTCGGGTCGATCAACTCCGAATCGACGCACATCATCCTGCGCGTCGCCTTGCGGGCCGAGATTCCGATCGTCAACTCCGCCTCAACGGATCCGACGATCCCGGAGACCTACATTCCCTGGTACTTCACCGATCTCCAGGATGACCGGGTGCAGAGCTATACGCTGGCTCGCCACATCTTTACGGAACTGGGGCTGAAACGCGTGGCGCTGCTGCGCGTGAATAACCGCTACGGTCGCTTTGGGGTGATTAAGTTTCGCGATGCGGCGCGGCGACTGGGTCATCCCGTGGTGATCGAGCAGAAGTTTCTGCCCGGCGATACGGACTTTCGGCACCAACTGCGGGTGATTCGCGATTCGCGCGCCGATGGTATCGTGCTCTGGACCGATGAAGAACCGGCCGCGCAGATCCTGCTGCAGATGAAGGAACTCGGGATGAAGCAGCGCGTCTTCGGCAGCTATCGCACGCTGGGGGAGGATCTGGTGAAGCTCGCCGGACCGGCGGCTGATGGATTCGAAGCGGTGTTTCCCTATGATCCGACGCGGAACGATCCGAAGTGGATCGGCTTCCAGGACCGCTATGAGGTGCGGTTCCAGGAGAAGCCGGAGCAGTTCGCCGCGCTGGCCTATGACGCCATGAACGTGCTGCTCCAGTCCATCTGTCGCGCCGGGCTGAACCGGGCCCGGATTCAGGACGCGCTCGATCAGGTGTACCAGTACGACGGGGTCACCGGGCACATGGTTTTCGACCCCATTAATAAGAACGTCAGCCCGATGTATCTCGGCGCGGTGCACGACGGTGCGATCAGCTACCGTCTCGCCCCGATGGATGGCACCCGTCCGGTGCAGCAGCAGGTCGAAGCACCGGCTTCGGAATCCGCGCCAGCCGGTGGCTTATCCGGCACAACAGCGCCCTACGCCCGCGTGGGCGAAGAGGGGGTGAGTTACAACGGTCCGCATGACGCCGATCTGCCCAACGCGAAGGTCGTCCTTTTTGGCCGGAACGCCGAAGACCTGGCCCGCAGCGGCGCTCTGCAGTCCGGCGAGTGGAAACTGCTGCCTGTGAACAGCGGTCAGAACTGGGGCGCGGCAACGACGGAGCTCGTTCACGCGGTTGAGGAGGAACATCCGCTGGCGATCCTGGCGCTCGACCGCAATGCCGCGCACCTGGCGGAGCAGCTTTCGCTCAAGGTATTCGTCCCGGTAGTTGCCTTGTCGGACGATCACGCGCTGACGTCGACGAACGTGCCCTGGATCTTTCGGCTTCCGGCGAGTACTGGACCTGCCGAGGCGCTGCAGATCCTGGCGCAGGCGGTCCGCACCAGCGGCAGGAATCCAGAGCGGCTGCGGGACGTACTGGCGTCGGGGACGACGCTGGCCGGTATCCGGTTCAGCCAGACAGGCGAGCCTGCCCCATAGCTGCGGACTGGGCCTAAGGGGGGGGGTACTCCTTTAAGTCATTGAATCTAAATATTGTTACAGGCGGGTAATAGGCCGAACACAGTACCCTCCGGCGGGGTAACTAGGCCGTTACCAGGCGCGTCGCGCTCAG
>DATEPN010000520.1:0-2145 GCA_035273225.1 Acidobacteriaceae bacterium | reverse complement strand
GGTAACCGTCCAGACCGGGCAGGCCGTCAACAGCAGTACCGAAGTCTTCGGGGATCTCCACGCTGGCGATCAGGTGGTGAAGACGGCATCGGACTCCATCCGCAACGGCCAGGAAGTCACGGCGCGCGCAGGCAATCCAGGGTAAATAGCATTCGCGGAGGAACGGCGATCGGCGTGGCCGAAGTTCTACCGCCGCTCACCGCTTCTGCTCCGTCTCGAGCACAGCAGCCAACGTTCCAAATTTCAACCGGCGATCGGATTCCTGCAGCCATCCGGCAAACAGCCCCAGCGCCACGACGATGAAAACCACCGCGGACGGCACCCACATAATAACGCCGCCCAGTTGCTGGTCCTCGAGCGGGCTCATTCCCCAGCGGCCCGTCGTCGCCGCATACGCCGGATACCAGAGCACCGCGGAAAACGTCAGCAGAGCGCCGAGCGCGCTGCAATGCACGGCAGTGCCGAAGACATAGAACGTCGCCGCTCCATAGCCCATTGCCGACCGCCCCACGCCATACAGCGCCGACCAGAAAATCACCGCCGTCACAAAGAAGCTGAGGTGCTGCGCGGCGTGAATCCAGTCTGAGGAGAGAGTCGCCTGATACAGAAACGGGATGTGCCACAGCCACAGAGCCGCCGCCTCCAGCAGCCACGCGACGAGAGGCCGGGTAATGAACCGAATCGGGCGCGAGGACTCGATGCCGTGCACCCACGCGCCGAGTCCTGCGCGATGCCGCGGCGCGAAAGCCCACAGGCAGGTCGCCCCAGGGTGCGCTGCCGCGATCAACGGAGCCGAGACCAGAATCATGATCTCGTGCTGCAGCATGTGCGCGCTGAACAACTGCTCACCGAGTTCGTGGATCGGCGACGTGAGTGCCAAAAACAGCGTCAGCCATCCCGCGAAGAACGATGCATGCCGCCATCGCAGAATGCGGAAGCTACCCCGCCGCCATGCACCCGCCGTATAGACGGCGATCAGCAGCAGCAGCGGCAGAACAATCGCCGGCTCCCAGCTCCACGGCACGCTCCACACCGACGGCACAGTGCTCTCCGCCAGCAACAGAGCGCCGACGAGTGCAGCAGCGACAGTCATGGTTAGTCACACGGGCGGAGGATGATCACAGCCAGTGTGCCGCCCAGCACCAGCAGAATCGAAAGTCCCGAAAGCAGGATCGCCACCTTCGCCATGAAGTGCCGCCGGCCGGGCCGAGGGACGCTTTCCTCGGCATCCGGAATCTTGCGATCGAGCGAGATGGCAAGCCAAAGCGCCAGCAGGCACAGAAGGAAATCGATCGCCGAAACCAGGAACGACGTCTTCTTCCGGTTCACGTCGCAGACCCAGTGCGCGACTGTGTAGCCGACCACGGTATTGATGCCCATGGCAACTGGCCCCAGCAGCAGGCTGATCCAGAGCAGCAAATCGGTGCGCTTCTCGGCAGCAGGCACGGTAGTTTCCTGGGCTCTATGCATGCAGCCACCTCGGCGCCCAGTAGATGACGAGGTAAATCGGGATCCACGCGCCGATCACGAAGTACCAGTAGTCGGCGTTCTCCGCCGCGTCCATAAAGCGCTTGCCCTCGATGAGCGGAGTGAAAAACAGCACCGTCACCACGATGGTGTCGACCATGTCCGTCAGGAGATGCAGGACGTGCAGTCCCATCAGCGTCCACACCGCGGATCCGTACGCGTCGATGCTCCAGTCGGTGTTCAGGTGTCGCAGTTCAAAGTAGCGAACCACCACAGTGGCAATCGCGAACAGGCTCAGGATGACCAGGCCGATGCGCACCGCTTGCAGGTCGCCTTTGCGCGCGCGCCGGCGGTACCACTCATTGGGAATCGCGCTCACAATGAAGATCCCCAGGTTCAGCGTGCCCCAGAAAAGATCCGGCGGATTCGAGTGCGGCGGCCATTCCACCGAACGCGAGTGCAGATAGAAGTACGACGCGATCATCAGCAGGAAGACCATGCCTTCGATCGCCATCATGCCCAGAATGCCCCACCACGTGATGCTGCGGATTCCAAACTGCACCGTGGGCAGGCCGGAGACGTCGAGGACCGGCCGCTCTGCTACTCGCTCTGCCATATCTCCCTCGCGCGGCGCCGCTCCGCCGGTTGCCGCTCCGGCCAGAACCAGCCAATCATCAT
>DATEPN010000519.1:0-2131 GCA_035273225.1 Acidobacteriaceae bacterium | reverse complement strand
GGTAACCGTCCAGACCGGGCAGGCCGTCAACAGCAGTACCGAAGTCTTCGGGGATCTCCACGCTGGCGATCAGGTGGTGAAGACGGCATCGGACTCCATCCGCAACGGCCAGGAAGTCACGGCGCGCGCAGGCAATCCAGGTTAGCGCCAACGGCTTTGCTCGCGCTTCCTCTCACGGCGAAGGCAGAGGAAGCCAGAGCGTAAAGGCCGCGCCTTTTCCTGGGCTGCTCGATACCGAGATCCCCCCGGCATGGGCCTCCAGGATGGCTTTGGCGATGGCCAATCCCATGCCGGTTCCCTTCGCGGAGGAACGATGCTGGCGCCCGCGAAAGAATTTGTCGAAGACAAACGGCTGCTCGGCGGGATCGATCCCCGGCCCATGATCGATGACTTCGATCAGCAGGCGGTAATCATCGCGCCTCGCCGCGAGCGAGATCGGTGAGCCCGGCGGAGAATAGCGGATGGCGTTCTCGATGAGATGCCGGAGGGCGCGGTGAATCAGCTCGCGATCCATCGAGATCGCCGGCATGCCGCTCTCCACGTCCACCGCAACAGCACGGCCCCGCAGCGGACCCTGCATCTCCTCGACAGTCGTGTCGAGGAGTTCCTGAATGTCCTGCGCCTGCCGATGCAGCGTTACCGCGGCAGCATCGAACTGGGCCATGTCGACCGCCTGACCGATCAGGCGATCCAGACGCGCGCTCTCTTCATCGATGACCGCAGTCAGTTCCTCACGTTCGCTCTCGGCAAGATCGGGACTGCTGACCAGAGTCGTCGCTGCGGCGCGAATCGAAGTCAGCGGCGTGCGCAGATCGTGCGTGACGGAGTCGAGCAGCGCGCTGCGGAGCCGCTCGCTGGCCCGGGAAGCCTCCAGACGGCTGCTCCGCTCCAGCGCCGCAGCCCGTTCCAGGGCAATCGCAAGGAGCGATCCAATCGCCTCATAAACCTGGGAGGAATAGCCGGCCTCCGTAACCGCCAGCACTCCGCTGGATCGCATCCCCAGCGCCAGGGGGATCACGCGAAATCCGTCGCGCAGCGCGCCCGCCGATTCCGCACTTGCTGCCGTTCTCAAATCGACGACGGAGGGCGCCTCGTCCTTGGGGTCTGAAGAGTAGACAGCATCGTCTTCGCGAACATACAGTGCGACGGAGCGAAATCCAAATGCCGCCGCCGCGGCCGCCGGAGCCGCGCGGGCCAGTTGGCGGGGATCATCCTGCAAAAGCAATTGCTGGCTGAATTCGTAGAGCCGCTCCACCTCGCGCCGGCGCTGTTCAGCCGCCTCCGCGTGCAAGTGCTCCTGGTTGGACAGGTGACTCACGAGGACGCTGCACGCGAGAAACGCGCTGAGCGCCACCCAGTTCCGCGGATCCTGGATGGTGAAGCGTCCGATTGGCGGGAAGAAGAAAAAGTTGTAAAGCAGCGTGCAGAGCACAGACAGGTAAACCGAATAGCGCAGCCTCCAGCGCGAGGCCGTCACCATCACCAGCATCAGGAACCCCAGCGCGACCGTCGTGTCGTTCGCGCGCCAGACGGTGCGGAAAATCGCCACCACCACCAGCGCCGCCGCGGTTAAAACAACGTGTCGCAGCAGGATCCTGATCGGTCCGAGAGTATCCTTCTGCATGGCAGGCTGCATGACAGGCGATCATACCTGCCGAGGCGCCATGGCGGAACGCATCCTGGTGGTGGACGACGAGATTCAGATCACGCGCGTGCTGCGCGCCTCGCTGAGTGCGCAACGCTACGACGTGCGCACCGCGAACGATCCGGAAGAGGCGCTGCGGCTCTTCTCCGAGTGGCAACCGGACCTGGTGATCACCGATCTCATGATGCCGGGCATCAGCGGCGTCGAGCTGTGCCAGGAAATCCGCCGCAACAGCCAGACGCCGATCATCGTCCTCTCCGTGCGCGACCAGGAGCGCTCCAAAGTGGAAGCGCTCGACGCCGGCGCCGACGATTATGTAACCAAGCCCTTCGGCATTCAGGAATTGCTGGCGCGCGTGCGCGCCCAGTTGCGCCGCTCGCCGGAGCGCCCCGATGAGCAACGTATCGAGACCGGCGACTTTGTCGTCGACCCCGCCGATCATCTCGTCACCGTCTGCGGCCAGCCGGTGCATCTGACGCCGCGCGA
>DATEPN010000518.1:0-4725 GCA_035273225.1 Acidobacteriaceae bacterium | reverse complement strand
CCGGCAGCATAGAACAGCGGAATCGCAATCGAAGAGATGAGGAACAAAATCATCAGCGGCTGACTCTCGCTGCGCTTAACAAGCGCAGGCTTCAGCGCCCGCACCATCAGGAACAGCCACAGCAGCAATCCGACGAAGAGCAGAGCCTGCCACAGCCGGCCGAGGTCGACGTATTCATATCCCTGGCTGCCGAGCCAGAACCACAGGTTGCCCAGCTTCTGCTCGATGCCCATCCACTCACCGGCGAGCGATCCGCCGACGACCAGCACCAGCGCGCCAAACAGCACGTTGACGCCCAGCCGCTGCCCCTTCGGCTCATGCCCGCTGACCGCCGGACCAACATACAGGCCTGTCGCCAGCCATGACGTCGCGATCCAGAAAATGGCGAGTTGCAGATGCCAGGTGCGCGTCACCGCGTACGGCAAGATCTTGTCGAGATGAATGCCGTAGAACCCGCCACCCTCCACACCGTAGTGCGCAGTGATGCCGCCCATGATGATCTGCACCGCCCACAACGCCACGACGACAAAGAAGTATTTGAGCGTAGCGCGCTGGCTGGGCGTTGCCGTAAAGCTGAGGAACGGATCTTTCGCGGGAAACGCCGGCTGGAAATGGATCTCCTCACGCGACGCATACCACCAGACGAGCCCGCCGATCCCGGCGAGAAGGAAGATGAAGCTCAGAATGCTCCACAGAATTGCCGAAGGAGCGGGTCCGTTGGCAACCAGTGGCTCATGCGGCCAGTTGTTTGTGTACGTGATGCTGCTGTCCGGCCGCTCGGTATGCGCAGCCCACGACGTCCACCAGAAGAAGGCGGCCATCTGCTGCTGCTTCGCAGGATTGGTCAGCGCGCCGACCGGAATAGCGTACTCCTTGCGTCCGGCGCTGAAGACGTCGGCATAGTAACCGGCCAGCGTGTGAAAAGCCGCGGCCTGATCATCGCTGATGACGATGCGCTTCGCCGCAGCATCATACGTGTTCGTCCGCATCACCCGGACGAGTCGCGCTTTGAACGCGGCCTGCTCATCAACACTCGCCGCAGCGAAGTTAGCGGCGCCCTGCTGCTGAGCCCAGCGATCGAGCAGGAACAAGCTTTCGCGATGCAGCCAGTCGGCGGTCCAGTCGGGGGCGACGTACGCGCCGTGGCCCCAGATCGTGCCGATTTCCTGCCCGCCGATCGATTGCCAGACACCCTGGCCGTCGGTGATGGTGGAGCCGGTGAAGAGCAGCTGGCCGTCCGTCGTATACACGTCGGGAATAGGCGGTGCCTGGCTGATCATCTTGCGCCCTACGCCGCCAAGCACGGCAAACGAGCCGATGATGACGACGGCCAGGGCGATCCAATAACGCTTATAGGACATAGGTCTTCCTCAGGAGAAAAAGTCCGCGGCGCTCGAGCGTGCGGAGCGCGTTGTGCTTTGAAGTTATGGCGTGACCCACGGTCCTTGCAGGGACTTAAGTCACACGCTGGGGAGAATTCGCTTGTCTCTATGCTGGCCAGGGCAGGCGCAAAGCGCCGGTGATGGATATCACACAGCAGATTGCACTGCCGGAAGTCCGCAGCTGGCACGAATTTCCCGAATTGGTACAGTGGCGGGGCAGCATTCTGCACGTCTCGCTCCGGAGGCTCGCTGGATGTCGTTCCGCTCTGTCTTTGTGGCAGTCGTGATCGGCTTTTCGCTAATCGTTGCTGCGTTCCTAATCAACCGTGCCCGGCCCCGCGTTGAAACGCAGCAACCGACGGCCGATTTCGTCCGCGCCTCCGGGAAATGCGCGGAGTGCCACGCCCGCCTGCACTCTACGTCTCCCTCGCCGGGGCAGGCGTGCTCGCGATCGCGGTGGGACTTGGCTGGATCGCAGACATGCTCCGTGTCTGGCGGGTGGCAGGTCACCTCGTCGGGTGGGCCGCCATTCTGACTGGCCTCGCGGGAGTGCTGTTCCAACTGGATTCACGCTTCTTTCAGGAACGCACGCTCAACAGCCTTACCTACGCCGCTCCTTTTGCGGCGCCGCTCGCCTACACCGGGCTGGGATTTCTCCTGCTGGCCAACCGCATGGTCGCGCCCCACACCGCAGAGTGGGCACGGTGGATTATTTTTCTGGGGCTCGGCGGGTTCTTCGGCAATTTTGTACTGACGCTGACGGACCACGCGGACAACGGATTTTTCCTGCAGACGGAGCGGATTCCGGTGATCTCCTCGGCGCTGGCGGTCGGCTTCCCTCATCGTGCCGCTGCTCGCGCGCGTGACCCGCCGTTACATGGACTGGTGCCTGGTCGTGCTGCTCGCGCAGGGGCTCGACGGCGTGCTGGGGTTCTGGTTCCACCTGCGGGCGAATCTGATCGAGCCCGGACACTCGTTCTTCGACAAGCTCGTGAACGGCGCGCCGCCGATGGCTCCGCTGCTGTTTCCAAACCTCGTAGCTCTGGCCTGGATCGGCATCTGGGCGCTGATTCCACACCTGCCGGAAGCGGGCCGATCGTGGCTGGGCGCGACCTGGGTATGGTCGCACCCGGAAACCAGCGCGGGAGATTAGGCCGCGTTCGCGGCAGCCGCCTCGCGATCGTCGGCGAAGATGCTGGGCTCGAGCGCGAACGTGAGCGCCAACTGCAGTGCGAACAGAAGCACTGCGCCGAGTTCGAGGCACCCGGAGAGCGGCAGCACCCTCCAGGCAAACGACGCTAAGCCTTCGTAAGCCAGCGGCTCCATGCTGACGCGCAGCGTGCATCCCGTGCTGAGCAGAAGAAGGGTGGCGAACATCAGCTTCCGGCTCCAGATGCCGCGCACACCGGCGAAGTGCGGCAGGATGCGAGGGCCAACAGTCATGACCATCATCGCCGCGAAGCCAACAGTCAGCGCGTGGCGCGATCCGCCCCAGATGCCGCCGTGAACGTCGGACCATGCTGCCCAGATGCCGAGCAGCGCAGCGGCGACGCTCCACACATACGCGACGCGCAGAAACAGCGGGAAACTGCGATGCAGGCCGATAGTCTTCGCTGGACGCTCCGCGTGCTCGAAGACGCGCATGGAGATGGCGGCGAGTATGGCCGCCAATGCGAGGAGCGGCGCCATCACACGCGTGAAATGCGCCATGCCGAGCACCACGCCCAGAAGATCCAGCACCACCGCGAGTTGCAGCAACCTGCCCCGGATCGGCGCGACGCCGAGGAAGATGGGCAGCCAGCGTGCCGAGAATCCCCAGACCAGCGGCGCGAGAAATCCCCAGCCGAGCAGGACGAGAAAGCTCTGGTCGAAGGTGTGCGGAATTTGCGGAGCGGATCCAGCAAGGGCAAGCCGGAATCCCTCAACAAGATTGATAGTGATCGCGACCAGCAATGCGAAATTGCTGAGCAGCACCGTCTGCATCCAGGGCTCCATCTTCGGCCGCTTCCGAGCGCCTCCCGCAGAACCGCGCAGTTTGTGCTGCCGAGCCGCGTGCAGAAAGAGCAGAATGGCCGCGAACTGCAGCACACCGGAAGTCGGAAGCGTGATCCTCCATTGCCACAGGTATCCGGCGGCAAGCCAGTGCAGCGTCAGGCCCGCCGTCCACAGCGCCCAGCAGATCGCCGGCAGGCGGCCGCGGTTGACGCGGGTGTGTGGCTGCGAATAGAAGCCGATTCCGAGCACAAAGCTGCCGATCCAGCCGAAGACCTGGGAGAAGCCGTGGGCCTGAATCCACGCGGCGGAGAGTGACCCAAGTCCGTGATGCACGCTGATGGCGAGGAGATTCGTGAAACCAAGGACAGTCCCGGGCAGGACCATGAAGAACAGCCCGGTAACGATCCAGCAGCGCAGCAGCAGGCTCTCGCGGCGCTCGAGGGCGAGAAGCGCTGCGCGGTCATCAAGGATGGGGAAAGCAGACATGGGGCACCTGTCCTGAGAGTCGCAGGCGCGGAGCCCGGGAGCAGTGACATTAGTCACGGGCAGTCGTTGTCGAGGCGGAGCACTTCGCGGCTGGCTCTATGGATTGCCTTCCAGCAGGGCTGAGAGGGCAGGCAGGTCAGGCACCACGATGCTGCGAGCGCTGACATGAACCAGTCCCTCGGCCTGGAGGCGCATCAGGTTACGCGAAACCAGTTCGCGCACGGTCCCGAGTTGGTGCGCTATTTCCTGGTGCGTGCCCGGCAGGTCGAACTCGAGACCCTGCGGCGTCTTTCTGCCGGCGGTCTGCGCGAGGCGCACAAGAGCCGCGACCAGGCGCTGGCGGACCGTCGTAAACGAAAGCTCCTCGATGATGCCGACCAGACGGCGGAGGCGTGCTCCGACCACGGCGAGCATCTTCAGGGCAACCTCGGGGTGCTCAAGGCAGAAGGCACGGAGGTCCTGGCGGGAGATGAACAGGATCAGCGAGTCTTCGACGGCGCTGACGGAGGCGGGGTAGGGTCCGCCGTCGAAAACGGGCAGTTCGGCGACGGAGCTTCCCGGGCCCTCGATGGCAAGCACCTGCTCGCGTCCGTTCGCGGAGGTCTTGAAAATGCGGATTTTGCCGGTGAGCACGACATAAAAGCCCTCGCAGGGCTCGCCTTCGGAGAAGACAAGTTCGCCGCCTTCGTAAAGCTTGCGGACGGCACGCGCGGAGAGCGACTGCATCTCCGGCTCAGTAAGGCCGGCAAAGAGCTGCGCTCGCTTGAGGGCGGAGGAGATTTGCTCTCGATGGTTACTCATGTGCCTTTGGATTCTAATTTCAAACGCGGGAAGACGGCAGCGCTGGGCTGCCGTCCCGTCT
>DATEPN010000517.1:0-3542 GCA_035273225.1 Acidobacteriaceae bacterium | reverse complement strand
TCACCGGCTTCGACGGCTCGCCCTTCCGCCTCAACAGCCGCGAAGTGCTGGCCACCAACGGCCATCTGAACGGGGAACTCGTCCGCCTCTTCGTCGACATGTTCGCCGGACGCAATCTCTCCCCGATCCCCACGCCCGCCGAGTACGCCGCACAGCGCGCCCAGCGCCAGAGCTGAAACCACCCCATTCCGAAAGTTCCGAAAGTTATCGCAGCGCCCCGCCCCGCTCGTTCCAGCGCGAAATTCCCCTGCTAGAATGAACGGTTGTCGGAACAATCGGGCTGAGGGAGTAAGGCAGCCAACCGCCTCCAGCGGCTGGCGAAGCCTTCGTCCTGAGGACTGCGATTGACCTATACTTACTCTCACTCCCGAAGAGGAATTTCATGGCTTACGTGATTGCGGAACCCTGCATCGGCACCAAGGACACGGCCTGCGTCGATGCCTGCCCGGTGGACTGCATCCATCCGAAGAAAGACGAAGCAAAGCACGCCGACACCGATCAGCTCTTCATCGATCCCGTCGAGTGCATCGACTGCGGCGCCTGCGTGCCGGTGTGCCCGGTCTCGGCCATCTACGCCGCCGACGATCTGCCGGAAAAATGGCAGAGCTTTGCCGCGAAGAACGCCGGCTTCTACGGCCGTTAGCCCTAAGCTTTCCCCCGATCCGCTGCGGACGCGCCTCTGCGCGTCCGTTTGCATTGAGACCCCAGATAGCTTATTTCCGGCGAAGACCGGACAAGTTGTCCTTTATCGCGGCGCCGCTCCCGCCCCCCGGAGCAACCCCGCTTGCCCTCCCCGCGTCTGAACGGTATTGTTCTGTATCCCCGGAAGCCTCTCCTCTATGACTCTGACTGCGCCGAAACGTCCGAACAGCAGACCAGCAGGAGCCCAACCGCATGGAAGAACTGGCATGGAAAGGTTTGTACTGATGAGTTCGGGTCCCACGCAGCCCCGGCCCGCCACCCAGCATCTGCGCCGCAACCCTCCCATCGCGGGAGAAGAAGAAGCCATTGAGAAAGCGCGGAATGGCGATGCCCGGGCCTTCGAAACCCTCTATGCCATGCACAAGCGGCGTGTCTACTCGCTCTGCCTGCGCATGCTGGGCAACGTGGCCGAAGCCGAGGACCTCACCCAGGAAGCCTTCCTGCAGCTCTATCGCAAGATCGGCACCTTCCGCGGCGACTCGGCCTTCTCCACCTGGCTTCACCGTCTGGCGGTTAACGTCGTGCTCATGCACCTCCGTCGCAAAGGCCTGCCCCAGGTTTCGCTCGAGGAGACCCTCGAGCCCTCGCAGGACGACGGTCCGCGCAAGGACATCGGCGCCCGCGACCTCACCCTCTCCGGCTCCATCGATCGCGTCACGCTGGAGCGCGCCATCGAAAACCTTCCCCCCGGCTACCGCCTGGTTTTTGTTCTGCACGACGTGGAAGGCTACGAGCATAATGAAATAGCAGAAATGCTGGACTGTTCCATCGGGAACAGCAAATCGCAGCTGCACAAAGCGCGCATGAAGCTGCGGGATCTGCTGCACACGGGCCAGCGGAAGGAGCAGATCGCGTGAGCGTGCGCGTGATGGAAAAAACGATGACCTGTGCCGAATTTCAGGAAAGTCTGCCGGAGCTCTTTGAGGCGCATGCCGACCTGAACGCGCAGGAGCATCTCAAGACCTGCGACAACTGCGCCGCTCTGGTTCGTGATCTGGAGTACATCGCATCCCAGGCCAAGTTGCTGCTGCCGATGCATGACCCCAGTCCTGCCGTATGGGACAACATTCAGCAGGCGATCCGCCGCAATCCCTCCGCCCAGCCCGGGCGAAAATAGGCGGCTGGCCGGTCACTGCGCTCCCTATAATCAGGACGAATGAGCGGACAAGGGCCGTCGCCATCCATCTCCGGCATCATCCTCACCGGCTTCATGGGCGCAGGTAAGTCCACGACCGGCGCCCTCCTCGCCGCCCGTCTCGGCTGGCGCTTCCTTGACTCCGATCGTGTCATCGAAGAACGCACTGGCCGCACCATCGCCGAAATCTTTGCTCAGGATGGAGAAGCCGCCTTTCGCGCCCTCGAGTCCGACACCGTCCGCGAACTCGCCTCCGCCCCTGACGTCGTGCTCGCCCTCGGCGGCGGAGCCCTGGAAAACCCGGCCACCCGCGGAATGCTCCGTTCCCTCCCCGGCCGCCGTGTCGTCTTCCTCGACGCCCCCTTTGAGACCCTCATCAGCCGCTGCGCCTCCCAGGAAAACGCCCCCGTCCGCCCCGTCCTTCGTGATCGCGGACGTCTCGCCGCGCGCTGGCAGTCCCGCCTGCCCCTCTACCGCGAAGCCCATCTCACCATTCCGACCGCCGGCCGTTCGCCGGAAGAGGTCGCCGACAGCATCGCCGCCGCCCTCATCCCCGCATCACAGCCGGAACCGCTGACGCCCGCAGCCCAGCCCGAAGACCAGCCCGGAGACTTCCAATGAAGCCTCTCAGCGCGCGCGGCATCGTCCTCTTCACCTTTGGCGTCGCCATCAGCCTCTATCTTGCCTGGCTTCTCCGCGACGTCCTCATCGTCATCTACGTCAGCGCCCTCTTTGCCGTGGTCCTGATGCCCCTGGTCCAGGTGATCATGCGGCTGCGCATCGGCAAATGGCATCCCGGCCGCGGCATGGCCGTGCTCCTCATGCTGATCATCACCGTCGGCGCGCTGACGCTCTTCGCATTCGTGGCCCTTGCCCCCGCCTTCCACGATCTCCGCGAGTTCATCCACGAGCTTCCGCAGCGCGCGCCCGGCTTCTTCAACCGCCTCGAGCAGGTGCCGGTCATCCGCGACATCGACTTCGAAGTCATCCAGGAGAAGATTCAGGATTACGTCGGCAACTCCGCCACGTACCTCGTGAAATTCGCCAGCGACTGGGCCGGAGCGCTGCTCCGCGTCATCACCGGCATCGTGCTGACCATCTACTTCATCATCGAGGGCGACGAGGCGTATGCCTGGTTCCTCTCCCTCTTCCCCGTCGAACGCCGCCTGCGCCTCGACCAGACCCTCTCCCGCGCCTCGGTCCGCATGGGACGCTGGCTCCTCGGTCAGGGCACCCTCATGATGATCCTTGGCGTCTCCAGCACCATCGTCTTCGCCCTGCTGCACGTGCGCTACGCCTACGCCCTCGGCGTCATCATGGGGCTCTTCAACATCGTCCCTGTCGCCGGCGCCATGGTCTCCATGACCCTGGCGCTGCTCATCGCCGCCCTCGATTCCTGGACCCACGTCGTCGGGGTTGCTATATTCTTCGCCGTTTACCTGCAGGTAGAAAACAGCTACCTCACCCCGCGCATCATGAAGACCCAGGTCGATCTTGCCGGCCTCACCATCCTCATTGCCCTGCTCATCGGTACCGGCCTCGCAGGCATCATCGGAGCCATGGTGGCCGTCCCGACCGCCGTACTCATCGCCGTCATCCTCAAGGAGTACGCCGTTTACGAGGAGCAGGTCATTGCAGAGCCCCACCCCGTGCCCGCGGAACAAGCGCCGCCCCTGCCCCCGGAAAAACCGGCCGAGCAGCCGCC
>DATEPN010000516.1:0-2618 GCA_035273225.1 Acidobacteriaceae bacterium | reverse complement strand
GAAGGATATGCTGACCCGAAGTAGTTCCGCGATCTCGCCAACGCGGTCTCCCTCGTCTGACGCGGCGAACACTCGTTCGCGCAGATCCTGCGAATACGGCTTTCCCGGCTGATGCAACACGCGCGCCTCCGGCGGTGGTTTCCGAAGCCTCACGAATCACACATCACCCCCGTTCCGGAAGTCCCCTCGATTCTGGGCAGCGTGAAAATGCTCTAAAGAGACCTGTGCGCGGATGAGTTCAGGACGTTGAACTTGCCTGCAAATCGTTTGGCAGCGCGGTTTGGTGTGCGCCGTCGTTCCTGGATCCTTTGATCACTCGCAGTGCTACGCGGGGAGGATGTTGAGACTGCGCTTGAGGTTGTAGGCGATGGCGGTGAAACGGACTTGAGCGGCGGCGCGAGCGAGACCTCGCCATCGCATTCGACGTAGCCCATAGCTGCGCTTCCACGTGCCGAAGATCTTCTCGATCCGAGCCCGAACGCGATGGATCGGGGCGTTCCAGGCATCCAGCCTGGCGAGCGTCTCCTGTTGGTCGAGGCCCCACATCGCTGTGGCCGCGATGCGCGGCGCCCCGCCCTTGGCCCGAACCGCATCGCCGAAATGCGAGCCGCGATAGGCGCTGTCGGCAAACACCTCGCCAGGATCATCAGGCAGAGCATCCGGTCCGGCGCGACCGTCGTTGACGTTGGCCGGGGTCACCGCGACCTGCTCGACCAAAGCCGTACTCGCATCCGCGCCGACATGGGCCTTGTAGCCATGCACGGCGGCTCGGCCCTTATGCTTGACCCAGCGTCCATCCTCGTCCGTCTCGCTCGCGGAGGCGATGATCGTGGCATCGACCAGAGTGCCGGTCTTTACCGTGATGGCGCGAGCCTTCAAATCCGCCGTGACCCGCTCGAACAGGGATCGATCCAGACCATGCGCGATGACCACCCGGCGAAAGCGCACGAAAGCGGTGCGTTCCGGCGTGGGCTCGCTGCTCGAAAAACCACAGAAACGTCGGAACGATGCCCGATCCTCGAGAGCCTCGGCGAGCTTGACGTCGGACAGATCATGCCACACGGCCAGCAGCAGCGCCTTGAACATTGCCAGTGGAGGCCACGCAGGTTCGCCTTTGCTGGCCGGATACAGCGGCTCCAGCAGGCGAGCGACCGAGGTCCAGTCAATCAGCTCGGAAAGCCTGTCCAGCGTCGACGACGGTCGCCACGCCGGGGCAAAGCTTAGCCCTTCTTGTCCAATCGACCGGTGTGGCACGACCGCTCTCCCCGCTGAGACAGCGCATCGAATCAGCAATCAATCGAGTCGCGGAAACTAATCCGCGCACAGGTCTCTTTATACCAGCCGACTTAAAGATTGACCGATGCCCAAGCGCGATGTGCGATGGAATCGATGCGGTCGAGATCGCCGATGAGGAACAGCCACGCCTCCTTGCATGCCGCGACAATGGCCTCGTAGCTGTCCCATACGCGCCTGCTGAGCTTATTGCCGCGGAGATAGTCCCAGATGTTTTCCATCGGGTTCAGTTCCGGCGAGTAGGGCGGCAACGGCAGCAGAGTGATGTTGTGCGGGATGAGCAATCGCTTGCCCTCTTGGTGCCAGCCGGCACCGTCGCACACCACGACGGCGTGCGCGCCAGGCGTCACCTGGACGCTGATCTCGTGGAGATGCTCGCTCATCGCTTCGGCATTGACGCCTGGCATGATGATCGCCGCGCCGACCTGGCGGGCATGGCAGATGGCGCCGAACAGATAGGCTGAGTCATGGCGGTTGTCTCGCACCATGGGCGGACGCGAACCGACCGGTGCCCAGAGATATTCCAAACTGCCTTTCTGGCCCACCCGAGCCTCGTCCTGAAACCATACCTCGAGCGGCTTGCCAGCCGCCGACGCCGGCAATGCCTCGGCTACCAGCGCGGCGAAGTTTTTTTAAAAGCCTCCTGCGCGGCCGCATCCCTCTTTGGATGATAGGGCCGTGGCTGCAGCCGGGTCATGCCGAGCCGATGCAGCAGCCTGCCCACCGAGCGCTCGGTCAGCCCCACCGACCAGCGGGCGGCGATCTCATCGCGCAGATCGGCACAGCGCCAGCGGATGACCGCGTTGCGTTCCGGATCCGGCCCCGCCAATACCAGTGTCCGCAGCGCGTCCATCTGCTCGTCGGTAAGCGCGGCCGGGCGGCCAGTAATGACCCGCCGATGCAATCCAGCCACGCCTTCATCATTGTAGCGGTGCACCCAGTCGCGCAGCGTCTGCCGATCCATGCCGTTGAGCCGCGCGGCTTCCGTCCGCGAATGGCCTTCCAGGATCAGAGCGATCGCCAGAAGGCGCCGCACCACCGCGCCATCACGAATGCCGGCCGCCAGCTGGCGTAGCTCAGTGGCAGAAAACTCCGTTTGGGTAACCTCGATCGGCTTGCCCATCAGCGTGACCTCGCACGAAATGCTCCGGCCACACAGAATCGTACTCACGCCGATTCGGGAATCGCCCAGCGAGAGTCAGCAATTTCGTCGGCTGGTATAACGAGACCTGTGCGCGGATGAGTTCAGGACGTTGAACTTGCCTGCAAATCGTTTGGCAGCGCGGTTTGGTGTGCGCCGTCGTTCCTGGATCCTTTGATCACTC
>DATEPN010000515.1:0-4192 GCA_035273225.1 Acidobacteriaceae bacterium | reverse complement strand
GACGCCAATGTCATACTTCCTCACCACCGGCAGCAGGTCGGTCTCGAACTTCGCCCGCTCGACAAGGTTGTAGTGCGGCTGGATCGACACGTACTCCGCCCATCCGTTCTCGCGGCTCGTTTTGATCGCCATCTCCAGTCGTGCACCCACATAGTTCGAAGCGCCGATATACCGCACCTTGCCCGCCTGCACCAGTCCGTTGAACGCTTCCAGCGTCTCCTCCTGGTTCGCCAGCTCGTCATCGCTGTGCGCCTGGTACAGATCGATATAGTCCGTCTGCAACCGCCGCAGTGACGCCTCCACCGCCTGCCTGATGTATTGCCCCTTTAGCCCCTTCTTCCCGTCTCCCATATCCATGCCGACCTTCGTTGCCAGGATCACGTCCTTCCGCCGGCCGCGCGTTGCGAACCACTTGCCGATGATCGTCTCCGACTCGCCACCCTGATGACCCGGCGCCCAGCGCGAATACACATCCGCCGTATCGATGCAGTTCAGCCCCAGATCGACAGCGCGATCCAGCTGACGCAGGCTCTCCGCCTCATCGAGCGTCCAGCCATAGACGTTGCCTCCGAGAATGATCGCAGGCACCTCCGGCCCGAGCCGGCCCAGCCTTCTCTTCTGCATGACAGATTTCTCCCTCTTTTTCTTGGGATGCCGATGTGCCGCACGCGACTGGATATATGACTGAGTGATCAGCAACCGCCGGCCAGCAGCGCCGCTACGCCCGCGCCGATCACCGCCAGTGCCGGATCCTCGGAGAGGATCTCGGCCGTGTAGCTCTGCAGCGGGCTCATCTTCACCATCTCGTAGAGATACTGCTTCAGCAGCACCAGATCGAGCCTGTCGATGTCACGTCCCGTGTAGTAGAACCGCCCCGGTCCTTCCAGATGAATCTGCGAAGCCGTCGCCGCAGCGAGCGCCCGATGCGCCAGCTCAACAAACTCGCGGCAGCGCCGGTCTCCCGCCTTCGCGCTGGCGAAAACCTCATCCGGCTCCATGTCCAGAAAGCGCAGCCGCATCGCCCGGTGGCCGAGAATCCCTTCCAGGTGCCCGCGTCCTCCGCACCCGCAGTAGTTCTCCTTCGGATCAAGCGTCACCACCATGTGTCCGCCTTCCCACGGACCTTCGGTGTACGGATAGCGCCCGAAGCCAATGCCGGTGCCGATGGTCCACACGCGCACGTTCTTCTCCATCTGCCCGCGCGTCGCCGCGATCCCCGCAGCCACAGCATCGGCATCGTTGAAGACGCGTACCTTCACCGCGATGCCCCGCTTGTCCAACCCGGCTTTGATCGCCTCACACACGTGCGCGCCCTTCAGCTGCGGCAGGTTCGGCGAGTCCAGCATCACTCCCTGGTGCACGTAGCCGGGCATCGCGATCCCCACGGCTTCGACCTTCGACTTTGCCGGCGACATCGCCGCGATGGCATCGCACAGAATGTCGGCCAGATTCTCGGCGGGAACCTCAATGAGCCCATTCGTGGCGTCCAGGTTCTCGGGGAACTCCCTCAGCCCATCCAGCAACTTCTGGTCTTCGATCAGCCCCGCAATCGCCCGCTCCGCCAGTACCACGCCGACTGTGTTCGCCATTGCTTCCTCTCGCTTGCTTACAACCTAGTCCTCAAAGCGGGCCAGCCGGTTGATGCCGTTGAACGCGGCGGCCTTGTAGCACTCGGCCAGGGTTGGGTAGTTGAAAACCGTATTGATGAAGTAATCGAGATTCCCGTTCAGCGCCATCACCGCCTGCCCGATGTGCACCAGCTCCGCTGCGCCTTCTCCAATGATGTGCACGCCCAGCACCTGGCGCGTCTCGCGATGGAAGATCAGCTTCAGCCGTCCCGTCGTGTCGCCGCGAATCTGCCCGCGCGCAATCTCCCGGTAGTAGGCCACGCCTACTTCGTAGGGTACGTCCTCCTCGGTCAGCTGTTCCTCGGTTTTGCCGATGAACGAAATTTCCGGAATCGTATAGATGCCATACGGGTAGAAGCTGGGATTGGACTGCAGGTGTTCATCCCCAAACGCGCGCTCCGCCGCGATCCGCCCCTGCTCCATCGAAACCGAGGCCAGCGCCGGGAACCCGATCACGTCTCCTACCGCAAAGATGTGCGGAACCTTGGTGCGGAAGTCCTTGTCCACCGGAATGCGCCCGCGATTGTCGGCCTCGATGCCCGCCGCCTGCAGATTCAGCTCGTCCACATTGCCCTGGCGCCCGACCGCGTACAGCAGCGCATCGCCGGAGACGCGCTTGCGGCTCTCCAGATTCGCCACGACCGCCCCGTCCACCTGCTCCACGCTCTGCACCTCTTCACCCAGCCGCATCGTTACCCGGCTGTCGCGCAGGTGATAGCTCAGCGCCTCCACGATCTCCTGATCGGCAAACTCCAGCAGCCGCGGTCGCTTCTCGATCAGTGTCACCCGCACGCCCAGCGCCGCGAACATGCACGTGTACTCGACGCCGATCACGCCACCGCCCACGACGATCAGCGTCTTCGGCAGCTCCGGCAGTTCCAGCACCTGATCGCTGTTGATGATGGTCTTGCCGTTGACCGGAACCTTGTCCGTCGAGGCCGGGCGCGTTCCCACTGCAATGACAATCTTGTCGGCCTCGTACGTATTGGTCCCGCGCGCGCCATCCACATGCACATGGTGATCATCCTCGAAGCGCGCGACGCCGTTGATCACCTCCACGCCATTGCGCGAAAGCTGGGCCTCGGTGACGTCAATCTCCGTCTTGATCACGTGCTGCACGCGAAAGGCAAGATCGGCCATCGTGATCTTTTCCTTCACGCGGTAGTTCATGCCGTAGATGGAGCGGTAGTTGTACCCGGAAAGATGCAGCACCGCTTCGCGCATGGTCTTGCTGGGGATGGTGCCGGTGTTGATGCACACGCCGCCCACGACGCTCCGCATCTCCACGAGCGCCACGCTCTTGCCCTTCTTGATCGCCGATACTGCCGCGCGCTGACCGGAAGGACCGGATCCGATAACTAATAGATCGAATTTTGCCATGCGTTCAGGAAGGCCTGGGAAAAGGGTCAGACCGAAAGCGGGTCCCAGGTCATCTTACCCCTGAGGCCTGTTGCATTTCACACATACACTGTTGAGTCAGATGCTGCTCTACGCCATCACGAGTCGCAGAGCCCTCCCCGGCGACGACGCCGAGCAGCGCCGCCGCCTCATTGACCTCGCTCTCACCTGGGCCAGCGGCGGCGTCGATTACATTCAGATCCGCGAAAAAGATTTGCCCCTGCCGGAGTTGCAATCGCTGACTGCCGAGGTCGTCGAAGCGGTGCGCTCCACCGGAAGCGCGACCCGCATCCTCCTCAACGGCCCCGCGCAAATCGCCCTCGCCGCGGGAGCCGATGGCGTACATCTGCCTTCCACGCCCGGGCTCGAGCCGGCCGCCAACCCGCAGATGGTCGGCACAGCGGGAACCGCCGTCCGCGCCGCCGCTGGCGCCTACGAGCGCGCCGGACGCGAAGCCATCGTCAGCGTCGCCTGCCACTCGCCCGAAGAAATCCGCCGCGCCTCGGGAGCCTCGCTGCTGCTCTTCTCGCCCGTCTTCGAGAAGGTCACCGCGCAGAAGGTCACCAGTGGTCAGGGACTCGCCGCGTTGCGGGCTGCCGTCGGACTAGCAGCACCCATCCCCGTCGTCGCGCTCGGGGGAGTGACCGAGAAGAACGCCGCCGCCTGCATTGAGAACGGGGCCGCAGGCATCGCTGCCATCCGGCTCTTCATCGGCGATGCGTGGCGCAGCCTCGCCTCCATCCCCAGTTCGTCCTGATGAATCCCCGCCCCGCGCTCGACCGATCTTCTGCCCTCCAGGACCGCCGCCGCACCGTCAGCCGCGGACTCGGCTACGCAGCCTGCGCGCTCGCCGGCATTTTCTGGAGCACCGGTTTCTTCTTTGGCAAGATCGCCTTCCAGCGCCTCAGCGTCGATCATTTCGTTCTGTATCGATTCCTCTTCGCCTGCGCCGGACTGATCCCCATCATAGAAGTACCGCGCTTTTCCGCGCGCCAGTGGCGCGTGCTGCTCATCGGCGCATTCCTTGGCATCCCGGTGCAGTTTCTCGTCCAGTTTTACGGACTCAGCCTGACCACCGTCAGCCACGCGGCGCTGATGGTCGGCACCATGCCGGTCATCCTCGCCGTCGGCGCGACCATGTTCGCCGGCGAGCACCTCGACCTGAA
>DATEPN010000514.1:0-6539 GCA_035273225.1 Acidobacteriaceae bacterium | reverse complement strand
AAGCAGTTGCAATCGTTCTGGTGATGCACCTCGAGTTGCGAAATCACCAGCAGGAAGGGCTCGCGCACCGACGTAAGGAATTTCTTCGCCAGCCCGGTAATGAAGTCCACTCTGTATTCGCCCGAAAAGTGGATCGGCTTGCCGTTCGCGTCATACAGGTCGCCCTCGTACGGATGCGAGGTCCACTCCAGTTCATTCGAGGCCTGCCACAAATCGTCGAAACCGCCACGGTGCTCCGGAGCCACGGGCCCGCGCAACTCCGGAGTATTCGGCGTCCCCGGAGCCGTCGGCGCCAGGTGCCATTTCCCGATGTAATTCGCCGTGTAGCCGGCCTTGCGCAACTCCGTCGCCAGCGTCGCCGCATCGGACTTCAGCCCTAACCCATTCCGCCAAACGCCGTTCCTGTTCTGGTACTGTCCCGTGAACAAGCACGCCCGCGATGGAGCGCAGACCGGCTGGTTCGTCACGTGCGAACGAAATAACGTCCCGCGCCGCGCCATCGCATCCAGCTGAGGCGTCAGGTGCATCGGGTTCAGGCCATATGCGGAGAGCGCATCCCAGCGAAACTGATCGGAAATATAGAGGACGATGTTCGGCCGGCGATTCTTTTGCTGCTGTCCCTCTCGGCTCTGCGCCCCGGTGCCCGATCCCGGCAGACCCGCCGCCAGCGCTGCTGAGCCTCGAAGGAAATCCCTGCGCGTCACGTCTGCACGATCACCGGAATCGCTCATCAGCCGATCAATCCTCTTTCCATGATTTCGCCAAACCCTCCGCAGCTTATCACCGGATCGCGGATCACTACCGCCCAACCGCGGCCCTCCTGCACAAAGCTGCCCGCCGCCATGTAAGCTGGAACGAGTTTCTTTCTTCCCCGCGATCGGCCCCTCAGCCATGGCATCCGATGCAGTCATTCCGCACTCGCCGCCCGCATCCGTCGGACGTCCTTTCCACATCCTGACCAAGCCGACCGGGCCGATCTGCAATCTGGACTGCAAATACTGCTTTTATCTCGAAAAGGAAGTCCTCTATCCCGACGTCAACAAGTGGGCCATGCGCCCGGAGGTGCTCGAGTCCTATATCCAGCAGTACATCGAGCAGCAGGATACGGACACAATCCATTTCGCGTGGCAGGGAGGCGAACCAACCCTGCTCGGCGTCGATTACTTCCGCCGCGTCGTGGAGCTACAGGCCAGGTTCGCGGACGGCAAGCGCATCGAGAACGCCTTCCAGACCAATGGCGTGTTATTGAACGACGACTGGGGCGCCTTCTTCGCCGAGCACGCATTCCTCGTCGGAATCTCGATCGATGGCCCTCGCGAGCTGCACGATGCGTATCGCGTCGACAAAGGCGGCCAGCCCACCTTCGACCGCGTCATGCGCGGCATTGGCGTCCTGAAAAAGCACGGCGTTTCCTTCAACACGCTGACCACAGTGCACCGCGCCAACTCCATGTACCCGCTCGAGGTGTACCGATTCCTCAAAGAGAGCGGCAGCGGTTTCATGCAGTTCATCCCCATCGTGGAGCGCGTCTCGACTCAGGTAACCCACGACGGACTCGTCCTTGTATCCCCCAGCTTCTCCGAGAGCGCCTCCGTGTCCGAGTGGTCCGTCGACCCACGTCAGTTCGGACGTTTTCTCTGCGCCATCTTTGACGAGTGGGTTCGCAAGGACGTAGGCCGTACGTATGTGCAGCTCTTCGACATCAGTCTCGAGATGTGGCTGGGCATGCAGGCCAGTCTCTGCATCTTTCGTCCGACCTGCGGATCGGCGCTGGCCATGGAACACAATGGCGACGTCTACTCCTGCGACCACTTCGTGTATCCCGAGAATCGCCTCGGCAACATGATGGAATCGCCCCTCCAGCAGCTCGCGTCCTCGCCGCAGCAGGTTCGCTTTGGGTCAGCCAAGCGGGACACGCTTCCGCAGTACTGCCGCGATTGCGAAGTGCGCTTCGCCTGCAACGGTGAATGCCCCAAGCACCGCTTTGCGAAGACTCCGGACGGCGAGCCCGGACTGAATTACCTCTGCGCCGGTTACAAGAAGTTCTTCACGCACATCGATCCATACATGCGCTTCATGGCCGAGGAACTCCGGCAGCAGCGGCCGCCGGCCAACGTGATGCAGTGGGCCCTCGCACGCGACGCCGCAGCCGCCACTACGCAGAAACCAGGCCGGAACGACCTGTGCCCCTGTGGCAGCGGCCGGAAGTATAAACGCTGCTGCGGCCAACCCTGAATTGCGCGCCTTCGCGTCAGCAGTGACCGACCATGGCGCGCTCGCCTCCAGAAGCGGTCAAGCAGATTGGCCCGGCAGAGTGTTCCGATCCCATACGTGCCGGCGCGGCTACTCTCATCACCTTTGCCCCTCACCCGGTTGACAGCCGGACTATGATGGAGGGACTTGTTCACAACTCCGCACGCCGGTGGAGGTTCCCCCATGGCTTTCACGCGTCCCGTGGTGCTGATCCACGGTTACTCCGACAAGGGCCAATCCTTTGAAGCCTGGCGTCAGGCTCTCATCGCGCAGGGCGCACAGCCGGTGATGGTCAATGTCTGCACGTACATTTCCCTGAATAACGAAGTGACGGTCGCCGACATCGGCGAAGCTCTGGATCGCGCGCTCGAATATCAGCTGAAATGGGAAGATGGCCAGCCGCGGGAGTTTGACGCGATCGTGCACTCCACCGGAATGCTGGTGCTGCGCTCCTGGCTCGTGAATTACGGACCGCGCCGCGGGCGGCTGAAGCACCTCGTCGGACTCGCGCCCGCAACCTTCGGCTCGCCGCTGGCCCATAAGGGGCGCAGCCTCCTCGGGTCCATCTTCAAGGGCAACCACGATCTGCTGAGCCCGGACTTCCTGAACGCCGGCGACCGCGTGCTCGATGCGCTGGAACTCGGCAGCAGCTTCACCTGGGATCTGACCCACCGCGATCTGCTCGCTGACCCGCCGTTCTACACCAGCGGCAATGACTCGCCTTACGTGGCGGTCTTCGTCGGCGACACTCCGTACACCGGCATCCGTGAGGTCATCGATGAACCCGGCACCGACGGCACGGTGCGCTGGGCCGGAGCAGGCCTGAATACGCGCAAGGTCACCGTGGATCTGAGGAGGATCGGCGCTGCCGCCGCCGCAAAACACACCGTGACCATGAGTGCGTGGACCGACGGGCGGCTCGACGTGCCCATCATCGGCGTTCCCGGCGCCAATCACGCAACGATTCTTTCCGACGCCGGCTCGACAAAAGTCGGCGATGTCTCGCTCGCGCAAGTGGTGGCCGATTTTCTCGAGAACGTCAGCACTCAGGACTCCTTCAATGCCTGGCTCACGAAAGCGCGCACCTTCAGCGCAGGAGCCTTGCAAAAGATGGACGCCGCCGGAGATCCTGGTACCAAGGGCTGGCAGCAATTCGTCATCCGCGCTCTGGATGAGAACGGCGACCCCATCACGGACTACTCCGTCACGCTCTGTTGCGATCCCAGCGGAGCGCCCGGTGCGGTCCTGCAGGAGTTTGAAGCCGATGTGCATCCCTATCGCGCCGATCCGAGCTTCCGCTGCTTCCACGTGAACCTGCCCGTCGCAGTGCTGCCTGCCGACGGGTCCGCAGGACAGCCGGCCGCAGCGCCGAATCAGCAGAAACTCTATATCCGGCTGAACGCCTCGACCGGTACACCGCTGCTGCAATATCAGCCCTACGATGGTGCGGGCAAACCCATTCCCGTTGATCCGAAGAACGGCGACGTGCTGCTCGACATCACCAGTCTGGCAGCGGACAAGGATCGCTTGTTCTATCCCTACACGACGACGCTGATCGAGATTCTCATGAACCGCGAGACGCTGCCTCTGAATGCAGTGAGCGGGCTGCTGTACTTCCTGGACGAGGACGGAGCGCCATCACCGCAGAAGCCCGGCGGCTGGCTCTCTCGCCTTCTCTAGTCGACTTCCACCGCGATCGTTCGCCGCGCAGGTCGCCGCAAACCGTCTGGTCCGGAATGGAGGCTTCACCATGGCCGATGAGACGCCGGAGACACGTTCCGACAGGGCCTGGTCCGTCGTGACGAGTTGGATCGGCCGGATCACCGCGGTCGTCGGGCTCTGCGCAACCATCGGCGGCGGCCTCACGTGGCTCATCACCCACCATCGCCAGCACCAGCAACGCGCGGCGCAACTGGCGCTGGCAGAGACGCAGGCGACGCAGGGTGATTACCAGGCATCGCTCGACAGCTATGCCGCACTGCTCCGGTCGGATCCGCTGGACCACGCCGCTCTGGAGGGCCAGCTCAACGCGGCCATGCTGTGGGCGGAGAATTACCACATCGTCGTACCGGAAGGCCAAAGCGCGACCGAGCCCGCGGGCCGCCAGCTGGACGAGATGATGTCGATTCTGGAATCGGGTCTGACGCGCAGCAAGGGAACGCGTGCCGCAGATGTGCAGGCACATCTGGGCTGGGCTCACTGGCTGAATCAACACATCGCAGCGCGGGAATTCGGCCCCGCTGCGGAACAGAATCTGCGCGCGGCCCTGACGACCGATCCAAACAATGTGTATGCGAACGGCATGCTCGGCAACTGGATGCTGCAAAACGGCGGGGACTTCGACGAGGCAATCCAGCACTTCGACCTCGCGATCGCCACGGGCAAGGCTCTGCCCCTGGTGCGAGGGCTGCAGCTGGGTGCGTTGATCTATGATGAACAACCCGGGGCGAGACGCGAGCTGATGAAAGTAGCCAATGCCATGCGTACCCACGGTGAGCCCATCGATCGCGGTGAGCGGCATCGGATCTTTGGTTTTTGCTGCGCCTTCCTCAGGGATCACAAGGAAGTCGTCGAGTCGTTGTCGGCTCTGCCGGCGCAGGACGCGTGGCAAACGTATCTGTGGCTCGAGGATGCGGCTGGGCCCGATCTCAGTGGTCCGCAGGCGCTGCTGCGCACACTAACCCACGACTACGTGCAGGCCATGCTCCTGGAAATCTCAGGAAACCGGCCTGAAGCGCTCCGGCAATATCGCATGGTTCAGCAGAAGCTGCGCCAGCAGCGTGGTGAGCGCGGTAATTCGCTCGACGATGCCGTAAACGCGTCGATCACGCGGCTCACGCACTCCTGACCGTCGACCGACTTACAGCGCCGGGAGCAGCGAGAAGACCCTTGTGATTGCGTCGATGACGTCGGCTGCATCGCTGAAGCGCGAAGCAATCGATGCGACCTGCCCCTGCAGTTCCTTCAGTTGCACGTTCGTATCGTTGATCTGCTGCAGAAGCCCCGTGAACAGGGCAGTATTGGCATGAAGCCGGTACATGCGGTCCTTGATCAGGATGTCATCGACTTGCGGCAGGACGGCATTGAGAGCCTCAAGGGCAGCCAGGTCCGTTGTGTCTTCGATAGCGGCCTCTATCGTGTCATAGAGCTTCTCATACGCCGCTCTGAGTTCCTCACTGAGCGGAAGAGACGGAGCGACGTTCAAATCGGGTGGCAACGAGCTGCTCACGGAATCTTCTCCTCTCCGTTACTTCGCAGGGAGTGACTGGTAAAAGTTGCCGAGGTTCACGCCTGCCGACGCGAGTTCCGCCAGCTTGTCCGCGAGGCTCTCCGCGCTGCGGCCCTGCGCCTCCGCCGCCAGAGCACGGTGCGCCGTCGCCAGCCGATTGATGGCTGCGCGCAGGCTCGCCAGCCTCGCCTCCCCGGTACGTTGCTGGCGAACGAAGCCCGGCAGCTTCATGATCTCCACCCGCCGCTGCTCCGGATCCATCTTTGCGTTTTCCCGGATGAACAGCGTCTGCTGATCGACGATGCGGTTGTAGTCGCTGCGCTCCTGCTCCTCGAGGATTTGAACGTCGTCTTCCAGCAATGTGCACAGCGACTGCACGTGCGGGTCCATGGCCACGATCGCCTGCGGCAGTTCCTTTTTGATCTTCCGGTTCACAAGGAACTGCCCGAGCGCATCCACTGCGGTACTGATCCCGTTCCGAACCTCCGGAGTAATGGCCGGAGGTGAAGCCGAAGCCCGCGTCGTCGCCAGCGAATTCGCAAACGTCGTCAGATTCTCGCCAACCGATCGCGAACCAGCCTGCAAGCCAGGCGAATCTGTGCCGCTGCTGATCGCGACCAGCAAGTTCGCATATTCCTGGAATGCCGCAATCACGGCGACCCGTGCCTCGATATCTTTCTCCGATAACAGAGTCTCGGTGTTTCTCGGGTTATAAACCGGGCTGGCTTCATCGAACCGCGACACGGCATCGTAATCGACGCGAAGATCATGGATCGCGTTGGCATCGCGATACGCAGCAGCCGCCTGGTCCACCACAGGCGCCGTTGCTTCCGACAGCGCCACGCCGCCTTTGTGCAGCGGCGCAAGACATCCGCTCGCCCCCGCCAGCAGCATGAGCAGCGCCACCAGCCTGACCGTGGTGTCCTGATGTCTCCCCACCATCCCTGCATGGAACACTGGCGCTGTTTCCCTGTCAATATCAGCCGAGCCACCGGCTCTCAGCCCCTGCGCAGAATCTGGGCTTCCATCGGCTGCAGGCTCACGCGGATCACATGGA
>DATEPN010000513.1:0-2382 GCA_035273225.1 Acidobacteriaceae bacterium | reverse complement strand
TCCGAACCCCGGCGACTGCGTCACCTGCCTCAGGCCAAAGCGCAGGTCCTGCGCCACCGACTCCAGCCGTGCTCCCGCGCGCTCTTCCCGCACCTGCTGTTTCAGCCGCTCTGCTCCGCCCATTTCTGCCAGCGTGGCCCGCCGCGCCTCCTCAGAAGTGGCGCCCGCAGCCATGCGTTCGTCGGCCGCCATCTCGACGTAAGAGCGCACCTCATCGTCCAGCTCCGCTTCAACGTCTGTCTTGCGAAACCAGTTCCGCCACAGATGTTTCAGTCGTGCACCCGGCATGCCTGCTCTCCTAGCTGGTTTTCAGCGCGTGTGTCATGGCAACGGCGATCCTCTGCCACTCGGCGGTTTCGTCGCCCAGCTGCCGCTCGCCCGCCTTCGTCAGCCGGTAATACTTCGCCCGCCGCCGGTTTTCGCTCTCGCCCCAGTACGAGGTCAACCAGCCGTTCTCTTCCATGCGGTGCAGCGCCGGAAACAGAGAGCCCGGTTTGACGACAAACGTGCCGCGCGTTATCTGCTCAATGCGCCGCGAGACACCCAGCCCGTGCAGTTCACCGGTGATGAGCGCCTTCAGGATGAGCAGATCCAGAGTCCCCTGCAGCAGATTCGTGCGCTTCTCGCTCAACGGTTTTCTCCTATCGACATTCTGCAGGAATAGTCCCTCATGCTCGTATCGGATGTCAATAGGACGCCCGCAATTTCCTCTCTGCCGAGAGATTGCGGCGGACTCCGGCGCCCAACTCACGTAAAACGTCAGCCGGTTGCGCCGCAGATTCGGATGCTGCTGAATGATCGGAGAAGGTGATTTGGTGGAGCTAGTCGGGATCGAACCGACGACCTCATCGTTGCGAACGATGCGCTCTCCCAGCTGAGCTATAGCCCCACGGAGGTGGGAGTCTTCTCTGATTTTACGGTAAGCAGCGCGAATGCGCCAACGCGCCGCCCTCCTCCTCAGTGGCTGTTGCCGCGCGCCTGAGCAGGCACCGCATCCCGCACCGAGGCAACCACTTCCGCGCGCACTGCGCCGCAATCCTTCAGCGGCACATCGCCTTGCGCCAGATCGGCGGAGCCGCCGCCGCGCAGCCCGCGCCGCGCCAGCGTCTCCTTCAGAATCCGGCCACAGTCGAAATCCATATCCATGCTGCGCGCCAGGAAAATTCGCCCCGGATCGCCGTCCTCCGCGCAAAAAACGACTGCGGTTGACGGAGCCGCCGATCCCACGCGCGAAGCCAGCAGCTTCACATACTCGCGATCGCGATCCTTGAAGGAGCGCTCCACCAGCCGCAGTCCGCCTTTGATCGCGTCTTCCACCGCCAGGCGCGCTGCATGGTAGGCCGCCAGTTCCTCGCGGAGCCGCTGCCGCTCTTTTGCGCCCCCCTTTGCTTCGGCCTTCAGCCGCTCCAGCGCGGCCGGGATTTCCGCCGCGCCGGCTGACAGCGCCGCTGTAGCCTGCGCCAGAATCGCTCCATCGGCACGCACCGCGCGCACGGCGCGTAGTCCGCAGACAAACTCCACGCGCATGCCGCGCGTCACTTTCTCCGTGCCGCGCAGGAACAGCCCGCCAATCTGCCCGGTCGAGCGGACATGGGTTCCGCCGCAGGCGTTCGTGTCGATCTCCGGAATCTCGATGATCCGCATGCGGCCCTCGCGATCCGGCAACTTGCGAAGAGTCCCGGCCGCGAGCATCTGCTCCGCCTCGGCACGCTCGACGTAGCGCACCGTCACCGGGCGGTCGTCGGCAATGATCAGGTTCACCAGCCGCTCCACCCGCTCGAGACTGTGCGCGGCCAGCGATCCCGCTGTGATGTCGATCGTCGAAGTCATTTCCCCCAGATGGAAGGAGACCGTCTGCGCCTGTAGTTCGCGCAGAAAGACCGCCGACAAAACATGCTGCCCGGTGTGCTGCTGCATGTGGTCGAGGCGCCGCTCCCAGTCGATCTCCGCGTCTACCTGCGTGCCGGCCGACAACGGCTTGCGGACGAAGTGCCAAACTTCGCCCTGCTCGTCCTCTTCGACGCCTTCCACCAGGACATCGAGGCCCGCTCCCCCGCGTGACATGGCCCGCAGCACGCCAACATCGTAGGGCTGCCCACCGCTCGTCGGATAAAACGCTGTCCGGTCGAGCGCCACCTGCCACACCGATTCGCCTTCGCCGCGCGAGACCTCGCGAATATCACCAACCGTAGCGCTGAAGTTCCGGAGAAACGAGTCTCCGTAGTAGAGCCGCTCAGCCACTGCCATAGCCACCCCTGCAAAGGCGCGCCGGAGCTTAGGGCGCAGACCCCGCTATAGTGTAAGCGAGCCCCTTTCGGTCTTGTGCTAACGATCCGAGTACCTGCCTGACTGCATGGCGTCCACCCTCATCTGGTTCATTGC
>DATEPN010000512.1:0-6673 GCA_035273225.1 Acidobacteriaceae bacterium | reverse complement strand
CGCAGTCCCGCGTCGTAAGTGAAGAGCGAGAGCGGGACGCCGAGCTTGGCGGCGGTATCGCTGTTGACCAGGTCCAGCGGCTTGCCGGCGTCGTCCTTATATTTCTTGAGGATCCAGGACTTCACGTCCGCGCCGCGATTGCTGAAGACGATGCGGTAGAGTTCGTTTTCGACGATGGTTTCTTTTTCGCTGGAGGCCTGGACGGTGTTCGCTGCCGCAGGAGCCGTGGAGGGAGTGGCCGGCGCGGCGGACGGGACGGTGGTTGCTGCCGGAGTGGTGGCCGCGGGCTGCGTGGAGGTCTGGGCGGGCTGATTTTTCTGTTCGGGCTGCGGCTGCGGCTTCTTCGGGCCCCAGATCTGAAAGGCCACGACCATCAGCACAAATACGATGATGAATCCGTAGAGCGAACCGGAATCGAATCCGAATCCGCGTCCGCCGCCGCCCTGCTGGTTGGGATTTTGTATCTCTGCCAAGACGTCCGTTTCCTAATCTCTGATTTGCGTTATCAAGGTGCGCGGCACCTGCGGAGCCCGAGTGCTCGAGGCGTTATTTTTTGGCGGCACGGGATCGAAGCCGCCCTTGTGAAGGGGATGGCAGCGCAGCAGACGACCCATGGCCATCAGGCTGCCACGAAACGCTCCATGCTCGGCGAGAGCAATGGCCGCGTACTCAGAACATGTGGGCTGGAAGCGGCACGCGCCGGGCGTGCCCGCCACGAGATGCAGCGCCGGGGAGAGCACCAGCTTGTAGAGCGCGAGGAGCACGGCGGCGATGCGGCTCATGCCGGCGCCGGATTCGGTGGCGCGATTCATGCTCTCGCTCCGGGAGCGGCGATCGCAGCGATTGTGGCGAAGACGCGGGCGACTTCCTGTTCCAGGCGAGTGAACTCCATATCCAGAACCTGCCTGCGCGGGTGCAGCACGACGTCGGTGCGCAGGGGCAATTCGTTCGCGTGCAGACGGACGGCCTCGCGCATGCGGCGGCGGATGCGGTTGCGCACGACGGCTCCGCCGAGCACGCGGCCGGTTGTCAGGCCAATACGCGGCTCGGCTCCGGCTGGTTCGCCGGCCTCTCGTGCGCGGAAGAAATAAGTCATGGATGGGGACGAATGCCGTCGGCTCGCCTGGTAGACACGCTGAAAATCCGCGTGCTTCCGCAGACGGATGCTGCGCCACTCGAAGCTGGCTTCCGGCATATCTTCATTCCGTCTCACTCTGGGGAAGGACGGCGCATGGGCCGTCCTGCTGAATGGGAAACGAGCGGAACTAGTCGCGGTATCCCGCGCTCACCGAGACGCGCTTGCGCCCCTTGGCGCGGCGGCGGGACAGGACCGCGGCGCCGCTCTTTGTCTTCATGCGGGTGCGAAAGCCGTGGGTCTTGGAACGGCTGCGCCGATTAGGCTGAAAAGTGCGTTTCGGCATGGAAACGTTGACTCCTGAACTTTGGGATGGGATTCTTCCATTGCGCGCGGCGGGCAGCGCCCAGCCTGTTCACGTGATCGAATCCGAGTGGCCGCGCTCTTGCTGACAACACGCCTTCGGGCGGCAAGAATCAAGTATATCTCATGGCTTTAGGAGCCGCAAAAACTGCGCGTCTGCAACGGATTTCACCATCGGCGGTGCAACACATTCCGGCGGTAATATTTCCCCCGAACAATGCGTTTCCTCGACTCGGAGTCTGTGCTACTATCGGCAACGTTCACAAAAGATTTTTTCGACGCCTCGCGGCTGTCGAATTGACCGAAGCTCTGATCAGGACAAGATCGGAGCCATTCCCGGCCAGTGCGAAATCTGCTCCTGCACGCGCCCTGCTTCCACAGGACAGGGTCAACCCTGGGCATTCTCGCAACCCGGCCACCGGTTGAATTCGCTTTTGCGACGCCCGCCGAAAAGGATTGCGCATGTCTTTCGCTGTCACCCCGTCTGTTGCTCTCAATCCGTGGGTCCAAATTCTCGCTGCGCTTGAAAAGAAAATAAATCGGCAATCGTACGATACGTGGCTGAAGCCCACGCGCTACAGCTACATCCGCGAGCGTGTCCTGTTCGTGCGTATTCCCACGCCTGAGTTCAAACATGTCGGCGACCGCTATGGCGATCTGATCCAGGAAGCGATTGAAAATCTCCAGCTCGAGCTGGACGACGTCAGCTTCATCACTCCGGAAGAAGATCCGACGCTGCCGCGCGTGCGCGAAGACGGCGGATTCGCTCCGACTTCGTCGCTGCACTCGGGCGGCGCGCATCCGGGCAACAACGCGCGTCCGGCGCCGCTTGCCGGACCGCAGCAGGCGCGCTTCGACTGGTCGACGGCAGCGCAGCTGAATCCGCGGTACACCTTTGACGCATTCGTCTGCGGCCCAGGCAATCAATTTGCGCGCGCGGCTGCGCTGGCCGTTGCCGAGCAGCCTTCGAAGGCCTACAACCCGCTCTTCCTGTATGGCGGCGTCGGCATGGGCAAGACGCACCTGATGCATGCCATCGGGCACGAGGTGAAGCAGCGGAATGCGAGCGCGTCGATCTCCTACGTCTCGGCGGAGAAGTTCACGAACGAGATGATCAGCTCGGTGCGCTACGACAAGATGACCAGCTTCCGCGACAAGTTTCGCACCGTGGATCTGCTGCTCATCGACGACATTCAGTTCCTCTCGCAGAAGGAGCGCACCCAGGAAGAGTTCTTTCACACCTTCAACGCGCTGCACGACAACATGAAGCAGATCGTGATCGCCTCGGACCGGCCGCCACGCGAACTAGCCGAGATCGAGGATCGCCTGCGCAGCCGTTTCGAGTGGGGACTGATCGCGGATATCCAGCCGCCGGACCTCGAGACGAAGGTCGCGATTCTGCAGAAGAAAGCCGAGAGCGAGCACCTGCCGGCTCCGCTGCCGATGGACGTGGCGCTGTTCGTGGCGTCGAACGTGCGCACGAACGTCCGCGAACTGGAAGGCGCTCTGGTGCGCCTGATTGCGTGGTGCGGCCTGAACGGGCTCGAGATCACGCTGCCCACGGCGCAGCAATGCCTGAAGCAGTTCATCGACACGCAGGTCCGCAAGATTACGATCGAATCGATTCAGCGCGCCGTGGCCGAGCAGTTCGGCATGCGCATCGCCGAGCTGAAGCAGAAGAACAATTCCCGCGCCGTGGTGGTCCCGCGCCAGATCGCCATGTATCTGGCCAAGCATCTGACGGAAGCTTCGCTGCCGGAGATCGGACGGCAGTTTGGCGGCAAACATCACACCACCGTGATGCACTCCATCGGCAAGATCGACGAGCAGCGCCGGAACGACAAGAACCTGAACAGCATGATCAACAAGCTGCAGGAAACGCTGAACGGGTAACTCACGGCCAATTCATCCCTGTCTCGGAACAGAGCTAAACTGTTTGCATGCCGCGGGAAGCCGCACAAATCCTCCACGAAGCTCTGGAGCTGCCACCTGAGCAAAGGGCGGCCCTTGCCGATTCGTTGCTGAATAGCCTCGACGCGGACGTCGACCCCGACGTCGAACAGGCCTGGCAAGAGGAGATTGAACGGCGCATCGAATCCGTTCGGAATGGGACGACGAAGATGGTGCCGTGGGAAGAAGTCCAAGCCCGCCTGCTGAGCCGCCTTAAACGTTGACCGCCAAAGTCCATTTCCATCCTGCTGCAGAGGAAGAATTGGCCGCTGCGCTGGACTGGTACCAGGAGCGAAGCGCACGCGCTGCGTACCGGTTCCTGCAGGAAGTCGCAGCGACTCTCGAGCGCGTCCGTCACTCCCCGGGGCAGTTTCCGCTGTCCACGGCAGGAGCACGTCGTGCTCGCATGACTCGTTTCCCATACTCTCTGTTCTTCACAGAAGGTAAAGACGGGATCGAAGTATTTGCTGTTGCGCACGCGAAGCGCAGACCGGGTTACTGGCGGAGCCGCGTTGGCGACCGGTGATCTCCTTGAAACAGTCACTTCTCATGCCGATTCCGCTGTCCCAATTCTCGCCATCGGGCAAATTCAGCGCGCATTTCCTCGTCGGTTGCGAAGTCGCCCTTATCTGCGGCTTCCATGCCTGCTTCAATCCTGGCGAGGTCTTCCTCGTCCAATCGCAGGCGATTCAGGCTATCTGAAGCCGGATTTTCCTGTGCCGCCATTCTTCACAGCCCCTTCAGCCCAGCGCTCTGGTAGATCTGCGACATCAGGGTCATGTCGCGGAGGCCTTCGTGGCCGTCGGTCTTTGGGTCGCGATTGTTCCAGACGCAGTCCGCAAAGTAATCCGCCTGCGCGGTGAACTGCGCCGGGTCCTTCTGCGGATCGGGCATGTCGAGCATCTGTCCATTGCCCAGCCGCCCGGTCAGATGCATGCCCTGATACGGGAAGGCCGGCTCCATGGCGATCCAGCCTTTCGATCCGTGCACCTTGAAGAATCCGCCGCCGCCCGTGTCGCCGCCATAGGTCGTCGTGCAGCTGGCAAGGATGCCGGAGGGGAATTTCATCGTCCAGCCGTCGTTCTCCTCGACCTGGTCGAAGCGGCCGTCGTGGTCGATGGTCGAGGAATTGGCCTTGATATCGCCCGGCTCTTCTCCGGTGAGATAGCGCGTGGCGTTCAGGCAGTAGACGCCCACGTCAAGCAGCGGCCCTCCGCCGGCGAGTTTCTTGTTCAGGCGATACTCGGGTGCGGTGACGCCGTCGAGCTCGAACGTGGGCCGGATGGGAAATCCGAAGCCGCTCTCGATCGTCTGCACCTGCCCGATTTGCCCGGAGCGAATCAGCTCGATGGCCTTGAGGTGCTGCGGCTGATACTGGCAGCGGTAAGCGATCATCAGCTTCACGCCGCGGTGACGACACTCATCGATCATTGCCTGGGCATCGGCGACGCTGGTGGCCATCGGCTTCTCGCAAAGGACGTGCGCGCCCGCCTTGGCTGCGCGGATGGTGTACTCGGCATGCATCGAGTTCGGCAGAGCGATGTAGACGCCGTCGATCTCCTTGTTGTGCGCGATCTCGTCGAAGTTGTCGTAGCTGTAGATCGAAGGCGAGGGCACGTTGTACGTCGCCGCCTGCTTCTCGGCCTTTTCGCGATGGCCGCTCACCAGCGCCGTGATGCGGCCGGTCTTCGACAACTCGACGCCGGGCATGAAGTGGCCCATGGAGATGCGCCCCAGTCCCACGATGCACCAGCCGAATTTGCGGCCGGCATGGCTGCCCTGGGCGTGCGCCTCCTGCGCCTTGAGGCGCGGCACGGTGGTGGAGAGCGCGGCCATGGCGCTCAGGCGGGAGAAGTCGCGGCGGGTCAGCTTCATGGGCAAACATCCTCCGCTCGCCATTGTAGGGCGTCACGCGAGAATGCGGTCGCGCATGCCGCCATAGCGAAACGTGGACGGCACCTGCTGCGCAAACATCTCGTACGGAAATCCCAGATCCACGGCGCTCGCCTCATCCAGCGCCTTGATCTGCTCGGGGGAAAGCTGCAGCGTGAGGCTGGCAAGATTATCTTCGAGCTGGGCCATTCTTCTTGCACCAAGGATGGGGATGACCGGCACCTCGCGCGTTCGCAGCCATGCCAGCGCGACCTGCGCCATGGAGCGGCCTGCCTTCTCGCTGACTTGCTGGAGGGCGGCGACGACCCGATCCTGACGCTGCTTCTCCGGCAGAAAGCCCTTCATCATGTCTGAGGCATAGCGCGCATCGTTCTGCGACTGGTCTGCCTTCGCGTATTTGCCGCTGAGCACGCCGCCTTTGAGTGGCGACCATGCCAGCACCGTGAGCCCGAAGGCCTTCGCCATGGGCGTCAGTTCCCGCTCGACGGTGCGCTCGAGCAGCGAGTACTCGATCTGGAGGCCGACGAAGGGCGTCCAGCCGCGCAGCTCCGCCAGTGTGTTTGCCTGGGCGACCCACCAGGCCGGAGCGTCGGAGATGCCGACGTACAGCACCTTTCCCTGGCGCACCAGGTCGTCGAAGGCGCGCATCACCTCGTCGGCGGGCGTCATGCCGTCCCAGATGTGCAGCCAGTACAGGTCGATGTAGTCGGTGCCCAGTCGCTTCAGCGAGGCTTCCATCGCCTGGATCATGTTCTTGCGCTGATTGCCGGCGGCATTGGGATCGTTCCCCGGCGCAGCATTCGAGTACTTGGTCGCGATCACCATCTGTTCGCGATGGCCGCGGACGAACTCGCCGACGAATTTCTCGCTGGTGCCCATCGTGTACAGGTTGGCCGTATCGATGAAGTTGCCGCCCGCCTCGCGATACGCGTCATAGATCTTTCTGGCTTCGTCTTTGGCTGTGCCCCATCCCCACTCTTCGCCAAAGGTCATGGTGCCGAGCGACAGCTCTGACACGCGCAGTCCGCTCCTGCCGAGTAATCGGTAATTCATGCCTGCTCCGGATGTGAGATTGTGGCCCGTGGATTGGATGCGACGGGAGGACCGTGGTCGCGCAGCTTCACCAGGCGATGAACGGGGCCTTCCGCACCCACTCCGTGCTGCTGAGCTGGGCCAGCATGAAGGCCGCTACGTCGGCGCGCGCGATGCGGACCGCGCCTGGCGGCAGGGCATCGGCGTCCACACGCCAGAGGCCGCGGGCTTCGGTGTTCAGCAGCTTTGGGGGCTGGACGATGGTCCACTCCCGGTCGCTGCGCCGGATGAGCTCCTGCATGGCTCGCTGAGAGGCGAAGGGGTTCTTCAGGATGGTGGCGCCGACGAGCTGCATCATCA
>DATEPN010000511.1:0-5716 GCA_035273225.1 Acidobacteriaceae bacterium | reverse complement strand
CTTTTCCTTTTGCCCCTCGGCGATGCGCCGCGCCTGCTTGCGGCAGATCGTGCCAATCTGCTGCTCCAGCTTGCGCACGCCCGCCTCCCGCGTGTAGTGCCGCACAATGTAGCCCGCGATATCGTCCGGGAACTCGATGTCCTCGGGCGTGATCCCGTTTTCCTTAATCTGCCGCGGAATCAGGTAGCGAAAAGCGATGTGCTTCTTCTCCTCCTCCGTGTAGCCCTGCAGTTCGATAATCTCCATACGGTCGCGCAGCGGCTCCGGCACTGTGTCGAGCATGTTCGCCGTGCAGATGAACAGCACCTTCGACAGATCGAACGCCTGATCCAGATAGTTATCCCGGAACGTGTTGTTCTGCTCCGGATCCAGAATCTCCAGCAGCGCCGACGCCGGATCGCCGCGGAAGTCCCGTCCCAGCTTGTCCACTTCGTCCAGCATGAACACCGGATCGTTCGCGCCCGCGCGCCGCAAATTCTGAATGATCTGCCCCGGCAGCGCGCCGATATACGTGCGCCGATGTCCGCGCAGCTCCGCCTCGTCGTGCATGCCGCCCAGCGAAATGCGCCGGAACTCGCGGCTCAGCGCGCGCGCAATGCTGCGCCCCAGCGACGTCTTGCCCACGCCCGGAGGCCCAACGAAGCACAGGATCGGCCCCTTCATGTCGGATTTCAGACGACGCACCGCCAGGTAGTCCAGAATGCGGTCCTTCACCTTCTTCAGGTCGTAGTGATCCTCATCGAGAATCTCCCGCGCCTTCGTAATGTCGACTTCGCTGCCCGACGACTTGGCCCACGGCAGCACCGCCAGCCACTCGATGTAGTTGCGCGTCAGTGAATAATCGGCGGCCATCGGCGACATGCGCGAGAGACGGTTCAGCTCCTTCAGCGCCTCTTTCTTCGTCTCCTCCGGCATGCCGGCCGCTTCAATCTTCTGCCGCAGCTCTTCGATATCCTTCTGGCCCTCGTCCATTTCGCCGAGTTCCTTCTGGATCGCCTTCAGCTGCTCGCGCAGATAGTAGTCGCGCTGCGACTGCTGCACCTGGTCCTGCACTTCGGACTGAATCTTGTTGCGAAGCTGCTGCACCTCCAGCTCTTTCGCGAGGTGCTTGTTGATCCGCTCCAGCCGCGCCGCCACGTCCGGCGTCTCCAGCAGCTCCTGCTTGTCGCTGGTCGCGAGGAAGGGCAGGGAAGAAGCGATGAAGTCCACCAGCCGTCCGGGCTCGTCGATATTCATCGCAATCGTCTGCAGCTCGTCCGACAGCGTCGGCGACGCCGACACGATCTGCTGGAACTGCGTCACCACATTGCGCTGCATCGCCTCGACTTCGGCGCCCTTCGGCGGGACCACCTCGGGGATGGTCTCGACCGTGGCCAGCATGAACGGCTCGATTCGCGAAAACTCACCGAGCTTCACCCGCTCATTGCCTTCCGTAAAAACAAAGAGGCTCTGATTCGGCATCTTGACGACCTTGTGAACCGTCGCCAGCGTGCCATAGGCGTGCAGATCCTGGGGCTGGGGTGCGTCCACGCGCGCGTCGCGCTGCGCCACCACAACAATGCTCTTTTCCTCGCCGAGGGAATTGATCAGCTGAATCGAGCTTTCGCGGCCCACCGTCAGCGGCAGCACCGCATGAGGAAACAAAACCGTATCGCGCACCGGCAGAACCGGCAGAACCTGTGCGCCGCCGTTTTCGCCCTCGCGAGAGCCCGGCTCTCCGGGCTTGATAACGCTAATGAAATCGCTTGCCATGAGTGTCCTTATATCAAATAACTACCCATTGGATTCATCAACTGTGAAAAAGTCTCATCCGCCGGGATGAACCTCAACCCAGGCGGCTCGCGTCGGTTCCATCCCGCGCGTTTTCCGCGAGATGCGCCTGCCCTCGCGTCAGCCGTAGTTTTTGCCCAGAATTGTGCCCCAGCTTGGTAGGATGCGGCCCCGCTTCTCCTCATCGGCAGAACACAGTAGCCGTTCAGATGCTGCCGCGCAACCCTGCCCCTGGGTTCCTGGCTGCGTCCGTCTTCTGCGGCCCCAATTCAGCGGCCGGTGCAGCCGCCCGCGGCACACAGCAACTGTCACGAACCACTGCCGGAAGACTCATTGAACCGCTGCCCGGTACCGCCCCAGCTCCCGCACCATCGAGCAGTGCCGTGGCAGCATCTCCAGCGCCCAGTCGGCGAGCCGCGTATCCGACAGCTGATAATCCGCGTAGAAGACGTACTCCCAGGGACGCCCCGGCACCGGACGCGACTCCAGCCGCGTCATGTTCGTGCCCATGCCCGCGAAGACCTGCAGCGCCTCCACCAGGCTTCCCGGCCGGTTCTCGACATTGAACGCAAGGCTCACCTTGTCGGCGTCAGCCGACGGCTGGAGCCGGTCGCGGCGGCGGATCAGAAAGAAGCGCGTGTAGTTCTCAGGATTGTCTTCAATGTCCGCCAGCAGGATCTCGCCGCCGTAGTGGCTCGCCGCCTGCGTGCTGGCAATCGACGCGATCCCCGCATCGCGCAGCTCCATCATCTGCTTCACGCTGCCCGCCGTGTCGTAGAACGGAGCCGCCTCGATCGTCGGGTTCTTCTCGAAGAAATGCCGGCACTGCGCCAGCGCCACCGGGTGCGAATACGCCTGGCGCAGGCGCTCCAGCTTCGCGCCCGGCACGCCAATCAGGTTATGCCGGATGCGCAGCAGCCATTCGCTCTCGATCGCGACGTCGTTGGCCAGCAGCAGATCGTAGTGCTCGAGCACCGACCCCGCCAGGGAGTTCTCAATTGGGATCACCGCCGCGTCGGCGCTGCCGTCCCTCACCGCGGCGAAGACCTCCGCCGACAAGGCGCGCGGCAGAATGGTTGCTTCCGCCCCTGCTGCTTTCATGGCCGCTTCGTGACTGAAGCTGCCCGGTTCGCCCTGAATCGCTATGCGCAACGTTTTGCCTCGCCTTCATTTGTAACCCAATTAGGTGCGGGAATCAGCTCTGCGAAGGTGTAACGGCAACCCAAATCGGGGCAGTGCGCACCTCAACAGGGGTGATTGGAATTCCGCCTCGGCGGAACCTCACTGTGAAAGGAGAAACTGCCCGATGCTTTGGACACTGTTTGTGATCCTGTTGATCGCGTGGCTCATCGGTTTGATTGGTTTCCACGTCGTCGCCTGGTACATCCACATTCTGCTGGTACTGGCGCTCGTGGTCCTCGTGATCCAGCTCATTAGCGGCCGCCGACCCGTGGTGTGACCCCAGGTTTCTGTCGTAACGGACAGGAAGGAGAGAACCTCATGAACTCAGACCAGATGAAGGGTAAGGCAAAAGAGGTCGTCGGCAAGGTGAAACAGGGCGCCGGGGAAGTCACCGGCAATGACCGGATGGCGAATTCCGGTCTCGCCGATCAGGCGAAAGGCGCGACCCAGCAAACCTGGGGCAACGTCAAGGACGCCGCCCATGAATCTGCTAAGACCCGCGAGCACGAAACGCGAGAGCAGGCCAACACCACCCGCGAGAATATCTCCCGCAACCTCGACGACGCAAAAGACCGCGCAAACGAGAAGATCGACAGGTTTAAGGACGAGGAACGGACCCGCCGTTCCGCCTGAACTCCATCTGACCCTCTAACCAACTCACCAAGCGATGAACTCGGGCTCGCGGACACTCCGCGGGCCCTTTGCTTTTACCCGCAGGTCACCCGCCAGGGTTACCTTTTCGCCATCTCCCCGCGCCGTGCGTTTTTTCATTGACCCGCAGCCACAAAGCGGGTGTATGCTGCGCCCATCCACTCCTGAGACGCGTACCGCTCGCAGTACCCCTGTGCGCTCAGGCCCTCCTGCGGTTTGAAAATCCCGGAGGGCGCGTGGCCGGAGGACCCTCGGTGCGAACTCTTGTAGCTCTTCTTCTGCTTTCATGCTTCGTTTTGCCCGCGAGCGCCAAAAAAGACGACGATGCGATTGCGCCCGCCGTGCTCATCGACGCCGCCCAGTGCATGACCATGTCCAAGCTGGACCTGCTCGACCTTTCCAGCCGCAAGCTCGATCAGCTGGAACTGGGTTTTGCCGTCAATAACAAGGCCTACGCCGGCCACGAAGTCGTCGATGTGGTCCAGTACGACAACACCATGCACACCGCGGGAACCGTCGTCACCTTCATCAACGAAGGCAAAGACCCGCATCGGGTGCTCCGCTACCAGTACAAAGTCGGCTGGCGGCAGCCGGAAGACGGCTCGCGCCGTATTGAGCTGCTCAACATCCCCTTTGGCGGCATCGGCACCCGCAATCGTATCGTCCACGCCATCTACGACATAGGCTTCTCGACCTACAGGATTCCATTAACGGACCTCGGCAAACAGCCTGCCGCCTCCTGCGTCTCCGACGCGCGCGCCGAGAATCAGTAGCGTCCGCGGCCCGCCCCGGGGCCCGGCCGAGGCAACTACTCCCCCATTTCCGCCCCTCCTACGTCGAAACCCCTGGAGGGACAATTTGGATTGGGAGGATTGCCAGTGCGGTTTCTGGCCCCATTAGCTTTGCTCGGATTAACGTTGTTCGCCACTACGGTGCCCGCCCAGGAGTCGGCGCCGAAGGTCTTGTTTGACGCGGCCCAGTGCCTCGCCACCTCCAAGGAAGACTGGCTCTCGCTCGGCCACCGCCGCGCCACCGATCTCGAGATGGGCTACATCGCCGATCCAAAATCCTTCGGCGGCCAGCAGATGTTGTACGTGGTCGACTACTCGAGCCCGCTGCACACAGCGGGGACGGTCTCTGCCTTCGCCCTCCAGGGCAAACAACCGCAGCTCATCCTGAGCCTCCAGTTTGTCGTGCACTTCCAGCAGTCCGGCGACGGCCTGCACACCATCCACCTCGTCAATCCGCCCTTCGGCGGCATCGGCACCCAGCAGCGGGTCATCTCCTCGATCCGCCAGGTCGGCCTGCAGACCTGGACCATCCCCGTCGAAAGCCTCGTCACCGAGCCGAATCAGGCCACCTGCGAATCCGACGCGCCCAATCAGTAACCGGGAAATCGACCCGTTGCGCTTTGCTCGGGAACCGCAGAAGCCTGGCAATCGTATCGGCATACTGGATCAACGCCGAGGCAACGGATGCTCTCCGATCGCGTTCAGGACGCAAGACGCATGTGGGCCAGGTTGGCAGGATTGATGTACCTGCTCGTTCTGGTGGTCGATCTGACCGGCATGCAGTTCCCCCGTGCGCCTTTAGGAAGGTCATTGATCCTGACTGGCTCATTGCTCACCGTGCCGCTGGCACTGGGCCTTTATTGCACGCTCAGGATGTTTCAGCCCAACACGGCGAGACTTGCGCTGGCATGCCGCCTCATCGAAGCGGCCACGGGAACCCTGGGGACCATGGCCGGATTCAAAGTTGTATGGGCCAGTCTCGCCGCTTCACATCTGGGCACGGCGATCCTGCAGTTTGTCGCATGGAATAAAGCAACGAACTTCGGCGCCCTGATTTTCACCATCGGATCAACGCTGTTCTTCTTCGTATTCCTGCAATCGGCATCGATTCCCCGATTCCTGAGTTGGCTGGGACTGGTCGCGTCGCTCATCGCCTTTGCAGCGTGCGCGGCTCATCTGATTCGTCCGCAGTTTCCGGCCATGAGCATCGCTGCCTGGATACCCATGCTGCTCGCCGAGGTCTCAACCGGCGGATGGCTTCTGATCCGTGCTGTTGCCCCTGTTCCTGCACCCGCCGGAACATTCCACCGCCGCGATGGAGA
>DATEPN010000510.1:0-2454 GCA_035273225.1 Acidobacteriaceae bacterium | reverse complement strand
CGTAGACTCGGCCTGCGCGGCTGGCCATCACTGCCCAGGCCTCGCACGCCTGCCGGTACTGCTCGAGAGCCAGCCGTCCCGCTTCGGGATCCCCGCTCTGCTGCCAAATCTCATACAGCACCGCACTGCGGAGCTTATGCGCAAAAAATTCGCCGAGCCCGATCTGGATCAGCACATCTTCTTCGATCCGCCGAAACTCCGGCGACGTCGTCGAACGCGACGTTCGCCGCGCCTCCTCCAGCGCCGAGCGCGACGCAGCCACACAATCCTCCACCCACTGCGCCACTTCAACCGGCGAATATCTTGCGTCCGGCGGACCGGTCAGCAGGGTCTTCGCGCAGTCCACCACGGACGAGAACATCTGCGGATCGAGCGGGCTCACCGTACCGAAGCACTTCGGCGTCGGCGTATCGCCATACGGAGAAGGCTCGCTGCCCAGCACAATCGGCATATTCGTCGGCAACTCGTACCACAGGTCGTGGTTGCTCGCCGAGGCCAGATGCGCCGAAGTCAGCAGCGCGAGGATGCGGCTCGCCTGCGCCAGCGAGGTATCGACGGCAACCGCACCGCGCCCGAACTGCGCCCGAACTGCGCGCCGCCACACCTCAGGCTGCGTCTCCGGATCGTAGAGCTTGCGCCCCCACACGCGATAGTAGTGCTCGTACTTCTGCCAGTCCGCCGCGGGGTTGAGGGCCGTGTCCGCATAGGCGCACCGCCCGCCTGGATGCCCCGAGCCTTCACGGCCCTTGAACGTCAGCGGCTCCATCAGATCGATCCCAACCGCGCCGCAGAAGCTGCCCGTGCGCGAATAACCCGCCGCCATCTCCGGATCGGCCGACAACACATGCCGCTGCGTTCCCGGCCACACGCGAAAGAGCAGCCCGTAACGCGCGCCCTCGTGCAGAAAATCGCCATAGCCGTAGCGCGTGAACGAACGCGACCCGCTGCTCAGGCTGAACAGCGCCTTCGTCGTCCCGCTCAGCTCTCCATGCGGAATCTCCAGCGCGCGAATATCGGCCTGTTCGTACCCGAGGCTCTGATGCTCCGCCGAAAATTTCGCGCCCAGCTTCACCGGCATGCCGGTCGCAACGGCGATGTCGATGATCTTCTGATCGACTCCCTTGGCGTGCATGTCGATCTCGATGGGCCGCCCCGCTCCCTGGATCGCTTCAAACACCGTCTGCCAGAACGAGTAGCTGCCCTCCGGAATCCCGCTCTCCCCATGGACGCGCATGGTCAGCCCCTGAATCTCCGGGCACTCGCGCAGGATGATGGCCAGCGCATCGCGGCAATACCGCGCATGGTTCTCCGGCGTCAGCCCCTCGATGTGGTGGTACGCGTTCGGACTATCGGTCCACTCATAGGCGTGGGTCCAGATCCCGAGCTGAAAGTGCAGCCCGCGCGCGCCTGTCTCCGCCGCGATGAAGCGCAGCATCGCGAAATTCTTCTGCCGCTCCTCAGCGGTCAGCGGCACCGGCGACGTCAGACGCGTGCCGTCCGCCTCCGCCAGCCGCATCACGCGCACGTCCGAATACCCAGGGACCTCGACCAGATACGGATAGACGAAGTGAAAGTAGTCGTCCGTCACGCCGCGCGGAAAGTCATACTCCAGTCCAAATCCAAAGTTGAAGCGGTTGAACCGGCACGCCACCAGATGATCGAGATAGCCGCTCCAGAACGCCTTGTCGTAGTACCAGGGCTTGTCTTCCATCTCGCTGCAGAAGTAGCGCCCCACGCTGCGCACCACGTTCGCCGGATGCTCCTCGACGACACCGTCCAGGTGCAGGGCCGCGATCGGATCGTCGCCGAACTGCACCCGCTCAGCCAGGTCGAGCAGTCCATAGACATACCCGAGCGCATCTCCCGCCGACATCAAAACTCCAGGAACGCGCGCCACCTGCCCCGGACTCAGACGCAGACTCTCAGCCGCAGCGAGCGCCGCGCCGCGCGGAAATCCCTTCGCCAGTTCCGAACCCGGACCGGCAACAACCACGCATACGGAAGAGCCTGACGCAGCTTCCCCCGACTGCGCCACCTTGCAGGCGATCCCCCTGGCCGCAATTGCGCCGCGCAGTTTCTCGACCGCCCTGCGCACCGGCTGGCTCGAAACGGTCGTGTCGCGCGGATCGACGACCACGCAGACGCGCTCCGCGTCGGCGGCAAATGCGCGCTCGGTCATCCCGCAGACTCCAGCCGCGCCCGCCAGCTTCAGAAAATCCCTGCGCGCCATCCCGGAACCAGCATCAGCCTTCATCACTCCCTCACGTTTCATCAGAGCACTGCCTCATGCGGATGCAAATCGCGATCGCGCACGCCGATCAGGTACAGCAATCCATCCAGCCCCAGCGAGGACACCGACTGCGGTGCGCTCTGCCGGACCAGCGGTTTCGCGCGATACGCGATCCCCATCCCAGCCAGCTTCAGCATGGGAATGTCGTTCGCGCCATCGCCCAC
>DATEPN010000509.1:0-5773 GCA_035273225.1 Acidobacteriaceae bacterium | reverse complement strand
ACCCGGCGGAGGCCCATGAAGCTGAAGAGCTTGGTGATGCGGGTCTTCTGGAGCGAGCCGTCGCGCTTGGAGATGGCGACGTCATCGCCGGTGCGCAGCGTTCCCTGGAAGACGCGCGCGATGGCGAGGCGGCCGAGGTAGTCGGAGTAGTCGAGATTCGTGACCTGCACCTGGAGCGTGCCGGTGGGATCGCCTTTCCCGAGAGGGATGGTGTTCAGGATCGCGTGGAAGAGCGGCTGCAGATCTTCGCCGGCTGTTTTCGGATCCGTGCTGGCCTGGCCGAGTTTTGCGTTCGTGTAGAGGACGGGGAAATCGAGCTGATCTTCGGTCGCGTCGAGATCGATGAAGAGGTCGTAGACCTCGTTGAGGACTTCCTGGGCGCGCGCATCGGGGCGGTCGATTTTGTTGATGACGAGGATGGGTGGGAGGCGCGCTTCGAGGGCCTTGGACAGGACGTAGCGGGTCTGCGGCAGAGGGCCTTCGGAGGCGTCGACCAGGAGCATGACGCCGTCGACCATGCGGAGGGCGCGCTCGACTTCGCCGCCGAAATCGGCGTGGCCGGGGGTGTCGACAATGTTGATCTTCTCGCCTTTGTAGAAGACGGCGGTGTTCTTCGCGAGGATGGTGATGCCGCGCTCACGCTCGAGTTCGTTGGAGTCCATGACGCGCTCGGCGACGGCTTCATTGGCGCGGAAGGTTCCGGCCTGGCGGAGGAGCGCATCGACGAGGGTGGTCTTGCCGTGGTCGACGTGGGCGATGATGGCGATGTTGCGAATATGGCTCAAGAAGAAATCCTGGGTTTTTGTTTTGGAGAAGGAGGAATCAGCGGCCGAAACGGGAGAGCCGGCGGCGGCGCTGATGCGCGTATCTCGCTGGAGATGCAAGGCCGAAAGACAAAATCTGAGAGTGCAAAATGCTTCACTGTCAGTTTATCAGCGGCGGGGCAACGCGCCCTGCGGAGGCGGCGTCCGGGTAAGAGAGGGGAAAACCGGGCCAGCACTCGATCCGCGCAAAAGGGGATGGGTATTATCCCGCATTGGCGCGGGACGCATGTACCTGATGAACGAGACCTGGGAGGAAAAACCTATGAATGTACTAGTACGCCGTTCGCTGGCGACCGGGGCCAGCCTGGCGCTGGCTGTGTGCGGAGGCGCATGGGGTATCGCGCAGACGCAGAGTTCCGCAACACAGAATCAGGCGACACCGGCGCAGAGCCAGCAGAATCCGGCGACGCAGACCAACACGCCGAATACGCAGGCCAATCCTGGCGCGCAGAACCCGAATACGAACCAAAATCCTGAGACGAGCCCAAACAGCGCTCCCGCAGACAACTCAGCCAATACCGCGCAGCCACAAACCCGGACGCTGCAGATGGTGCAGGCCAAGGCTGAGTTGCAGAAGACGCTGGATGCCAAGAAGGCGAAACAGGGCGAGCCGGTAACGGCAAAGCTGTCGGATGACGTGCAAATTCCGAATGCGCAGACGCTGCCGAAGAACACAGTGCTGGAAGGGCATGTTGACCAGACTGAGGTTTCGCAGGACAAGCACGGGACATCGAGCGTGACGGTTACATTCGACAAAGCGAAGCTGAAGACCGGGCAGGAAGTGCCGATCAAAGCGACGGTGGTCGCGATTGCGCAGCCGACCTACAACACCGCGCAGGCAGGAGCGCCGGGAGCGGCTCCTTCAGGTGGAGCGCCGATGGCATCCTCCGGGGGCATGGCCCCAGGTGGTGGTGGAAGCCCGAGCGGCGGCGGAGCGATGGGTGGAGGCAGCGCCCCGTCGACACCGATGCCGAGCCAGCAGATGCCGACGGCAACTGAACCGGGACAATCCGGCGGGCAGCCTGGTGGACAGGCTTCCGGCGTACAGGTGAAGAGCGACATTCACCAGCCTACGTCGGCGACCTTTGTGCAGGAGGGCAAGAACGTTCACGTGTCGAGCGGGACGCAGATGGAAGTGGCGCTGACGATTATCCCGCCGGGGACACACCTTCAGTAGCAAACGGAAACAGACCTGAGCGAACCTTTCCCCACCATGCGGCAGCGCGTGGTGGGGATTTCTTTTGTCACTCGTAGCGAAGGGACTCGATGGGGTCCATCGCGGCGGCGCGCCGGGCAGGCAGCGTGCCGAAGATGACGCCGATGATGCAGGAGGCAAGGAGACCGACGACGGCGGACCAGCCGGAGACGGGGACGCGGAAGTCGGTGAGGAAGCGAATGGAGTATGGAATGCCGAGTCCGATGAGGGCGCCGATGATGCCGCCGAAGAGCGAGACGAAGACGGCCTCCATAAGGAACTGCAGCCTGATTTCCTTCGCGGTGGCGCCGAGGGCCTTGCGGATGCCGATCTCGCGGGTGCGGGCGCGGACGGTGGCCAGCATGATGTTCATAATGCCGACGCCGCCGACGGCCAGGGTGACTCCGGCGACGAGCAGCAGCATGACCGTGAGCGCATTGACGACGACTCCGGCGAGCGAGATGAGCGCGGTCATGGTCTGGGTGTTGTAGACGGAGTTGGGCTGGTGGCGCCCGTCGTTTTTGATGGCGTCGACGATCTGCTTTGCTGCGTCTTCCACCTCGCCGGAATCGCGGATGGAGAAGTACATCTCGTTCACGTAATCGGTGCCGATGAAGTAGCGGCCCACGGAATAGGGAATCAGCACTGTCTGGTCGGCAATTTCGGTCTGGCCGAAGGTGGGTACCTTTTCTTTGAAGAGGCCGGCGATGGTGAAGGGAATACCGTTGACGGTGAAAACGCGGCCGAGAGCAGCCTCGGGGCTGCCGAACATCGCGGTGGCGAAGGGAACGGTGACGTTGGCGACCTTGGCGTGTGTGGCGGAGTCTTCCTGATCGAAGAAGCGGCCGCCGAGGAGCACGAGGTTGCGGACGTAGCGGTAGTCTGGCTCGACGCCGAGGATGAGCACCATATGCGAGGCGCCGTTGATGCTGATTTCCTGGTGCATCTCCAGAACGACGGAGGATGCGGTAATGGAGGGCACCTCTTCCTGGATGGTGCGCTCGTCCTGATAGGTGAGGAAGTCGGCTTCGTTGTTCGTGGCCGATCCGGAGCCGCCTCCGGCGTAGTCGAGGTAAATGAGATTGGTGCCGATTCCCTGGATTTCCTGGAGGATGTACTGACGTCCGGTGGCGGAGATGGCGACGACGAGGATGAGGGAGGCGGTGCCGATGCCCATGCCAAGCGCGGTCAGGATAAACCGGACTTTGGCGGCGCGGAAGCTGTCGATGGCGATCCGGGCGATCTCGCTGAGCAGCATGGTCTGCCGCGCGGAGGCGAGGGTTCGCTCAAAGCTGAGCCGATGGTGATGAGCCGAGTCCTGAGACATCCTTCAACAGGATGTCACAGTCGCGGGGCGGATTCAGGCCCACCCTGTCGCTCGCAGTGGCGAACGACAAGGATGGGGCACCCGATTACGACTGAGTCAGCGTCCAGCGGAGGGGGTGGTTGGGTTCGCTGCGGCCGGTGAGGGTGAATGCGCCGTCTGCAGCGCGGTGGAGCGCTGTGGAGGATCCGTTGACGGTGGCGTGCCGGATGCGCTCGGCGATTGCCGCGGGGAGATGGATGGTGAGGGTCCAGGCGCCGGGGCGCGAGGGCGCGTACCAGCCTTCGTAGTGACCTTCGCGCGGGGATGCTATGCCGACGAGAGGCGTTTCAAAGCGATACGGGCCGGCGGGGAGGGCGGGGCGGAGTTCGAGGCCGTGCTCGTTGAAGTTGATGCCGAGCAGTTTGGTGGCGGAGTAGAGGAAGCAGGCGTGCGCGTGGAGGTTGAGGACGGGGAAGTCGGCTCCCTCGAAGCCGGGGCTGCCGGTGGCTCCGGGCGTTTTGCTGAACGGTGCGTTGTATGAATCGGGGCCGCTCCATGTGCCATACCAAATGTCGGGGTAGGCGTCGGCGTGGAGGGCGAAGGAGTTTTTCTTCCATTCGTCCCAGGCCATAGCGGGATCGGTGGCGGCGAGGGCCCAGACGAGGGTCTGGTTGAGGGAAGGCCAGATGCCGCCGCGGACGATGGTGCCGGCGTCGAAGAGACCGGGTTTGCTGATGTCGGGGCCTTGCTCGCTCATCTGCGTGGCGCCGATGGGGCCGCGGCGGAGCAGTTCGTTCATCGAGGCGATGAGGGTGCGGGTCTGCTCGGGTGTGGCGGCTCCGGAGAGGATGGCCCAGGGCTGGGGCTCGATCCAGAGCGTGTCTTCGCCGAGCCAGCCGAGTTTGGGGCCGAGCCAGCAGCGGCGGAACCAGCGGCCGGTCCACTGGGCGCGGACGGCTTGGCGGTGCTTGTCGGCTTTGGCGAGGAGATCGGGTGGGAGGTCGACTGCGGCGGAGCGGAGCATGGTCGCGTACCGGTCGAAGACCCAGGCGGACATGGCGGAGTTGAGGACGCTTTCGCCCTTGGCTTCGGCTTCAGCGAAGTCGGACTGCGCCCAGGTGCCGAGGAGTCCGTCGTTCCAGTCGTCGGCGAGCATGCGGCAGATGCTGTGTTCGCCGGTGCCGACGTCGTTGACCTGATGGCGATAGCAGCGGGCGAGGAGATTGACGACGGTATCGGAGCCGGATCCGCTGACGCGGGCGGGGATTGGTTCGCTGAGGAATGCGGTATCGCGGGTGGCGAGCACGTATTCGCTGACGGCCCAAAGGAGCCAGAGCGGGAGGTCGCTGGCGTTGTCGGAGACCATGGGGGCGACTACACCGTGACCAGTGATGGCATAGGGAACGGAGCCGTTCTCGCGGACTTCGCTGAGGGTGTAGCGCAGGACGCTGCGGACGACGGCGGGATCGGTGAAGAGGAAGGGGAGGGCGTGCTGCAGGGGATCACGGGCGGCGCCCTGGAAGCCCATCACATATTCGTAGTAGCCGTTCTGGTTGAGGATGTGCTGGTTGAAGTAGTCGTCGAAGGTGAGACTGCTGCGGAGGTAGTAGTGGTTCCAGGTGGTTTCGCGGTGAACCCATGGGGCGGAGGCGACGGCGAAGTGCGGAGCGCTGCGCTTCCAGGCATCGCATGAGGCAGCGAGCGCGGTTTTGGCCAGCGGAGTGTAGCGATCGATGAGCTGTTGCAGGTTGTGGCCGGCGGGCAGATAGCCGTAGAGGAAGTGGAGCGTGCGGGATTCGCCGGGGGCGAGGTGGAGGGTGCGCTCGAGCAGGAGTCCGGTGGGCGCCTCGGGCGAGGTGCTGGTGAGGGGATGGGCGAGTCCAGTGGGATTTGTGGGGCCGCCGGAGCCGAAGAAGCCGGCGGCGTCGGTGCTGAACGCGGTGGCGGGCTCGTCGAGCGAGACGAGGAAGGTCTGCGGGACTTCGCCGCCGTCGAACCAGGTGCCGGGCCTGGGGTCCGGGATGGGGGCGATGAAGCCGTTCGGGTGCGCTTTGAGCTGCTCGCGCATTTTTTGCCAGATGGCGTCGTCCTGTGGGCTGTCGCCGAGGAACTGGCGGGATTCGAGCAGGCCGCGGCGGCCGTCGATGGGCCGGACGCGATGGGTGTAGCGCTGGCCGAGGCGGCGACGAAGTTGCGGGGGCGTGCCGATGCGCGTCCACGATTCGATGAAAGCGCGGAAGGTGAACTCGTGGGTTTGGCAGCCCCAGTATTCAATCCAGCGCAGCGAGGCGGGGTTTGCGCTGTGGCTGGTGATCGCGACCTGGGAGAGCAGGACGGGGTCATCGCCAAAGGGCGCGAAGAGGATTTGGTCGATGGCGTAGTTGGCGCTGCTGACCTTTTTGCGGAAGTAGCCGACGCCGAAGATGCGCTCGAAGGCGGGATGCCGGC
>DATEPN010000508.1:0-3084 GCA_035273225.1 Acidobacteriaceae bacterium | reverse complement strand
GAGGGGAAAGCTGAAGCGAAGTCCGGAGCGGAGCAGCCAGCGGGCACCAAGGCAAAGAAGAACGAGCCGCTTGCGATTGCGTTCGACGGCATCCGCGAGCGGCTGACGCTGCTGCCGGTGGGGATGAGCGCGGTGCACCCGATGATCAGTCCGGATGGGAAGACGGTGGTGTTCTCGTCGATGGTGGGGAATCATTCGAATCTGTATGCCTGGTCGCTCGACGAGACCGCGAAGGAGCCGCCGGTGGCGCGGCAGCTGACGACGACGCCTGCGCGGAAGAGCGACTACTATTTCACGCCGGATTCGAAGGCACTGGTTTATCTGGAGAACGGGCAGCCGCATCAGGTCGCGGTGGAGGGGCACGAATCGAAGGCGATTCCAGTGACCGCCAGCCTGGAGGTGGACTTCAACCAGGATAAGCAGGTGGCGTTCGACGAAGCCTGGAGTGTGCTGAACCGGTTCTTCTACGATGCGAAGTTCAATGGGCAGAACTGGACGGCGCTGCGCGACGAGTTCGAACCGTTTATCGAAGGGGCGCGCACCGGGGACGAGATGCGGCGCGACATCAACCTGATGATCGGCGAGCTGAACAGCTCGCACACGGGGATTGGGCACATGGCCGAGCCGAACGTGCGGACGGGGCGGCTGGGGCTGCGCTTTGTGCGCGAGGATTACGAGGCGGGGAAGGGTCTGGTGGTCCGCGAAGTGGTGCCGCTGGGGCCAGCGGCGGTGGAGGGCAGCATCAAGCCCGGCGAAAAGCTACTGGCGGTTAACGGGCAGGAGCTTGGGCCGCATACGAACCTCGATCATCTGCTGGAGGATCAGGTGGGGCGGCGCGTGGTGCTGCGCATGGCGGGTACGGATGGCAAGGAGCGCGATGCGGTGGTGAAGCCCGTGGACACAGCAGAGGAGGCGGGGCTGCTGTATCGCGCCTGGGTGGAGCAGAACCGCGCGATGGTCGACAAGCTGAGCCACGGGCGGCTGGGATACGTCCACCTCGCGGACATGAGCGATCACGCGCTGAAGCAGCTCTACATCGATCTGGACGCGCAGAATGAGGGCAAAGACGGGGTGGTCGTGGATGTTCGGAACAACAACGGCGGGTATGTGAATGGATACGCGCTGGACGTCTTCACGCGGAAGAATTATCTGCTGATGACGACGCGGGGCTATCCGACGGTTCCGTCGCGGCAGGTGCTGGGGCAGCGGGCGCTGGGCAAGCCGACAATTCTGCTGACGAATGAATCGTCCTTGTCGGATGCGGAGGATTTTACGGAAGGTTACCGCGAACTGCACCTGGGCAAGGTGGTCGGCACGCCGACGGCGGGGTGGATCATCTACACCGGGGGAAGGGAGTTGATCGACGGCTCCGTGGTGCGGGTGCCGTTCACGCGCGTGCAGGATCTGCGCGGGCAGACGATGGAGATGCATCCGCGGGCGGTGGATGTGGAGGTGGTGCGGCAGCCGGGCGAGACGCTGGACGATACGGACAGCCAACTGGCGCGCGCGGTAACGGAGCTGCTGGAGCAGATCGGGAGCCCGCAGAAGCGCGACTAGCAGAAGCGACTAGTCGACGGGCAGAACCTTGACGCGTCCGAGGACCGAGCAGTAGAGCGTGATCTTCAGGCGGTCGGTTCCGTACTCGAACTCGCGCCGCTCCACCTTGAGGGCCTCTCCCTCATTTTTGGGATTCATCACCGCTTCGCCGGCCTGCGGGACGGGAACGCTGGTGGTGTGCGTGAAGGTGAAGGTCCGCAGCAGCTGATCGTTCGCGCGGATGAGAACTTTGATCGTCATTGGCCGGATTGTATCGCCGGGAGCGGCGGTTCCCATAGCACCGATGGGGCAGGGGGAGCCCGGTGGTACTCAGTTGTTCAACCTGGGCAGGGGCGCTCAGGCCGCAGCGCGGCTGGGCTTTGCAGAAGGGCGCGAGTGGTGCGGGTATTTGGCCGCGTGGTATGAATATCAAGAGGTCAGACCACTTGAATCTGGCCAAATTCGAACTGGAGCCATGATGAACCGCACTTGTCGTACGCGCATCCTGCAGGTTTTGATTCTCACCGGCCTTCTCGCCGGGTCGGTTTGTGCTCACGCGGCCCGCGTTTGCGACGCGAAGCATTATGGGGCGAAGGCCGATGGCAAGACGAACGACACGCACGCGCTGCAGGCCGCGATCGACGCATGCGCGAACAAGGGCGGAGGCACGGTGCGGCTCGCCGGGGGAACGTTTCTCTCGGGGCCGATCGTGCTGAAGAGCCACATCACGCTGGACGTGGAGAGCGGAGCGACGCTGCTGGGATCGGCGGATCACGCGGATTATCCGGAGATGACGGTGCTGCGGACACCGGGGCGGCAGTCGCTGATCAGCGCCGCCAATGCCGACAATCTGACGATCAGCGGCGGGGGCACGATCGACGGCAACGGCGAAAGCTGGTGGGCTGAAGCACGGGGGCAGAAGGAGCACGGGGTGATGGGCGCGGGTGTTTTTCGTCCGCGGCTGATGGTGTTCGACCACTGCCATCACATTCTGATCGAGCATGTGACGATTCAGAACTCGCCGTCGTGGCAGGTGGTGCCCTACTACTCGGACGACATTACGATCCGCGATGGAAAGATTCTGGCGCCGCAGCACTCGCCGAATACGGACGGCATCGATCCGTTTTCGTCGCATCACGTGAACATCTCGAACATGACGATCGATGTGGGTGACGACAATGTGGCCATCAAATCCGGCGAGGCGAACTCACCGGGGCCGGATGATCCGAGCACCGATATTCACGTGTGGGACTGCACGTTTCTGCACGGGCATGGCATGTCGATCGGGAGTGAAACCGCGGGCGGCGTGCAGAATGTGCTGGCGGAGCGCATTCAGTTCAGGGATACGGACAACGGCGTGCGGGTGAAGTCGAACCGCGACCGGGGGGCGGATATCGGGCACCTGACCTTCCGCGACTTGAAGATGCAGGACGTGAAAACGGCGGTGCTGGTGACCGAGTACTATCCGCGCATCCCCGAGCACGACACGGCACAGCCGGAGACGCGGCTGACGCCGCACTTTCACGACATCCTGATCGAGAACCTGAC
>DATEPN010000507.1:0-9763 GCA_035273225.1 Acidobacteriaceae bacterium | reverse complement strand
CTTCGGTTACTCCATTTGCGACGACCTCCTCTCCGGCGCCGGCCTGCGCGTCGGTTACGCCATCGTGCTGTCGATCCCCATCATTGGTCCGTGGCTCGCATTTCTTTTCTTCGGCGCCGCGCCACCGGCGGACACAATCATCCCCCGCTTCTACGCCCTGCACATCTTTCTCGTGCCCGCTCTCATCGCGCTCCTGATCGGCGCCCATCTCTCCATTATCTGGCGGCAGATGCACACCAATTACCCCGGCCCCAAACGTACCGACACGACCATCGTCGGCTCGCGACTCTGGCCCTCGTACACTCTGAAATCGCTCGGGCTGTTCTTCCTGGTCTTTGGAATGCTTGCCGGACTGGGAGCGCTCGTGCAGATCGATCCCATCTGGGTCTACGGACCGAACGACCCCGCCGCCATTCTGCCCGGCGCACAGCCCGATTGGTACCTCGGCTGGGTTGAGGGAGCCATGCGCCTCTTCCCCGGCATCAATCTTCGCCTCGGACACTGGCTCGTTCCCGAACTCTTTTTCCCTGCCGTCCTCTTCCCGGGGCTGATCTTTCTTTTCCTCTATTGCTGGCCGTGGATCGATAAGCTCATCTTTTTCGATTTCCGCGAGCACCACGTGCTGCGCCTGCCCTTGCAGCAGCCCTTCAACACCGCGCTCGGATGCAGCCTGATCATGATGGTGCTCGTGTTGCTCTTTGCAGGCGGCGACGACGTCATCGCGATCGCTACCGATACTTCCGTCGTGGATGTCAGGGTTCTCCTGCGCATTCTCTTCTTCATCGCGCCCGCGGTCACGTGGCTGACCACCTATGGCCTCTGCCGCTGGAAGCTCAACCGTCACCTGCACGCGGCGAAACTCGCCCGTGCGCAGGAAGAGCACGTGTGAGGACGGCTCTGCGCGCAAACCAGAGCAGACGCCGCTCTACTGCTTTCCCGTCTCCACGTGATGTGCCTGCGCCAGCTTCTGCGCCATCTGCAGATGCTTCTGGATCACCGGGAGCCCCTTGGCTGCAGCTGCCTTGATCTTTGCATCCTGACCGTTGGAAGCCTCCGTCTGCGTGTCCTGTACGGCCTGATTGTGCCCCTGGACCATCGCCGCAATGAACTGCTCGTCGAACTGTTCGCCGCGGAGATCCTTCAGCTGATTCGCGAGCGCCTGGTCTTTTGGATCCACCTGCCCCGGCGCAACGACCACGTCCAGTTGCTGCGCCAAAGGCTTCATCTGGTTATTCAGCAACGTGTGATCGTGAATCAGGGTCTGTCCGAACTGCTTCACGTCGTTGGCCCCGGCCTGAGCCAGCGCCAGATGCCCCGCAGCAATTTCCGCATTGTTCGTTTCGATTGATTTACGGACAAATTCCTTATCCGCCACGCTGGGCGCCTGACCGAACGCCATACTCGCCGGCGTTGCTGCTGCAATCAGCAGTACCAACAGCCCAAAGTTCCGCATAACTTTTCGTGTCATTGATTTCCCCTCGTGTGAATCTGGCTGGCGTGCCCCTTGGTCATTTAGGGGCCTGCAGCCGAATCAAGGGTTGCTCCGGACGTACGTTGGCGCGGCATTACGCAGCCGAGCGGCAAAAGAATGCGGCCGTGCACCACGGCACGGCCGCAACCTGCTGGAGGAGAAATTCTCTGTCGTGAATCCCGACTAATCCCCGGCTGCCACAGCGACAGGCTCGGCCACCTCCCGCGACTCCGGCCAGGGCGGAAAAATCTGCATCAGCACGGCCAGGATCACCAGCGGCAGAATCGTCAGCGCGATGGCCATCAGCAGCCCCTCGCGTGTCGCCAGTTCCATCTTGTACGTCGTGTACCCCAGAAAGCTCTTCGAGAACAGTTGACCGCCGATCACGACATTCCAGCGCATCGCGAAGATCCCGACCAGCGCCAGCGACCCCGCTACAGCGTAGATCTTCTTCCGTGCCTCAGCAGCAATCTTCGTCACCTGCACCAGTCCCAGCATCAGAATCGGCACCACTGTCCCAATGCAAATCTGCAGCACCACCTGCGAGAACCACAAGCGCGTATGCACCATGAAGTCCAGGCTGCGGAACGACTCATCGGCCTCGTAGATCCGGTGGATCAGGTCCAGCATCTCCAGGCTGAAATCGATGACGAAGATGTAGAGCAGATACTGCGCGATCGTGTCGACGCACTTGATGTCGATGATCTGCCGCCGCAGCTTTGTAATAGCCATGTACAGCAGCATTACCCCGGCAATCCCCGACACCATCGCCGAGAAGATAAACACCACCGGCATCAGCGGCGACGACCACCACGGGTTCGCTTTGATGGAGCCAAAGATGAAGCCAACATATCCATGCAGCAGAAACGCAGATGGAATGCCGATCAGTGTGATCAGCCATCCCACACGATCGTCAATGTGCAACGCGCGTTCGCTCACGTTGTACGAGCCGAGCGTCAGCACGCGATACACCAGCCGCCGCCATCCTGTCGTGCTCTGCGCCATCCGCACGATGTCCGCCCGGTAGTCCAGCCAGATCTCCACCGTCAGCACCGCCATCAGGTACCAGAGATAAATGAATCCGAACATCGCCATGGCCGAAGAACGATGCGGCGTCAGATACATTTCATAGGAACGTTCCGGGTGGCCCAGGTGCAGTTGCAGAGGCAGCGGCGCCACCATCAGAAAGGCCAAGGCAGTCAGCAGCGCCAGCCGGTAGGTCGGCTTCACAGCCTCCACCCGGAACACGCGCTCGAGCGAAGCCAGAATGAACGCCCCCGCCACCAGTCCGGTAATGAACGGATACAGAACGATCAGCACGCTCCAGTAGAGCGAGATCTCGTTCGGATACATTGAGCCTTCCACACCAGGCATGAGCATCTCCTCTCTGCGTTACCGGACCGATCCGTCGAGAGCGTTGTAGTAAACCTTCGCGCCCGTCGCCATCTGCGGCTTGAGCACCTGCACGCTGTGCGTCTTCAGGAATGCGTGAATCGGGTCCTTGGGATTCTTCAGGTCCGCCAGTTGCCGTGCGCCCGTCGGGCACGCCTCGCAGCACGCAGTCGTGAGCCCTTTCGTGATGCGGTGGTAGCAAAGCGTGCACTTGTCCGCCACCTTCTTTTCCGGATGGATGTACCGGCATCCGTAAGGACACGCCTGCACACAATACGCGCACCCGAGACAGTATTTCTGGTCGACCAGAACTACCCCATCCGGAGTGATAAAGGTCGCCCCCACCGGGCATACCTGCGTGCAGGGAGAGTCCACGCAGTGATTGCAGAGCTTCGGCACGAAGAAATACTTCCCTGCATCTTCCTTTGCCGCCGGAAATCCGTGCTTCCCGCCCTCCGGCGAGACCACCTCAGGATTTTCCAGATTCCCGTCGGTCACGTGGTAGCGCTCCACCCAGGTACGGAAGAATCCCTCCGGCACATCGTTCTCCGCCTGGCATGCGCGGACGCAGTTCCCGCATCCGATGCACTTCGGGATGTCGATGAGCATGCTCCACCAGTGCTGGCTCTTGTCGTAATTGGGGGCCTGCTCCGGCGTTCCTGCCAGCACCGACTCCCATGCAATGGCCGCCGCCGGCAAAAGCAGCAGCAAACGACGTCGCGTGATATTCATTGCGTACCTCCCGCGGTGATCACCGGGCTGTGCGGCTGGTGGCACGTTCCGCACGGAGCCCCTCCGGAGTGTTCATCCGCATTGACCTGAGGAAAGTCTTTCGGGCGCGCCGCGCTGGCACCATGGCACTGGACGCACAACACAGCGGTGTCCGGCTTGCCAGGATCCACGCTCGCCGGATCGTCTGCGTGCTTCGCCTGCGGACCGTGGCAGGCCTCGCAGTTCACCCCGGCATGCTTGCCTGCGCTTTTCGTCTGCGCGACATCCGTGTGGCACGTCTCGCAGGTCTGGTGTCCCGCAAATCTGGCAGGATGAGCCGCAATTTCCGTGATCGCCGCGCCTCGGTAATGCCCATACTGCCCAAAGCTATGCGGAACCACGAATGCGCGAATAACGAGGAACGATAACGTACCGGCGACGTAAACTCCTGCCAGTCGGAGCAGGTGGCTTCCGTCCTTAAAATTGCCCATGACTCCGTTCTCCATGGCGCAGAGCCCCGGCGCAACAGCAGCGCCGGACGCTGTGCATCCCTGGATCAAGTGATAACGGAGTGGGCCTAACGCCTGTATGTGCTGCAAATCACATTACTTTTGTCAGGACCTCGAGAGCGGTGCGGATTTCTTGCCACCGGATTGCACGCGCGAATATAGGGTTCGCCCACGACTTCGCTCTGCACGGACGTGACAAGTCAGCAGACCTGTATGCAGGTAATCTGCAACAGATCTGCCAGCTTCCGGATGCGCGCAGCGAGATGGCCGGTCCCCACGGCACAATGATGTGCGGGCCCCTGCTCATTCCAGCGTTCAACGAAACGCCGCGCACCGATGCTGAACCGATAGCGGCTGTTGGTGTTTCCGATCGCCAGAGTCGGTCCCGCCTCCGACTTCCCTTCCGCGACGACGAACCGAAAACCATGATCGCGATCTTCTGCGACAGAGAGAAGTGTAACGGGACCGTAGCGCACGGACATCTCGACAGAAAGTCCCCGCCCCACTTTGCCGTGATACACCTCAAGCGGACGCACTCGCGTCTTGCCCTCCGCGATCCCAATGTGCCCAGGACCATCGTGCCCCATCAGCACAATGTCATCGGCCAGGTCGAGTGCGTAATATTCCGTGAATGATCCGCCGGCATGGAAAAGGTCCAGGATCTTCATGGCCAGCACGTTCTTCACTTCGTACTCGCCGGCCACTGGAATATGGCGCGCCGTGAGCAGCGAGGTCCCCAGGATGATCGAACTCATCGTATCTTCGTTTGCCTCGACACCCGTCCCCTTGTAGTAGTACGCCAGCGACTGCAGATCGTGCTCCCGCACGAATTCGTCCAGCGCTACGGAGGTACGCGCTGCTCGCTCCAGCTCGTCCGAGGAGCAGTCCGGCAGCACATCGAAGTGCTCCCTGAACTCATTTACTCGCCGTGCAGACTGCTCCGAGCTCACCTGACAGCGCAGCGCGCTCAGTTCATCAACCTCGAGTAACTCGATATGACTGCCGAACGTGATGGAGACCTGCGTGATATCCGTAGCCACATCCAGCATGCCGCCGTAATAATGCCCCATCAGCCCCAGACGATTCGCCGCAAGACCGGTCCTCACTTGTGCGGCAGACACCCACTCCTCGATCTCACCCCAGGTCACATCATCAGTCAGAGCCCCCGTCACCTGATGAAAAGCAATCCCCGCGCGTCGCAGCACATTGGCAATCTCCGGTACCGGGCACGCTGAGCACCACGCGAGCCAGTGCCCCGTCATCGCCGTGCGGTTTGGCAACCGGTTGAAAGCGTCGTAGTCAATGCGCGGCCCGGGCTGCATGTTCAGGACAATCACCGGAACCCCGGCCCGCTGCATCATCGGGAGAACCGTGCTCGACAGAGCATAGGTTGTCACATACAGGAAGAGCACATCGATGTCGCTGCGGCGGCAGGCGTGGCCCGCCTCCACAGATCGCTGCGGCGTATCGACCAGGCCCAGCGCCTCAACAGAAGCCCCCATGCGCTCGAGCCGCTGCTGCACCTGCCGCAGGTTTCCTTCCAGTTGCTCGCGCAATCCGGCAAACTGCGGCCAGTATGCATCCAGTCCGATGCCGCACAGCCCAATCCGCAGCAAAATCCCTCCTGCCTAATGCGCCGTAACCACCGTGACCCCGAATGGCGCCAGCGTCAGATTCGCACCGCTCACAGCCCCGGTACGTGGCGCATCATCGCCCGTCGACTCATCGACCGTCACGCAACTGGCGCCCGCGAACTCCGCCGGTAATGCAACGGTCTTCTCCTCGTTCGCCCTGTTCACCACAAGCAGCTTTCTGCCCTGCTGCGTCACAAACGCCTGCACCACCGGCGGATCCGCGCTGCCCGAACCCTGCAGAGCCGTCGTCACCAGCTTGTCGCCGGCGTGAAAATTGTCCTTGATCAGCCGCAGCACCCAGTACCGCGCATTGGGCTTGCCATTGTTGTAATCGATCATCGAAACGCTGGGAAACTGTGATGGATAGCCCACCAGCTGCGACTCGCCAATCACGTCCACTCCCAGCTTCGACAGCTCAACAAACAAATACGCATACAGCGCGCCGGCCGCGTTCCAGTACCGGTGCGGAATATGATCCGGCAGCGCCTTATTAGCGCGAATTTCGAGCCCATCCGTCGGCAGAATGACCCCCAGTTCATCCGTGTCGATTTTCGTTTGCGGTGACAGCCGGTCGCGGATCGCAAGGATGTACCGCGTGGCCGCGATGAATCCGTCCGCCTGATCGAAGAAGGTGTGCTGCCAGGTGTCGAGAGATTCGTCGAGCGCCGGCGAAGCATAGAAGTGGAACGAGATGTAGTCGAGCGGAATCCCCGGCCTGTGGTTCTTCGGATTCAGAAAGTATTCGAAGTACTGCGGCTCGCGGCTCGGAAAAGCGAGCGCCAGTCCCATAAACTTTGTCTCCGGACTGACCTGATGGATCGCGGAGACGATGGCATCGTAGCGCTGCGTGTATTGTTCCGGCGTAGTGTTGTGTTCCATCTCCACTTCGTTCAGCACTTCCCAGATTGGAAACGAATAGTGGTAACCCGACTCGTGCCGTTTTCCGTTCTCGTCCGTAAATCCGCCCTTCGTGTACCAGCTCACCAGACGCGCATAATAGTCGCCCAGTTCCTTGCCGGTGGGATCCCGCAACTCCGTGCCCTGCGTGTACTGCCAGTACACCTGATTCGGATCATCCGGATAGGTCACCGGCTTATCGGTCCGAAATATCCAGGCCGGGATCGTGCTGAAATTCATGATCGTCGAGTGACCGCTCGTCGCATCCAGAAAGTCTTTGGTCATCGGATCGATCAGCTTGAAATCCCACGAGGTGCCACTCGGCGTAGGCGGCTGTAGCTCAGCGACGGCCAGCCGCGGATACGGCAGCCAGGGCACATACCGCACATAATCCGCGCCCAGATCTTTCAGCGCCTGGAACGAGCCGTCGTGGATAGGCGAGCCACGCTCCAGCATCGGATTAACGACCACCTGCAGTGTGGGCGTGGACTTCGAAACAAGAATCGCCTTGTTCCAGTCGATCGAGACCGTCTCAGCATTCTGCCCCAATGCGGGCACCGCGAAAGCGCAGCACCATCCAACAATTCCCCACACGCCGGATCGGAATCTCATCCCTCATCCTCCATGTCAGTCGTCTTCGCCACCAGCCGCTCACTGCGGTTGGGCGCTCGCATCCAGTTGCTGCGGTGTCACAGCATCCACCGGGTTCGACCCTCGGAGTGTCACCGGCGTCGTCCTGTGCACCTTCTGAAACTCAGCCAGCGCCTTTCTCTGCCCTTCCACATTGCCCGTAGCGCGCTGCGCTCGTGCAAGGCGCCACCACGCCACTTCATCATCGGGACGCAGCCGCGTCGCATGCTCGAGCAGAGGAACGGCGTCAGCCGCCTTCTGATCGAGCAGATCGATCCCGGCAAGCCCCACCAGCGCTTCTTCAAAATCAGGAAAGCTCTCGAGCGCGCGTTCATATTCCTCATGCGCCTCGTTCAGGTTGCCGAGATCCGCCTGGATCGTCGCCAGTTCATACCGCGCGTTGCCGTTCTGTGGATCCGAACCGAGTTCCGCCTTGAATTCCTGCACCGCCGCATCCCGATCCTTCGGATCCTGAGAATCGCGGAACCGCGCCAGATGAATACGGCCCAGCTGGTAGTGAATACCCGGCCTCTTTGGATCGAGCACCAGAACATGATTGAACGCAACAATCGCCGCGTCCCAGTTCTTCTGGCTTTCATTCGCCTCGCCCTGCGCCTGCAGCATCCAGATTGAATTTGGCGCCGAGTCGTGCAGCTTTTCCATCACCTCGTACGCGTACGCCCCGTAGGCACGACCGGTGTGGTAGAGCACTTCCGGATCATCGGGAAACAGCTTATTCAGCGAGAGGGAAATCTGTACCGCATCAGCATCACGGCCCAGTTCCGTGTAACTGCGCAACAGTTCCAGCCCACACATCCGCTGCACCTCGCGGTCACGCTCCTGACGGAAGCCCCGCTCGAGATGCGGCAGCGCTTCCGCGTAATGACTCTGCTCGGCAAGCGAAGCGCCCAGCAGACTATCCAGCTTCGGCAGACCCGGCTTCAGCCGTTGCGCCGTTCGAATCTCATGCACGGCGCGGTCATACGTCCGCTGCTTGAAGTAAATGGCCGCGAGCGTAGCATGCACTTCTGCAACCGCAGGTTCCAGCTTCGCCACTTGCTCGAAATTTTGCTGCGCGACTGCGTAGTCCCCCTGCATCATCGCCTGCTGCCCGGCGGCCGCATAGCGGGCCGCCTGCTCATCCTGGCTGCTCTGCGCCAGCGCAACCGGCAGCGCGCAACCCAGTGCGACGACACAGCAAATTCGGACCCGGATGAATTTCATGCGCTTGAGTCTAGCTCCGTTACGAAGAACCCGCCACGTCCGAAGACGTGGCGGGACAGGAGGAAGAGATGCGACGACAAGGCTCAGAACACCAGCTTGCCGCTGAGCTGAATGATGCGGGACGCGGAGGCAGCTGTAATCTGACCGGCAGTGGTCGAAGTTATGGAGTTGCTGATGGCGGATCCTCCACCTGCTCCGCTGCCGATCAAAGCACCCGTGCCAATTGCGTATTGGTGATGGTTGAAGGCGTTGAAGAAGTCCCCGTTCAGTTTGAACTGAACACGCTCGCCGATCGGGAAGCTCTTCCCAATTCCCATGTCCCAGTTATTGATCCCCGGCTGACGAAGCGTGTTACGCGGCGTGTCGCCATATACACCCAAAGGAGGCTGCGTGAAGCAGGCGAAGTTCACCCGTTGCAGCACCTTTGTCAGACCCTGGTGAATGTTGCAGCCGGGCACGCTGTTGGCACGCTGAAAGAACGTGCCGAGAACTCCGCCGACGTCGGATGCCGTCACGCTGTAGGGGAATCCCGCCTGGAACGTCGCGATACCAGTAGTCTCCCACCCGCCAATCGCCAGATCGGCCGCGCGGCCGACGCCGGAGGCCATCTTCTTCCCGCGACCGAAGGGCAGCTGATAGACGTAGCTCGCCACGAATCTCTGATCCACATCGAAATCCGACAATCCGTAGTCTCGATTCGGGTGGTGATTGTCCATAAAGCCCTGGAACCCGGAACCAGTGGCGCCAACGCCGGCCGCAGCCGATTTGTCGTCTTTGCTCTGAGCCCAGGTATACGCAGCGGTGACCGCGAGGTCACGAGCACGGTGCTCGAACTTCAGGTTCATGCCGTTGTAGTGCGAGTACCCATGCCAGTCGCTGTTGATATAGATGTTCGAGAAATTGGGGTAGGGCCGCCGACTGGCATTACTGCACGGCGCCTGCTGCAGATTCACGTAGACCCCGTTCACTTGTTCCTGGCAGAATGCCAGGCTGTCGGACGGGATCGCATTCGGTTGCGCGATATCGTGCCGGTCCAGGAGATGGACGGCATGTGTGCCGATGTAGTTCACCTCAACGGTAGTGTTGTGGGCCAACTCGCGTTGAACACCGGCCGTCCAGGACTGGACATACGGGTTCAGCGGGTTATCCGACTCGATCACAGCCAGGAAGGTCAACGTTTGTACGGGGAACGGGCCCAGAGTGGAGAACGAGGGGAACATGTTATTCGTCAGCTTCGGTGCCGTTGTATTCGTTGTCGGCGTGAGAGAATTGCGAATGCTGTACGGATAAATATC
>DATEPN010000506.1:0-3212 GCA_035273225.1 Acidobacteriaceae bacterium | reverse complement strand
GCCGTGGCGGCGACAGACAGCGCTGACGGCGCGCACGTTTTCCATCGAGACGGGCTGGCCTCCGCCGGAGTTGTTGGTGACGGTGAGCATGACCAGCGGGATGCGGTCGCGACCGACGCGGGCGATGAGTTGCTCGAGGGCGACGACATCCATATTGCCCTTGAAGGGGTGCGGGGGCGCGGGCTGGCGTCCGGCTTCGGTGAGGAGATCGACGGCTTCGGCTCCGGTGAATTCGACGTTGGCGCGGGTGGTATCGAAGTGGGTGTTGTTGGGGACGATGGAGCCTTTTTTGCAGGAGACGCCGAAGAGGATGCGTTCGGCGGCACGGCCCTGATGGGTGGGGATCACGTGCGTGTAGCCGAAGATGTCCTGGACGGAGTCGCGGAAGCGGACGAAGCTGCGACTGCCGGCGTAGCTCTCGTCGCCTTCCATGATCGCGGCCCACTGGTGCGTCGACATGGCGCCGGTGCCGGAGTCGGTGAGCAGGTCGATGAGGACGTCGTCGGCCGGGAGCAGGAACATGTTGTAGTGCGCGGCTTCGAGGAGTTTTTCGCGCTGGGGGCGGGTGGTCCAGCGGATGGGCTCGACGCTCTTGATGCGGAAGGGCTCGATGATGGTGCGGATGGGCAAGGCTCTCTCCCGAGGGACTGTTTATGGTAATACGCTGCGCGGAGAGGAGCATGGAGACTTGCACAGGCTGAACCGCGCCCAGGTTCACGACGCTGCCTTCTCCATTTGCTTCAGCCGTTCCGTCAGCAACTGCTGCTCGCGCAGGTTTTGCGTCATGGCGATGGCGCGCTGGATGTCTTCGCGCGCCTCGGTGAATCTGCCCATCTTCATCAGCAGGTCTCCGCGAACGCTGGGGAGCAGATGGTAGCCAGCGAGGGCAGAGTCAGCGCCGGATGTGGCCATGGCATCGAGTGCAGCGAGGCCAGCGGCGGGGCCTTGTGCCATACCGACAGCGACGGCGCGATTCAGCGCCACGATGGGAGACGGGCTGATCTGCAGCAGAGCATCGTAGAGCAGCACGATTCGATCCCAGTCGGTCTCTTCGGCTGTGCGGGCTCGCGTGTGACAGGCGGCAATCGCTGCCTGCAAGGCATAGTTGCCGGCACCGCCGCCGAGTCTTTGTGCGTGTTCGAGCGCAGCCAGTCCTCGCTGAATCTGCGTGAAGTCCCACAAGGAGCGGTCCTGATCCGGCAGCAGGATGGCTTCACCGTTTTTTCCTTTGCGTGCCGCAGCGCGCGATGCCTGCAACTCCATCAGTGCGAGAAGTCCGTGCACTTCAGACTCGCCGGGGAGAAGATGGGCCAGGATGCGTCCGAGCCGCAGCGCCTCGTCGCAGAGTGCAGCCCGCATCCATTCGTCTCCGGAGGTCGCGGTGTATCCCTCATTGAAGATGAGGTAGATCACGGAGAGCACGGAGTCCACCCTGCGGCTCAGTTGGTCGCCGCGCGGGGTTTCAAACGGAACGTGAGCTTCCGTAAGAGTCTTTTTTGCGCGAAAGATGCGCTGCCCCATGGTTTTCTCCGGTACCAGGAACGCGCGCGCAATTTCCGCCGTCGTGAGGCCGCCGATCAGTCGCAAGGTGAGCGCGATGCGTCCCTCGACGGCAAGCACCGGATGGCACGCGGTAAAGATCAGCCGCAGGACGTCGTCGTCGATGACCTGATCGAGTGCCTGGTCCATCGCATCTGCGAGCCGCTGCTGTTGCGATTCAAGTTCTCGAGTCAATTCTTCGTGCTTTTGGATCAGCATCTGCCCGCGGCGCAATGAATCGATGGCGCGCCGTTTCGCGGCGGTCATCAGCCAGGCAGCGGGATTTCCGGGGATACCTTCGCCGGGCCACACCTCAAGGGCACTGACCAATGCGTCCTGAGCGAGTTCTTCTGCAATGCCGATGTCGTGGGTGACGCGGGAAATCGCGGCGATGAGCCGTGTGGACTCAATCTTCCACACGGCCTCAATCGTGTTGTGAATGTCACTCATGGCCTGGCAGCAGCTGCGTTGGGCAGATCCTCGAATCCTTTCGCCGCCTTTTTCACGTCTTCGGGAAAATCACTCATTTCCTGAATCTGGCGCACTTCGATGATCCCGTCGCCCATCGACGGCACCCGTTTTGCCCATTCAATTGCTTCTTCCCGTGAGTGCACCTGAATGATCCAGTAGCCTCCGATGGCCTCTTTGGCTTCAGCAAACGGTCCATCGGTGACGGTCACTTTGCCGTCTGTCCAGGAAACGCGAGCCGCGGTCGAGGGAGGAAGCAGCCCGTCGAGCGCAAGCAGGACTCCCGCCTGCTGCAGGCTCTTGTTGTACTCCATCATCTTTGCCACGATTTCAGCACTGGGAACCGCGTTCTGCGGCGCCGACTCATACCCTTTGGGGATCACGATCATCATGAAGCGCATGGACCTTGCTCCTTATCGTTAAGTTTTTTGACCGATGGAAGGCGGGCCGGTCGCCACGCCCTCACTGTAACGACGAACGGCAGGACCGGATTTCGACAAGGCCTGCACAGAATTCCCTAACGCCTGAGGAATTCCTGCGAGAGCACTCTAGCCGACTGGCGCCGGCTGGAAGAAGATCTCGCGGACCTCGACCTGCCCCCGGGTGGCGACGACGCCTTTGCGCGCCCATGCCAGCGCCTGATCCATGTCGGCGCATTCCACGATCCAAAAACCGCCGATGTGTTCCTTGGTCTCGAGGTACGGCCCGTCGGTGATGAGGACTCCGCCGTCGTTCTGCGGCCGCAGCGATTTGGCGGCGCCAAGGCCGCAGGCGAATTTCCTGACGCCGGCGGCAATCATCTCCTGGTTGAGTGCATGAATGCTGCGGCCCACGGCTTCGTCCATGGTGGACGGGTCGAAGTCGTCGGGGAGGTAACCAGCGATCAAAAATTGCGGCATTGTCTTCTCCTGAATGAGGTGGTCAGCCGGGCCAGTTGCCCCGCCTTCACTATAACGACGAACGGCGGGAGCGGGATTCGACAGCATGTCCAGGAAGATTTGGGACTCTTTTTCTGAGAGGGTGTGGATGTCGATGTGAATCGCGCGCTTTGAGGGTCTGAAGTCGCGCGGGACGCAGGACCGGGGCTGAAGCCCTCATTTCAAATTCGCCTGGTTCCCCGGCCTGAAGGCCGGGGCTTCTACCCCGTTCGACTCGCCTGCGGCTCGCTCAGGGCAGGCTCAGGCCAGCTCGCACAGGACCCGTTT
>DATEPN010000505.1:0-5288 GCA_035273225.1 Acidobacteriaceae bacterium | reverse complement strand
CTCGTCGCCGCCGCGCCAGCGGGGGTCAGCTGCCCTTGCCCGCTCGCTTGGTCGTGATGATGATCACGCCGTTGGCGCCTCGCACCCCGTACATCGCGATGTCGGCGGGGTTCTTCAGCACCTGAATGGTCGCGATGTCGTGCGGGTTGACGCCGGTGAGCACGCCGCCGGACCCCGGCTCCATCGGGATGCCATCGACGACGAACAGGGGCTGGCTGCTGCCCATGAAGGAGTTGGTGCCGCGGATCTCGAGGGCGATGCCGTTGGCGGTGCGGGTGATCAGGACGCCAGGTACCTTGGATTGGAGCAGCTCCTCGATGGTCTGCCCGCTGTTGTGCTCGATGTCCTCCGAGGTCACCATCGGGGGCTTCGTGGCGGGGTGCTGGGTGGAGCGGCCGGTGGAGGCGCAGCCGGCGAGGCCGGCGAGCGCGAGGACGACGAACGCGGCGCGCGGAGACGAGGACGTCATGCGAGTGGCGGACGAACCGCTGGTTAGGGAGGTACTCGCGTCGGGCGGGCTGTCCGGCGTTCCTTCGACTACGATAGCGTCGTGCTGCAAGAGTCTCGCCCGGCGGCCCGCGTGCGAGTCTCCGGCCGGCGATGCAGAGACACTGAAGCCGGGTAGTGCCGGCGTCAAGAGCCGTCGCCGCTCGTCCGGCACGTCCAACTCGGCAAAACAGATGGACGGGACGCGTGTGACGGGGAACACAGGCGCATGACGATGCCTACGGACGTCATCCTCGCCTGGAGCGGGGGAAAGGACAGCACCCTCGCGCTCGCGGCGCTCAACGCGGACCCGTCGGTGCGGGTGGCCGCCCTGCTCACGACGGTCACGACCGGCTATGAGCGGATCAGTATTCATGGCGTGCGCCGCGAGCTGTTGCACGCCCAGGCCGCTGCCCTCGGTCTGCGGCTGGTGGAGGCCGAGCTCCCGCAGCGCGCCAGCAACGAGGCGTACGAGCGCGCGATGGCCGATGCCCTGGCCCGGCTGGAGCAATCGGCGCCGGCGGCCCGCGCCGTGGCCTTCGGCGATCTCTTCCTGCGGGACGTGCGCGCCTACCGCGAGCGCCAGTTCGCGGCGCTGGGCCGTCCGCTGCTCTTTCCCCTGTGGGGGCGCGACACCACCGCACTGGGCGCCGCCTTCGTCGCCGAGGGATACCAGGCGACGCTGGTGTGTGTCGACACGCGGGCGCTCTCCGCCGACTACGCGGGGCGCGCCTACGACGCGGCGCTGCTGCGCGATCTCCCGGCGGGTGTGGACCCGTGCGGCGAGAACGGGGAGTTCCACACCTTCGTCACGGCGGGACCCTTGTTCGAGCACCCGGTGCGCTGTGCGCGCGGGGAAGTGGTGCTGCGCGACGAGCGGTTTGCGTACTGCGATCTGGTGGCGGAGTGAAAGCCAACGTCCCCAGAGGTGCCAGCGACGATGAGTGACGTCCACATTTTGCCAAGGCGCGCTGCTCAACGTCACCATCTCCAGAACCCGAGCAAGTCGCCGAGCGCGGCGATGACCGTCCCGGCGGCAAGCGCTGCGGGGAATGCGATCATGAACCTGATCGCTGGCTTTCGCCACTTATAGAACGTCTCGCGTCGGCCGCGCTCTCCTGCAGGATTCCCGATGGATCTGCTCGTCCGTGAACCGACTCTTGCGCATCGATCCTCCGCGGCGAGGATCGGCAAGAATAACTGCATCGGGTTGCGGAGGTCACCTCACCGCGAATGCCAATTCGGTTATCGGAGATGAAGCTGCGGGTGGTCCGATTTACCACCCGTTGTGTAGGTAGTACAGCCCGGTCATCCGCCACGGGCACGGCGCGCGCGCCCAAGACCCTCGATGAGCGTGCGTGGCTCGCGGACGCTTAGCGACGCAGGTGGCGCACGCTCACGGAACTCAGTCGAGAAGCCAGGTTGACTGCTCTGTCGACTCATGGCGATGCGGCGAGTGTAGGTCAACGTCGATACACCACGAAAGCACCGAGGGCGAGCCTGATTGCGCTCGTCCTCTGACGCCAGTCTCCACCTGTGAGCTAACCTAGGATCTCGGTATCGCTACTTGGGCAGGCTCACCTCCCATTGCGAGGGCCGCCTGGAGCACCCCCTACTTTCCAGCCCAGGGTGCCGCTGTCAGTTCAACTCAGCGCAGAATCCAGCGCAAGGAACCGAACGGTGGCTCGTCAGCTCTCACTCACAACTTCTGAGAGTGGGATTGCGGAGAGCCCGAGCACCGCCGCCTTTTCGGAATCCCCATACCACAGGTGGATGGCGTCGCCGTCGTACCGAACGCCGGGCTCCGCCATACTCCGTCCGTCGGCCGACGGCCACGGTATCCGCAAGTACTCCGTGACGCTGTCTTGGATGGAATCCAGCGCCGCAAATACCGTAGTCTCCAATCGCTCTCCGAGATCGCGGCTCTCATCCTCAACTATTTCGGGAGAAACTACCCTCGAATCCCAAGTTCCGTGAATCCGCAGCACAAGTCCTTGATCCTCGGCAGTCAGTCGGAAACCCTCAGGGACTACGCCGTTCAGGCGCATGGCTAGAGAGTTGGCGAGCTTATGGGATGACGCACGCATTCCGAACATTCCGATGGATGAAGCCCAATGGGTCCTGGTACACGACTGCCAATTGAAAGAGTCTTCCAGCCCCCAGGGCGAGAAATGGCGAAGCGGCGCGACGCGATCGCGTGGCTTACGCAGACGCCGGCGGAAACGCTGCTGCCCGCGCGGGCCGTGATCGCGTTACTGGAGGATGTCGAGGATACCGAACAGGGCGATGCGCAGGCTGGCCCTGGTGCGCCGTGGCCGGTGAGCTGGCGCGAGAAGCTCTGGACCGTTCCCGCCGAGACGCGGCTCGGGATCATGGAACTGACAGAGGCGCTCGGCCAGCCGAGTTCATGGGTGTATCGGCGAACCAGCCTCAAGACCGGGTTGGTGCAGTTGCCGCACCGCAAACTGGACGGTGAACTCGTCTTCGTCACTAGCGAGATTCGTGACTGGCTCGAGACGCAGGAGGAGGTTGTGGTCGCCCGATCGCCTCGCAACGTCGTTCCGATCGACGGCTCCCACTACACAGTGTGGAGCGGGTCGGAGTCACATTTCAACTGAGGCGGGACACAGCACTGTCGGCGCCAGACTGCGAACCTTCAGCGCTTCACAGCACAGCGCGCCTCATTTACTCTCCGTTGTTTTTTTGCGTCTCAGGCGCTCCGCGTAGTGAGCGAGAGAAATACCGGATGCAACAACTATCCCCAGGATTCCCAGCAACTCACTGATCGCAGGCCGCTCCGAGAACATCGATGGTAGCAAAATGCACATGTACCCGACAAAGGTAACGATCACCCACCGGCAGTACCACCAGCCCCTACCGGTCAGCGGCACACGGTCGAGGAGGTGCCACACCGCGCCGCCGGTGCCTCCCATTATAGGTATGTAATACAGCGGCCCTGGGAACGTCCGCAGGGTGAGCGCGCTCACGAGAGTGTAGCATACGCTTGCCAGGACCGCACCGTAGAACGCAGCACGAGCAAGCCTGTAAGTCTCTCCTCGCCAGTGTCTCACCTCGTGCATGCATACCCCGCGTTGATCCAGCGGCCCAGCGGTAGAACGTGGTCTCGGTGATCTAGAGGTTCCGGCAAATGTCGGCGACGGCGGTCCCCGCTTCGGCCTGTCTCAGCGCCATCGCGATCTGTCCCTCGCTAAATCGACTGCGTCTCATCCTCTCTGGTCTCTGCCGCAATTCTCGAGGCTCTGGCCAGATCAAAGCTAACCGCTAAACGTGAGTCGAGCCGGCCCCCTGCTCGGGGAGAAGACCATCGCCAGATGGCATCCAAGAAGAAAGAGCGATACTGCGCTGAAGCGCTCGTCCAACGGTAGCGGACCTTGGGTCAGGAGAGCTCCCAGAGCCCGCGCCGACCGCGCTCTCCTGCAGCATCCCGATGACCTGCCCCTCCGTGAAGGGACTCTTGCGTACCGACCCTTTCTGGTGAGGATCGGCAGGAATTACTGGATCAGTTCCGACGGGCACCTCGGCCTCGCTGCGGTCGACCGCGCCACCACCGCCGCACACGTGATGGCGCGAGATCGACCTATTCCAGTAGAGAGTCTGCGGGCCCTTAGACTTAGGCTCCATCCCGGATTTCGCCGGTACCGTCACCGGCGCCATTGCCTGTGGCCGCCGGCCAGGTCACAACCTGTTCTCTGGCCCTCCAGTGAATTGCCCGACAAAATCAACAATTGCGATCACCGCTGTGATGTCCAGTCCGACCATCGCGGCAATCGCGACCGCCGGAACCCACTTCGTTGTCCAGGGAATCAAGAGGAGCAACGCCACATGAAGCGCCGCGATGATGCCCATCGTGATCCAAAACCACACATGCCGCCACAGCTTCCGCTTTACGATAAGCACGACACCAAGTGCAATAATGCAATCCAATGATGGCAGTTCGAGGTCAAGTCTTCCAAAACGATCGAACAGCCAAGCGCCAAGCGTACCGGCGAAGATGGCAAGCAATACGCCCCACCAGGGTAGGCGCAGCTTCTTAGCTGCTCTTATGTCGTTCCTTATCTCGTCTGCTAGTTGCACTCTGCGACCGCCTTCCATGTCTTGTAAAGGTCGAATCCGACCGTCACGCCCGCCATGAGTTGTTCGGCAACAGGTATTCAGCTGGCCGCACAAAGGCCCGCTGACACTGTGGTATTCGTCGCAAAGGTCCCACACCGAGACCTTGTCGGCGAGATGCCGCCGGAGGATGGTGGCTTTCTCCTCGGGCGTGAAATGCCGCCGCCTACCGTTGCGTCCGTTCTCTCGACTCATCGACTCCTCCTCCGGCCACTCGCCGGTCGAGGGAAAGGTGCAACTTCGTCAGCCGGCCCTAAAGGTCGATTTCCGCTGAACCCCTACAACTCCTACCGCTCCACACTACTACCACTTTTGCAGATTGTGATCGCTCCCCCGCACGTGAATTGCAGCAGGTAGGGGTAGGAGTTGCGGGAGTGCGAGATGGTCGAAGTCGGTGGCTCGGTGCTGCCCTCGCTCGCGGACGCCGCGCGCGCGGGGGCGGATTGGCGGCGTGAGTTGCGCCAGTGGTTGCGCCCGTATCTCGCGGCGTTGCCGCGCCGTACCCAGCGCCACTGGGCCCCGCTGTACATCGAGGGCCTGCTGGGGCCCAGCCCGCGCAAGAGCATGGAGCCTGTCGCGGCGCTCGTCGCCGGCGGCGCCTACGATCAGTTGCACCATTTCCTGACGACCACGGCCTGGGATCCCGCGCCCCTCAAGGCGGTGCTGCTGCG
>DATEPN010000504.1:0-2391 GCA_035273225.1 Acidobacteriaceae bacterium | reverse complement strand
AACAGCCGAAGCCGGACCGCCCGTCAGCGATGAATACCTCTACCGCGTCGTCGACGCCATCGACGAGATCGCGAAGGAAACAGGGAAGTCGGTTCCGCAAATCGCTATCAACTGGCTGCTCCGGCGTCCCACCGTCTCCAGCGTCATCCTCGGCGCGCGCAACGAAGAGCAACTGAAGCAGAACCTCGAAGCCGCATCATTCACGCTCACTCCCGAACAGGTAAAGAAACTCGACGCTGCCAGCGAAGTCAATCTGGTTTACCCCTACTGGCACCAGCGCCTCACCAGCTTCCGCAATCCACCGCCGGTGTAGGGTCGCTGACTCGGCGTACCGGGTTCATTGCGGAATCCGGCACGCCACCTCTCCCTCAAAAGTACAATCGAAAGTTTCTTCGATCATCCCCTAAGCTGGATCTGGTCCACCGGATGTTCGGCCGCTGCCGCAAGCTGATCTTCAACGCCTTTGTCGCGCAGGTCCTCGTGATCCTGGCGTGCCTGGGAGTGTTTTTCTCCCTCACAACTCGCGACTACCCTCGCCACGATTTCGTCTGCTACTGGGCATCGGCGCGCCTGCTGGCCGCGGGACATAATCCGTACGACCCCGCTGCCGTGCGGCAACTGGAGCGCCTTGCCGGTTTCCAGGAACGCGGCCCGGTGTTCCTCATGCGGAACCCTCCCTGGGTGCTGCCCCTGGTCGCGTTCCTTGGCTATCCCAGCCTGCATGTTGCGGCTCTGCTCTGGGCAGCCTTCATGCTTGTGCTGGCTGCTTTTTCCTGCTGGATGCTGACCCGCAACCACCCCGAGAAACGCGACCTGCTCATCTACTTCGCACCGCTCGCGTTCGCTCTGTTGTATGGGCAAACGACCACAGTGCTGTTGTTTGCCGTCTCCCTCTTCCTCTGCTGTCGAAAGCGACCGCTCGTCGCAGGTCTCGCCCTTTCTCTGACAGTGATCAAGCCGCACCTGCTGCTCGTCTTCTGGCCCGTGCTCCTGGTGGACTGCTGGCGTCGCCGCTCAGGCCGCCTCGCTCTCGGATTTCTGCTCGGCCTGGCAGCTCTCACCATGCTCAGCTTCGCGCTCGATCCTCATGCCTGGGCCGAGTACCGCATTGCCATGGCCCAGCAGGGAATCAGTTCCCAGTTCCTTCCCAACATCTCTGCCGAGCTTCGCTTTCAGTTGTTTCCCCGCCTCGCTTGGGTTCAGCTGGTTCCGTCGCTTCTTGCGGTCGTCGCCGCTCTGTTTTGGTACGCGAAGGCTCAACACTGGGACTGGACTTACCACGGTGCATTGCTTGTCGCGGCATCCGTCGTCTTGTCGCCCTATTCGTGGACCTACGACCTCGCGCTCGTTCTTCCCGCGATGCTGACGCTTCCGGCCACCGAGGAATTGCGGCAGGTGATGCTGATTGCCTCGCTGATGACCGTCCTCCCTTTCGAATACACGCGCGTCTGGGCATCCCCGCCCATGGCCTTCGCCGGAGTCATTTGGGCCGGATGGTACTGCTACGCGCGCATCAAGGCCTCCCGCGCCGCAATTCCAGAGGGCGAGATCGCCCTCGGCTAGAGCATCCTCTCGCTATACTGGCCAGCAATGCGCCTCAGCCGCTGCGCCATCCTGCTGCTTGTTCTTTTCGCCGGCGTAAGCACTGCTTCCGCCCGCGTCGTCCGCATCGAAGTCCTGAAGCGCACCCCCGTCCTCAACGGACAATCCTTCGGCTCCGCCGGCCCCTACGAAGAAATCACCGCGCGCGTGTACTTCGCCGTCCGCCCCGACGACCCGCACAACCGCATCATCGTCGACCTCGACAAGGCCCCGCGCACCGCTGCCGGCGAAGTGGAATTCTCCTCCGACCTTTACCTGCTCCGCCCCATCCACGGCGGCAACGGATCGCTCCTCCTCGAAATCCCCAATCGCGGCGGCAAAGGACTCATCCGCCTCGTCGACGGCGCTCCGGCCGACAACTTCGCCGGCGGAGACGCCTGGCTCCTCCGTCAGGGATACACGCTCGCGGACCTCGGCTGGCAGTGGGACGCGCCCGGCCTGCGCCTTTACGCGCCCGTCGCCACGGACAACGGCCGCTCCATCACCGGCCTCCTTCGCGACGACTTCACCCCCGTCGCCGCCACGAACGACTGGCCCCTCGGCCACGTCATCGTCGGCCGCATTGGCGGTACCGAGTACCCCGTCGCCAACCCATCCGACCCGCGCAACATCCTCACCGTCCGCGACTCTCCCGAAGCCCAGCGCACCGTCATCCCCCGCTCCGAGTGGTCCTTCGCCAAATCCACGAACGGCCGCCTCACCCTCAGTGACCGCGACCTCCACCTCAACTCCGGCTTCCAGCCCGGCCGCATCTACGAACTCGTCTACGTTGTCAAAGATCCCGTCGTC
>DATEPN010000503.1:0-7926 GCA_035273225.1 Acidobacteriaceae bacterium | reverse complement strand
TGTGCTGCTCGGTCAGCACGAACTGCCGCGTGATTTCCTGCCGGTCCTGCGGCTCCTCGAAGACGGAGGCGTACTCGGCGAAGAAGGGCTCGGCCATGTAGAGGCCGTCGAGCCACATCTGCTGCGGATAAACCTGCTTGTGCCAGAAGCCGCCGGAGGAGTTCTTCGGTTGGCGCGCGAGCTGCTCGCGCAGCGTTTTCGCGGCGAGGTAATACTTCTTCTTCTGTGTGACGCGATACAGCAGAAGGAGCTGGCGGCCGAGCAGCACGTTGTCCAGCTCGTAGGCATCGGGCTTGTAGGTGCTGATGGTGCCGTCGTCGCTGACAAACTGATCCACGGATTGCTGGATGTAGCGGTAGTAGCGGCCGTCGGCGGTGTTGTACCACTCTGCGTCCATGCCATCGAGCAGCGTGCCCAGCTCGTAGTTCCACCTCCACGGCTTCTCGGGAGGCGTGAATCGGCCCTGCGGCCAGCGCTGGAGCGTGGCGTCCGCCATGCGCTGGGCGGAGGTCTGCGCGTGAGCCGTTGCGCATCCGGCGGCGACGACGACTCCGGCAAGCGCGCAAAGAAGGAGCTTTCTCATCGGACTTTATTCTGTGTAACAGAAGCGGGCGCTCGCCCGCGCGCGGCGGCCCGCGCCCGTCCCGCTGGCAGGAACGGAATGGGGCGCGGATCGAATCGCGCAGCAGGACGGATCCAGCTTTCGCGAGCGCTACACGCCGTCGCGCGGCTTGTTTTCGCGAACGAAGAGGGTGTCCTGGGTCGGCTCAGCGTCGCATTCGAGAGCAATCGTCGTCAGCGGGAAGTCGGGAGCCCGCTGCGGCAGCCCGGTCAGCTTCGTCTGGAACTCATTCTGCGTGAACTTCACTTCCGCACCGGACTTGAGCAGCTTTGCCGACTGGACGCGGCACTTGAGTCCGCTGATGGCGACGTACTCGCCGGGCCAGAAGTGCACGTGCATGTAGAGGGTATTTCCCTTGCGCGTGAAGCTGGCATAATTCGAGCGCCGCACCTGGCACGGATCGGACTCGTAGATAGTGTGACCGTTCGTCTCCATCCACTGGCCCACCTCGGTGAGAATGCGGACAGACTCTTCCGGGACGGAGCCATCGGGCTTTGGCCCGATGTTCAGCAGATAATTGCCGCCGTCGCGCACGCACTGGATGAGGTTGCGAATCACGGTCCGCGAGGACTTCCAGTTGTCGTCGGCGCGCTGATAGCCCCAGCTGTCGTTCAGGGTCATGCAGGATTCCCACGCGCGGCCATTCGTTTCGGCGACGATCTTCTGCTCCGGCGTGGAAAAATCGCCCGGCAGCTTGTTACGGTTGTTGACAATGATCTCCGGCTGGAGGCCGAAGACCATGTCGTTCATCTTCACGGACTCCCACCCGTTCGCATCGAGCGGCCACGCGACGTCGTACCACAGCACGTCGATCTTGCCGTAGTTGGTCATCAGCTCGCGGATGAGCCCGTGCGTGTAATCGACGAACCGTCGCCGCGCCGCTTCATCGTTCGCGCAGCGCGCGCCGTCGGGGTGATGCCAGTCCATGAGCGAGTAGTAGAAGCCCACGTGCATGCCTTCGGCGCGGGCTGCTTCCACATATTCGCGGACCACGTCGCGGCCTGGTCCCTGCTTTGGGGCGCAGTAATTCGTCAGCTTCGTATCGAAGTTGCAGAAGCCCTCATGGTGCTTGGTGGTCATCACCATGTACTTCATGCCGGCCTTTTTCGCCAGCTGCGCCCAGGCTCGCGGACAATTCGGCGCCGGGTGAAAATTCGGCGCATGCGATGTGTACTCGCCGATGGGAATCGCCTCGTCTTCCATCACCCACTCATGCCGGCCGTAGGTGCTGTAGACGCCGAAGTGAATGAACATGCCAAAGCGCGCCGCATGCCACCACTGCATGCGCTGCTCGCGGGTGGCATCCTGGCGGCGGGCAGTCTCGTCTTCGGCGGGATTGGCCGGCGCGGCCGGGGTCTGCTGGGCAACGGCTTTCGAAAGGCCCATCATCGCCAGGGATGCGCTTGTTCCCTTCAGCAGGGTGCGGCGCGAGAATCGATTATCCATCGGGTACCTCAGGTGCAGTGGGAGTGCGACCCGGCATGTAACCGGATCATCGGCAGGCTAGGTCATCGCAAGCGGCGGCGTCAACCGGCCAGGACCGGGAATGAAATGGCCGTTTCGCATAGCGAAACGGGACCAGGGCGCGCAGGCCTGCCTGTGGACCAGGCAGGCGGGGCAGATTACGTCGTCTGGCGACGCTGGCGGAATTCTTCGCCCATCGCGGCGATCGAAGGCTGATCGAGGGCCTGTCTTGCGATCGGGAACACCGTCTGTTCCTCGGCGCGAATGTGATCGGCGTAGAGTTCGCGCAGGCGGCGGGTACCCGCGAGCAGGTGCTCATGCTCCGACGCGCTGATCTCGCCGGCCCGCGCCCACTCGGCGTAGATGCGGTCTACGTCAACGTGTAACTGGTCCGCCTCGCGGTGCTCCTTCTCGAGATGCTCGACAGCGGTCAGCGCCTCTTCGCCGGCGGTCGAGCGCAGGCGCGGGAACAGCGACTGCTCTTCGTCCGCCGTGTGGCGCACGCCCCCTTCGCGAAAATACTTCAGCGCAGTATGGACGGCTGTGGTCTCTTCCTCGGTCAGGCGCCGCTCGCGCGCGTGCTCGACAACGTTGCAGAGGATGTCGAGAAAGCGCTCGATGCGGCGATGGCAATCGGTGAGCATGCCGATCGGGTCGTTGAAGCCGGCGTCGAGTTTGCCGCCAATCTGTACGGGCATATGCGCCTCCTTTAGCTTTTAGCGGCTAGCTTCCAGCTTTTAGCTGGTAACTGCTAACTGCCAGCTGCTGGTTTGCCCGCTCTGGCGGGCGGATTCTTATGTGGCTTCCGGACCGGGGGGCTCTTCTTCCGTGGTCGATGTGGCCGGCTCTTCGTGCGGAATGGGAGCGGGCGGCTGGGCGCCATTTGAATCGGTGACGGCGGCTGCCGGAGCGTCGGAGGCGACTGTCGCTTCCACGACTTCCGGTTGCCGCTCGGACGCGGCGTAGGACGGCGCGGCAGACTGGATCTGCACGAGCGGCGGAGAGGGCGGTTCGACATGGGCCATCGCTGCTTCATGCTGCCGACGCGCGGTCGCGTCCAGATCAACGGGGATGCCTCCGGGAACGATCTCCGGGAAGCCATATTTGTACTTCAGATCGCTGGTGACGCGGACGACCGCAATCAGCAGCGCGAAGCCGACCAGAATGCCGAAGACGCTGCCTTCCGGTCCCTGCACGCCGCCGGTGACCCAGGCAGGACCGACAGCGTTGGTCGCGAAGATGGGCGAGTAGTTCATGCCCCCGGCAATAGGCAGCCCAAAGAAGATGCTCATCACTGCGATCCACGCGAAGTGCACGCCCCAGCTCACCCACAGCGCGCGAGTGCGCAGCGCCGCCAGGCAAAGGGCCCATCCGAAGAGAAAGGAGAACAGCACCACAGCGGTACTGGTCGGCGCGGCGTGAGTGCGCCACATGGCATAAATCACCGCCATGAAGAAGGTGCCCATCGCCGGGCCCATCGCGTCCACCAGCCGCTGGAAGGCGTAGCCGCGAAACGCCAGCTCCATCGCGAGCGTGCCGGCGATGAGGGCGATCAGGTCCAGCACCAGCACCCAGAACTGCTGGAAATTTGTGTAGACCGTCACCACCAGGCCGCCAATGATCGCCGCAGGCAGGATGCAGACGATGACTGCGCCCCATCCGACCGCAGCCCCCAGCGCCCATTCGCGCTTCCAGCCTGGGCGCGCATCGAGGCCGATTGCCTTCGAGGGGCGGGTGCGGCGCAGCGTCAGCATGCTCATCAGCGAATAGCCACAGATCAGCAGGAAGAGCAGAAAGATGCGGTAGAGCGGCTCCAGGTACTCGCCGGAGCTGAGCCCGGCAGCGGCGCGAAACGCGATAATGTCCGAGAAGAGAAACCAGCCCGCAGCCAGCAGAAACCAGCCCAGCGCGCGCAGGCGCTCGAGAAAACTCACGCGGTTGCCCCTCTGACCCCAGCGAGCCGGCTCGCCGGCGACCCCGGAAAATGGTATGCGCCTGGGTTGAAATTCATCAGGAGTTCGATGCCTGCTCCCGTTCAGACGGTGTAGAACTGCGCCATGTTGCGGAATTTGTCGTACCGGCGCCGCAGCCTCTCCTCGGCGGGCATGGCCTGCAGTTCACTCAAATGATGCCGCAGCTTCTCGGCCAGCAGTTCGGCGGCCCGGGAAGGGTCGTTGTGCGCGCCACCGTCGGGCTCGGGCACAACGTCGTCGACGCAGCCGAAACCAAAAACATCGTCGGCCGTGGCCTTCAGAGCGACCGCAGCTTCGGCGCGCTTGCTGGCGTCCCGCCACATAATCGAGGCGCAGGCCTCGGGCGAGATGACCGAGTAGATCGCCTTTTCGAGCATCAGGACGCGATCGGCGACGGCCAGCCCCAGCGCCCCGCCCGATCCGCCTTCCCCGGTAATGGTGGCAATGGTCGGCACGCGCAGCCGCACCATCTCCCGCAGATTGCGGGCGATGGCTTCGGCCTGGCCGCGCTCCTCGGCTCCCAGGCCGGGGTTTGCGCCCATCAGGTCGATCAGCGTCAGGATGGGCCGGTTGAACTTCTCGGCAAACTTCATGGCGCGCAGCGCCTTGCGGTAGCCCTCGGGATCAGGCATGCCGAAGCGGCGATGGACCTTCTCTTTGGTGGAGCGGCCCTTCAGGTTGGCGATGACCATAACCTCCTGACCCTCGAACCGGGCCATGCCACACGTCATCGCCGGGTCGTCGCCGAACACCCGGTCGCCGCGGATCTCGGAGTAGTCCGTGAAAATGCGCTCCATAAAGGCCAGCGGGTCAGGACGCTGCGGATGCCGTGCCAGTTCAGTTTTGGCCCACGCCGGAGGAACCGGCTGCGCCTGCGCATTGCTCTCGGGCTGATCGGCCATAACGTCTTCGGTTTCGATTGTATGGGTGGGGGATGGTAGGGGCAAATGGAGACGGCGGAGGAGGACACCGTGGGGCGATGACCTGAAGCTTCCTAAACCTTCTTCCTGCGCCGCGCCGCAGCGTGTCTTCGCCCTGCGTGCCCGGTGCGGTGGCGCCGCCAGGAGGCGCTTTCCATCCGGGCGGCATGCCTGCCATGACGGCGTGCCGGATGCAGCACAGCCGCAACCCGCCGCTCGGCGACAGAGGGACCATCAGCGTAGGTGGGATCGAGCATCGCGATCACCGCCACGGCCCGGACACGGTACAGCCGTGCCCACTGGCTCTGCTCGAGAGAAGCCTGCACCGCGCGCCAGTCGGCGCCGTCTTCATTCACCAGCCGCAGGAAGTTGCTGAACTCGCTGAGATTCACGCCCATCTGATAGACAAGCTGGGTCATCGCCATCTGCTGGGAGGCGGTCAGATCGTCGAAAGTCCGGCAGTACGCCCGGGCATTCACGATGGCCTGGATGGCCGCAATCCGCAGCAGCGCGTTCGCATCGGCCTCGGTGATTTGCGGCTCCAGCTGGCCAATGCGCCGCCGGAAGCGCTTCATCTTCCAGTCGGCCAGGCGCTCGTTATAGTCGGCGAGAATCACATCGAGCCGCGCCGGATCGAGACCCGCCGCCTGCCACAGCTGCGCCGACGACGGCTCAACAAACGGATGCAGATTCAACGGATCGGTCTGCGGATGGGGCCGCTCCCGCAGATCCAGGCTGAACCCCGCTCCGATTAGCGGCTGGCCGGTCTTCGGGTCGGGATACGCCGCCAGCACCCATCCCTCATGCCTGCGGTCGCGCAACACGTCCATCAGGTCGGCCAGCCGGAATTTCACGTCCGACTCGCGGAACTGCAGGAGTAAGTGGATATCGCCCGACGCTTCGACTGCCGCAGGGCGGACAACGGTGGGCGCGGTTGCGGGCAGGTCCGGCAGAATGGGCACAGTTTGGGCAGCAGCGAGCAGGCCAGATCCAAACAGAAGCAGAGCAGGGGTGAAGCGTCGCAATACCGGGCGCATCGCAGGGAGTCTCTCGCTCCACAATGCAGCAAAAATCCGTCGCCGTGAATCACCGAAACGCGGCAGGTGGCAAAAAGGTAATACCCGCGGCGGGACGATAACGAATCCAGCTACCACTAAGGTGGCATCCCCGGCCGGAAACCCTCCACGTATACTCACGGAAACCTCGGACACCGCACTTCAGTAACCCCGGATACCCAACTCCAGTTTCGGCGCCCTGAGGAGAATTTCTCCGGCTCGGATGGAGGAGTCGTGAATCACCTTCATCTCGTCATCCCCGTTTTCGACGACTGGGCATCGCTCCAGTTGCTGCTCACGGACATCGACCGGCTCGCGGAACGAACCGGGCTGCGGCTATCGGTCACGATCGTGGACGACGGCTCGACGATCCAGGCCGACGCGTGGCTGCCGGAGATCGCGGCCCTGCAGCACCTCGGCAAGGTGGAGCTGATCCACCTCTTTACGAACCTCGGCCACCAGCGCGCGATTGCCGTGGGACTCTGTGCCGCCGTTGAAGCCGACGACGCGGAAGCGATCGCCATTATGGACGCCGACGGCGAGGATGCGCCCTCGGCCATTCCTCGTTTTCTCGACGCTGCACTCGGCCAGCGCGACTTCTGCATCGTCGCGCGCCGCGGCAAACGCAGCGAGAGCCTGACGTTCAAGACCTCCTATCTTCTCTATAAGGTGCTGTTCAGAATCCTGACCGGCAAAGAGATCAACTTCGGCAACTTCTGCCTGCTGTCGCGCAACTATGCGCGGCGGCTCGTGCGGGTGGCGGAACTGTGGAATAACCTGCCGGCCGCGATTCTCCGTTCGAAGCTGCCGATCTGCCGCATCAGCGTGGACCGCGAGGCGCGCTACGCCGGCAAGTCGAAGATGAATCTGACGTCGCTGGTGGTGCATGGCCTGAGCGGAATCTCCGTTTATGCCGAGACGATTTTCGTGCGCCTGCTGATCAGCGCCGTGGTGCTGTTTGGCGTCGGGGTGGTTTCCATTCTGACGGTTTCCGCTCTGCGCATCTTCTCGCCCTTGCATGCGACGCCCGGCTGGGCGACAACGGTGTGCTTCGGCATGACGATTCTTCTGGTGCAGGCGCTGAGCCTGATTCTGTCGTTCATCCTGATGCTGCTGAACAGCCGTGTGCAGCGTTCAATTATTCCGGTGGCGGAATTCGCGAACTTCATCGACTGCCGCCAAGTTCTGCGCTGCGCCACGGAAGAGGCCGAGCCGACCCACCCGCTCGAGCGCGCCCTGCAGCACCAGGCCTAACTGTCTGTCATGAAGACAGCGGGATCCGGATTTTCCATGAGCACCACGCTGACCAGTCCAGATACTGTCGCCAGCACGGGTCAGCGGCCCGCGCCATCGATTCGGTACCGCAATGGGCTGTTGTGCGCGCTGCTGGTGGCTGCGTGTCTCTGGGTGGCGTGGCCGGTATCGAACATGGGCTTCCTCGACGACTGGTCCTACGCCCACATCGCCAAGGTCTTCGCTGCTAACGGCCACCTCATCTACGACCGCTGGTCCACACCCATGCTCGGCTGGCAGATTGTCTGGGGAGCGCTTTTCATCAAGCTCTTCGGCTTCTCCTTCGCTATCCTGCGCGTCTCCATGCTGCCCATTGCTATGGCGACGGTCTTTCTCTTCCATCAAGTTCTGCTGCGGTTTGGCGTGACCGCGCGGAACGCGGTAATCGGAACGCTTACGTTGGGCCTTTCTCCTGTGTTCATGCCGCTGGCCGACAGCTTCATGACAGATATCCCCGGCTTGCTGGTGATACTGATCTGCATCTATTTTTGCCAGCGTGCCATGGAGTCCACCAGAACCCGCGCCGCCATTCTGTGGCTGGTACTCGCGGCGGGCTCCAATGTGCTCGGAGGCACCGTCCGCCAGATTGCCTGGCTCGG
>DATEPN010000502.1:0-2839 GCA_035273225.1 Acidobacteriaceae bacterium | reverse complement strand
CGCGGTATCAGGCGAACAACGTGGTGCTGAGCCCGATCCACCTGGACATTATCAGCGAGACGGTGGGGCCGAAGGATTACGACGCGGCGATTGACGAGGTGATGCGGAAGTTCGGGCCGCCGCCGTTTGGGACGCTGCTGTCGGCGAATGCGAATCCGTCGACGCTGGAGAACTGGGGCTGGCCAAGCTGGGTGACGCTCGAGCAGATCGGCAATCAGCGGGAGCACAACAGCTACTGGTATCTGACGGAGATTTTTGATTCGGTGAAGCCGCCGGAGCCGGCGATCAACGGCGAGCCGTACTACTCAGGCTATAAGGATGTGCGCGGGCTGGGCGGGAACGGGTACAAGTATGGCGCGCCGGGCGGGACGGAGCGGGATGCCGAGTTCGTGCGGTCGGCGATGTACGGGAGCTTTTTGTCGGGCGGGCTGGGCGGATTTGTGTACGGCGCGGAGGGGATCTGGGGGGCGGATATCGAGCCGAGGGCGCCGACGAAGATGTGGGACGCGTTTCAGTGGGTGTCGGGGGCGCAGGTGCGCTATTTGCGGGCGTTCGCGGGGGCGATCGGGGATCGGTATGAGGATCTTGAGCCGGATGAGGATCTGGTGATGCCGCATGAGAACGCGGAGGTGCATGGGTATGAGGGCTGGGCCTACTGTGCACGGACGGCGGACAAGCAGATTTTTCTGGCTTACTTCGAGAAGGGCGCGCCGCCGGCGCAGTTGCGCGGTGCGCTGCTGAACGCGGAGTACCGGGCGGCGTGGTTCGATCCGCGGAAGGGGACGTGGGCGGATGCGGGTGTGCTGCGGACGAGCGCGACGGGGACGGCGGAGTTGCCGGAGGCGCCGGGGGATGCGGACTGGGGGCTGAAACTGGAGGCGGTGCGGTAGTTGAGGTACGTCTCGAAATTCGAAAAACCCTTCGCCTGCGTGGGTTCGGCGTTTCAGGGGTAAGGTTTATCGGCAGCCCGACGCCTGGACTTGAGGACAATTTGGAGGCATTGTGGCGCCCGCGAACCTGGTGAGTAAACGCGGAGCACGGAATATCCGTTCAGTGAATAGCAATAAAGTGTTATCCCTAATTCGAACCAGGTGATGGACGATGAGCGAACCGACGCTTCATGCAGGAACTCCCCCTCGAGTCCCTCGGCTCGCCATCCGGACGATCAGAAGGTCTGATCACCGGGTGATCGCTGAGGCGTACTGATCCGCGAGACATCGGGCCCGGGGCGGGGCGACGCGTCGTCATCGGTTTGGGCCCTGAGTGGTAGAGGAACCGCGGACTGCCCGCACCAAAGTGCCCATCTGTCCCGCTGCCGGTGCCAGCGAAGGGAAGTCCCTGTGTTCGGAACGCCACTTCTGTCCAGTTCCGTTGATCGGATGAACGTTGGAGCGAGGAGTGAGTGATGGCCGCCGCGGATTACGTTTTTGGTGCGCTGGAATTTGAGCCCCGATCGGCAACGCCGGTCGTCGTCGAAGAGCCGCAGGTTCCGAACGTCACCCTGCTGGAGCGGATGAAGGCGGGCGACCAGGCGGCGTTCGGCACGCTTTACGATCGCTATTGCGCCATGGTCTACCCCATGCTGCTGGGCGTGCTGAAGGAGCCGCAGGCCGCGGAAGAGGTGCTGCGGGATCTGTTTGTGCAGCTGTGGCACAGCGCAGCGGATTTCGACGTGTCGCGCGGATCGCTGCCGGCCTGGCTCATGGTGATGGGACGCAGTCTGGCGATGGCGCGACTGCGCATGGCTCAGGGCCAGGATCCGGGCGAAGGGCTGCAGACGTATCCGGCCCATGCGATGCCCTCTCCCTTCGACATGGAGAACGAGGCGCAGACCCGGACAGTGATGCTGGCGCTGCGCGGGGCGATGGCGGAGCTTCCCGAGGAAGATCGGCAGACAGTGGAGCTGGCCTATTTTGAGGGGCTCACCGAGGCAGAACTGAAATGGCGGACGGGCGGTTCGCGCGAAGTGGTGAACGCCCGGCTGCTGAAGGGTCTGAAGTCGCTGATCGAGACTTATGGTCGAACACGTCAACCTGGAAGAATCTGAGCTTTACGCGCTGGGCGTGCTGGACGGCGATGCGCGGCATGCCGTCGAGGAGCACCTGCGCGCGTGCGAGCCGTGCGCGCACCATATCGCGCTGGCGCATCAGATGGTTTCGCTGGTGGGGCTGACGTCGGCTCCGGCGCGGCCGTCGCCTTCGGTACGCGACAAGGTGATGCGGCGGGTTCGCGCAGCCCATGCCGAACACTGGGTCGAGACAAAGCCCGTGCAGATTGCCGAACTGCGGGTGCAGCCGGAACCGGAAAAGGAGCCGGAATCGGAGCCCGTCGTGCAGCCGGTGCAGCAAGCGCCGGACCGGCGCGTGCTGTGGCTGGCGGTGACGCTGACGGTCCTGCTGGCGGCCGGGGCTTCGGCAGGATTTTGGGTGACGCATCGAGCGCACCAGAAGCAAGCGGCGAGCGTGCAGCCGCAGACGCAGGAAGCGCAGTCGAGCGTGGCTCCGGGTTCCGCGCCTGCGACGGCGGAGCCGAACGCGGTGACGGTGGCCGGACAGACGAACGCGGGGCAAAAGAACAAGGCAACGACGGATGCGAACCGTGGCACGGCGGGGACAGCCGCGGCCGCAGAACGCCCGGCAACCACGGCTGAAGCGGAGCCGGAGACGCTGACGGGTGCGCTGGACACTCCGCAACGGATTGTGACCAGCGCCGCGCCTAAGAGCGATGCGCCGCCACCGCCGTCGCTGGCGATGGGTGCAGATTTGGGGGCGGGTGGCGCCGCACTGCCGGCTCTGCCCGGATCGAGTGCGGAACCCAAGGTGCAGCAGGCGGCGCCCAG
>DATEPN010000501.1:0-3896 GCA_035273225.1 Acidobacteriaceae bacterium | reverse complement strand
CCGAGCCAGGTGGAGGAGATGCCGCTGATCGGGCGGGACGTGGCGAACCTGGCGTATCTGGTGCCGGGCGTGAAGATGACGGACTCCTACGATCCGACGAAGAACCGCTACGCCATTCTTTCGGTGAACGGCGATGGCGGCCGGAACGTGAACGTGACGGTGAACGGCATCGACAACAAGGACAACACAGTGGGCGGCCCGGTGATGCAGCTTCCGCTGGAGTCTGTGCAGGAGTACAAGATCAGCACGCAGCGATTCTCGGCGGAGAACGGACGGTCGGAGGGCGCGGCCATCAACCTGATTACCAAGTCGGGGACCAATCAGTTTCACGGGTCGGGATTTGCGTTGTTTCGCGATACGAACCTGAATACCGATGAAAAGGATCCGGACGGACACGGCGGGCAGATCGCCAGCCATCCGGATTACACACGGCAGTTCTTTGGCGGATCGATTGGCGGACCGATCAAGCGCGATCATCTGTTCGTGTTTTCGGCGCTGGAGCGCGAGCGCGAGCACCAGGGCCTGCAGGAAGAGACCCGGTCCTACTCGGAACTGGTGGCGGCGAAGGGCGCCGGTCTGGCGGCGCAGCCGGCGGCGGTGATTCCGAGGCCGTTTTTCGAGAACCGCTACAACGGACGCCTGGACTGGACGATCAACGACAAGAACAGCGCGTATGTGCACTATTCGTCGCAGGCGAACAACAGCCTGAATGATCAGTCCGACGGCACGATGGATCTGTCGGAAGGGAACTTTACAACCAACCACCTTCAACTGGCGGGGTTCACACTGAACTCGGTGATCTCGCCGACGGTGGTGAATCAGTTCACGGCGGGGTTCCAGTACTGGAACAACGTGATTGCGAGCAAGGTCAGCGCGCCGCTGGTTACGTTCCCGGACGCCCAGTTCGGGACGAACGGCAACGTACCGCAGCAGTCATTCCAGCGGAAGTGGCAGTTCCGGGATGACTTCTCAAAGACGGCGGGTAAGCACACGCTGAAGGGAGGCGTGGACTATATCTGGAATCCGGTGGAGGGCGGGTATTTCGAATTCAACTCGACGCTGGAGATTGATTTTGCGGACGATCCCAGCATCATTCTTTCCGACGCCAGCACCTATCCGCAGGGATTTGCAACGCCGGGCGCGGTGGCCAGCATGAGCTTCTCCACCGGCAATCCGGATTTTCTGGTTGCAACGAAACAGCTGGGCCTCTACGGAGAGGACGAATACCGGATCACACCGCGGCTGACGCTGGATCTGGGGCTGCGGTGGGACAAGGACTACAACATGATCGGCAGCTCCGATGTGAAGAAGAGCCGCACGTATCAGGAACTGGTGGCGATCAACGATCCGCTGTCGAATCCGTACGTGGCGAAGCTGCCGCACGACGACAAATATGACTTCAGCCCGCGCGTGGGCTTTGCCTGGGACCTGAGCGGCAAGGGCACGCGCGTTCTGCGCGGCGGCTACGGTCTGTATTACGGGAACGTCTTCCAGAACATTCCGCTGTTCATGGAACAGATGTCGAACCCGACGGTGTTCCAGACGGTGTTCAGCATCCAGAACACGACGGACGTGGTGCCGGGCACCGGCCAGACGCTGGGCACGTGGCAGTACGGGGTGAGTCCGCTGCCGACGCTGCCTGGTCCGCTGACGGAGCTGACTCCGGGAAGCACGGGGCGCCTGATGGACCCGAACTACCGCGATCCGGTGACGGAGGAATTCAACATCGGCTACACGATGCAATTCACCCAGTCCACGGCGTTTGAAGCGGAGTACACGCACGTGCTGAGTCTGCACGAGAACAAGACCGTGAACATCGACCAGAGGCGTCCGAACACGGCGGCTGGTACGTGCTGTAAAGCTCCGCTGGACGCGGCGTTCACAGCGGCCAACCAGCCCAAGCTGGGCAGTGTGCGCGACGAACAGTCCATCGGCCGCTCGCACTATGACGGGGTGAACTTCAGCATCCGTCAGAACATGACGCACAACGTGCAGTTCGATGCGAATTACACGCTATCGTGGGCGTATTCCTATGACGGGGGCGGCGGATCGTTCCGGAATTATCCGCCGATCGCATGGGATCCGTTTGCCAAGTACAACTGGGGTCCGACGCCCAACGACGAGCGGAGCCACGTGACGGTCAGCGCGATCGCGAACCTTCCCTGGAAATTCGTGATTGCGCCGATATTGCAGTATGGAACGGCTCGTCCGTATAACCTGACGAATTCCAGCAACACCCTGAATACCGGCGGCGGGACGGCGACGGCGGTGGTGGTGCCGAAGGCGGATCCGACGAACTTCACGGCGTATGCGGGGAACAACAGCGGGGCGCAGACGTGCTTCTACTTTACGGGCGACTGCACGATTGCGAAGTACGACCCGGTGCGCGGCATGCCGTTCTTCCAGATGGATGCGCGGCTGGCTCGCAACTTCCCGATTAAGGAACGGACGAATATTCAGCTGATCGCGGAGGCGTTCAACCTGACCAACCGGGCGAACTACGGGAACGACTACAGCGGCAACATTGCGTCGAAGTCGTTCGAGAAGCCGGTTGGGTTTATCGCGCCCAGCAGCACGATTGTCCCGAAGTCAATCTGGGGTGAGCTGGGGTTCAGGGTGACGTTCTAAGAAAGCAGCTGGCGGTTAGCAGCCAGCAGTTAGCAAAGGCTACGGCTCCGGACATAGTGCCGGAGCCGTTTTGTTTGCGCAGTGGGATTAGCGGGCGGCTGTGGTGGCGGCCTGGTATTCCTCGTAGGGGCCTTTGAAGTCCTCGATGGCTCCGTGTTCAAAGTGCCAGATGCGGGTGGCGACTTCGTCGATGAGGTCGTGGTCGTGGGTGACGAGCAGGACCGTGCCCTCGTAGCGCTGGAGGGCGATGTTCAGCGCGTTGATGGCTTCGAGGTCGAGGTGGTTCGTCGGCTCGTCGAGGATGAGCAGGTTCGGCTTCTGGAGCATCAGCTTGCAGAAGATGACGCGCGCGGCTTCTCCGCCGGAGAGGGCGGCGGTGGGCTTGAGGCCTTCTTCGCCGCGGAAAAGCATCTGGCCGAGGATGCCGCGGATGTCTTCGGTGGTGGCTTTGGCGTCGAACTGGCGGAGCCAGTCGGCGACGGTGGTGTCGGGCTCGATGACGCCGGTGGTGTCCTGCGGGAAGTAGCCGATCTGGACCTCGTGTCCCCACCTGACGTTGCCGGTGTCGAGGGTGAACCCGGGCTCGGCGTAGTCGGGGACGTTGGCGAGCAGGGATTTCAGCATGGTCGTCTTGCCCTGCGCGTTGCGGCCGATGAGGCAGATCTTTTCGCCGCGCATGATGCCGCCGGTGAATCCATCGATGACGGTGAGGTCGTCGTAGGTCTTGCGCAGGCCGTCGATCTCGGCGACGTATTTGCCGGAGGGGCGGTTCTGGTCGAACCGGATGTAGGGGCGGGCGATGTTGGAACGGGCGAGTTCGGTGGTCTGCAGGCGCTCGACTTCTTTCTTGCGGCTGGTGACCTGCGAGGAGCGCGTGCCGGCGGAGAAGCGGGCGATGAACTCGTTGAGCTGGGCGATTTTCTTTTCGCGCTGCGCGTTTTCGGACTCGAGGCGCGAGCGGATCTGCGTCTTCGCCAGCACCATGTCGTCGTAGCCGCCGGTGTAGGTGATGATTGTCTGGTAATCGATGTCGGCGATGTGGGTGCAGACGCTGTTCAGGAAGTGCCGGTCGTGCGAGATGGTGATCAGCGTTCCTTCAAAGCGCGAGAGGAAGTCCTGGAGCCAGTGGATGGAGTCGAGGTCGAGGTAGTTGGTCGGCTCGTCGAGCAGGAGCGCCTGAGGCTTGCCGAAGAGGGCCTGGGCAAGGAGGACGCGGACTTTCTGGCCGCCCTGGAGCTCGGACATTTTCCGCTCGTGCAGGTCGTCGG
>DATEPN010000500.1:0-2127 GCA_035273225.1 Acidobacteriaceae bacterium | reverse complement strand
ATATTCGTGATCGCGCCCATCAGCAACCCGCCCGCGCTCCCACCCTCGGCTGCCACGCGATCCCGCGCGCCATACCCGCGCTCGACCAGCGCCTCCGTAACCGCAATGAAATCCGTGAACGTGTTTTTCTTCTGCATCAGGCGCCCGGCATCATGCCACGGCTTCCCCATATCGCCGCCGCCCCGCACGTGCGCATACGCCAGCACGACGCCGCGGTCGAGCAGGCTCAGCCGACTGCTGTTGAACCCCATCGGCAGCGAGTACCCATACGCTCCGTACCCATAAACCCACAGCGGATTCGTCCCAGTCTCGCGCTTGTCCCTGCGCCACACCAGCGACACCGGAATCTCCACTCCATCCGCAGCCGCCACAAAAATCCGCTCCGACGCATACAGCGTCCGGTCGAACCCGCCCGGCACCTCCTGCTGCTTCAGCAGTTTCGACTCGCCCGTTTTCACGTCGTACTCAAACACCGAGCTCGGCGTCACCAGCGACTGATACGCGTACCGGTACTTCGCCGTGTCGAACACCCGATTCGCATGCGGATGCGTGCTGTACACCGGCTCCGGAAACGCAATCTCGCGCCGCTCCGCCATCTCCGGCCCCCGCCCCGTGAACGGCCGCACCGTCACATGTTGCAGTGCCCGCCTGCGCTCCCACACCACCGCATGATCCGCAAAGAGGTCCACCTCCTCCAGCATCGAATCCTCGCGATGCGGAATCCGCTCCACCCAGTGCTCTCGCCCCGGCGTCTCGATCGGCGTCGTCACCAGCCGGAAGTTCCGCCCTGTGTCGTTGACCTTGATGTAGAGCAGGCCGTAGCGCTCGTCGGCGTAGTACTCGATCCCCTCCCGCCGGGGCTCAATCAGCGTCCACTCGCCGCGCGGCGTGTCCGCCCGCAGAAAGCGCTCCTCGGTTGTCGTGTGGCTCGAGCACTCCAGAATCAGATACTCATCGTCCCGGGTACGCCCCACGCCGATGTTGAAGCGCTCATCCTTCTCCTCAAAGATCAGCTCATCCTGCGCATGCGGAGTGCCCAGCACATGCCGATACAGCTGAAACTGCCGCTTCTGCTCCTCGTCCTCGACCGTGTAGAAGAGCGTGCGATTATCCGCCGCCCACGTCACCGATCCCACGCGCTCGACGTACTCGTTCTGCACCTCGCCCGTGCGCAGATCCTTGACATACAGCTTGTACTGCCGAAATCCGCGATTGTCGCAGGTGTACGCCATCAGATGGCCGTCGTCCGAAACCACCATGGTCCCCAAGGCCATGAACGACTCGTTCTCCGCCAGCGCATTCACATCCAGCAGAATCTGCTCGTCGCCCTGCGGAGCCTCCTGCGTCCCGCGCTTGCGGCAGAAAATTTCATACTGCTGCCCCTGCTGCGTCCGCATGTAGTACCAGTACGCGCGGTCGCGAAACGGCACTGAGACATCCGTCTCCTTGATGTGGCTCAGCATCTCGTCGTAGAGCTGCTTCTGCAGCTCTTCCGTCCCGGCGAACGTCGCGGTGCAGTACGCATTCTCCGCCTCGAGATAACTGGTGACCTCAGGACTCTCCTTCTCCCGCAACCACGCATAGTCATCGATCAGCGTGTGCCCATGCTCCACCCGCTCCGTATGCCGCCGCACCGCTACCGGCGGCACCGCTGCACCAACGCCCACAGGAATCGTCTCACTCATAATCTTTTCTCTTTGGGAACCGCGGAACCCGCAGTGCAACTGATTTGTCAGAGCACGACTTGAGTCGTGCCGTATTTGCTGCAAAGGTAGATGGGCTTTTGCCCCTGGGGGACGTTTCCGGTCTCAGGAATTTTGCTTCTTCTGAGCACTCGCGTCAGCCAGCTCGCTGCCAGCTGCGGACTGCCCGCTGCCGGCCACCGGCTGCTACCTGGTCGCTTCGTCCAGCATCGCGTACAGCTTGCTGAAGTCCGTGATCTGCTTGTACCCGTGCTGCGTCACCACCCACGCGGTTGGTGTCTCGTGCACGCCCATCCGCTCGGCCAGCGCCGCATCGGCCTTCACCTCGGCCGTCAGCTTGCCCTGCGGATCCATCACGAACGGGAGCGCCACCCCGTGCTGCTGCGCGAATTTCTGCGTGAACCGCTGCAGATCGTCCTTCGTT
>DATEPN010000499.1:0-3649 GCA_035273225.1 Acidobacteriaceae bacterium | reverse complement strand
CGCAAGATCATCGGCAACGAGTTCATCGCCGTCTTCGACGACGAGGCCCACCGCATCGCCCAGGAGACCGGCGGAGTCGACTACCTCGTCCAGGGCACGCTCTACCCCGACGTCATCGAGTCCTCTTCCGTCAAGGGGCCGTCGCAAACCATCAAGAGCCACCACAACGTTGGCGGCCTGCCCGAGACCATGAAGCTCCGGCTGATCGAGCCGCTCCGCGACCTCTTCAAAGACGAGGTCCGCCGCATCGGACGCGACCTCGCCATGCCCGACGACATCCTCCAGCGCCAGCCCTTCCCCGGCCCCGGACTCGCAGTCCGCATCCTCGGCGAAGTGACCGCCGAGCGCGTCGCGCTGCTTCAGGAAGCCGACGACATCGTCGTCACCGAGATCAGGAACGCCGGCCTCTACCAGCAGATCTGGCAATCCTTCGCCGTGCTGCTCCCCGTCAAGAGCGTCGGCGTCATGGGCGATCAGCGCACCTACGCCTACACCTGCGCCATCCGCGCCGTCCACTCCGAAGACGGCATGACCGCCGACTGGGTTCCCCTGCCCTACGAGGTGCTCAAGACCATCTCCAGCCGCATCGTCAACGAAGTGCGCGGCATCAACCGCGTCGTCTACGACATCACCTCCAAGCCCCCCGGCACCATCGAGTGGGAGTAGGCAACCGCAAGTTCGCTGATATCCTTCCTTCTTCAGTTACGAATTCTGTTCAGAGGCCCTGCCTGATGAAGTTCCGCTGTTGTCCGCTCCTGCTCGCCACCGCCGCTTTCACTCTGTCCCTCGCCGCCCAGAACAACGCCGTAATCCCCGGCACACCTTCCGCCTCCATCGTCAGCGTCAGCACCGCCTACGCCCGCGATCCGAAGCAGCCCATCGATCAGGACTACACGGCGCACATCCGGCAGTACACAACCGAACCCTTCTTCAACACGCCTCTCACGGACTATCTGCCCGCCTCGAAGACCGTGCCCACCCCCGCCAAAGTCCTCGGCGATGTCTCCGGCGCGCCGAACATGCTGCCCTACGCCGAGGACGTGTACAAATATTTCCGCCTGCTCGCCGCCAGCACGCCGCGTGTCAAGGTCTTCACCATTGGCCACACCGAAGAAGGCCGCGAGATGATCGCCGCCGCCATTGCCGACCAGTCACTCCTCGCGCGCCAGCAGGACAACGATGCCCGCCTCGCGAAGCTGGCCGATCCCCGCACCATCCACATGGACGATAAGGCCGCCGCCGATCTGGTCAAGCAGTCTTTCCCCGTCTACTACATCACCGGCACGATCCACTCGACCGAGACCGGCGCGCCCACCGCGCTCATGGAACTCGCCTACCGCCTCGCCGTCGACGACTCGCCCTACATCCAGTACATCCGCACGCACATGATCGTGCTCATCACGCCGGTCGTTGAAGTGGACGGCCGCGACCGCATGGTCGACGTCTACAAGTGGCATCGCGCCCACCTCGGGCAGAACTATCCGGAGCCCATCTACTGGGGCCACTACGTTGCGCACGACAACAACCGCGATGCCATGGCGATGACGCTCGACCTGACCCGCAACGTGCTCAACACCTACCTCGCCTGGCACGCGCAGGTGCTCCACGATCTGCACGAATCGGTCCCGTTCCTCTACGACAACACTGTCGGCGACGGGCCCTACAACGCCTGGATCGATCCCATCCTCGCCGGCGAGTGGGCGCAGATCGGCTGGAACAACGTCTCGCAGATGACCGAACTCGGCCTCCCCGGCGTCTTCACCCACGGCGACTTCGACACGTGGAGCCCCGGCTACCTCATGTTCCTGGCCGCGATGCACAACGGCATCAGCCGCCTCTACGAAACCTTCGGCAACGGCGGCGCCGACACCGAGAAGCGCATCCTCGCGCCCGACGAATACGAGCGCACCTGGTACAAGCAGAATCCGCCCCTGCCGGTCGTGACCTGGTCCCAGCGCGACAACAACAACTACGAAGAAAACGCGCTGCTGACCACGCTCTCGTACTTCGCGCAGAACAGCCAGCAATGGCTCCAGAACTACTACCTCAAGGCGAAGCGCTCCATCGAGAAACCCGGCGCCAACGGCCCCGCGGCCTACGTCATTCCGGATGAGCACCAGTCCGCCTCGCGCCGCGCTGAACTGCTCCGCGTCCTCGCGCTGCAGCATGTTGAAGTCAGCAAACTCAGCGAGCCCGTCACCGTCACCGTTCCCGCTGAGAAGGCGCCCGCTTCGGATTCCACCGACACGAAGAGCAGTAAGCCGCAGACCACCTCGCGCACCTTCCCCGCCGGCAGCTACGTCATCCGCATGGATCAGCCGTATTCGCGCATCGCCGACGCTCTCCTCGACCGCCAGTACTGGGCGCCCGACGATCCGCAGAAGCATCCCTATGACGACACCGGCTGGTCCTTTCCGGATCTGTTCGCCGTGCCCACCGTCCGTGTGACCGACACCGCCATCCTGAAAGCCAAAATGGAATCCGTTGCCGATCCCGGCGCGCCCGCTGGCTCCATCAACGGATCAGGCGGTGTAGTCGCGATCAACAATGCCGGCGAAATTTCTCTCCTCGCCCTCCGCTACACCCTGAAGGACGCGAAGATCTCCGTCGCCGATGCCCCCTTCGAGGCGGACGGCAAGCACTTCGCCGCCGGATCGCTGCTCATCGAGAATGCCGCTGCCGACGCACTTTCCTCGGCAGCCAAAGCCGCAGACCTTCAGGCCGTTTCTCTGAGCGCAGCGCCCTCCGTCGCCATGCACCAGGCCCCCGCGCCCCGCATCGCCATGATGCACACCTGGATCGACACCCAGACCGAAGGCTGGTGGCGCCAGGCGCTCGACAAGCTGCACATCCCCTACGAAACCATCTCCACGCAAACCGCCTCCCGTGAAGGCGACCTGCGCGCGAAGTACGACGTGATCCTCTTCGCGCCGATCGACCGCGTCAGCCCGCAACGCATCGTGAACGGACTGCCCATGTATGGCAATCCGCTGCCATGGCAGAAGACCGACCTCACGCCCAACCTCGGCCGCATCGACTCCACCGACGACATGCGTCCCGGCCTCGGCGCCACCGGCGTCCAGCACCTCAAAGACTTCGTCGCCCAGGGCGGCCTGCTCATCACCTCCGAGGACACCGCGCAGTTCGCCATCGACCAAGGCCTCGCCCCCGGCGTCTTTCTCAACCACGGCAACGCCCATGTCGTCGGCAGTGTCCTCGGCGCGCAGTTCGTCGACGTTAAGAGCCCGATCGCCGCCGGCTACGGAGACGCGCTGGCCGTCTACAGCGCGCACGGCATGGCCTTCACCGTCGCCAACACCACCTCGTCGCGCCACATCGACACCGAGAAGGACTACCACCGCCCCACCGGCCGCGGCGGCCCACAGGAGCAGGACATCCCCGAGGACCGTGCCGTCGTCAAGCCCGAGCCGCTGCCCTCGCCCAAACCGTGGGAAGCCACGCCGCTGAACGAAGAAGAGGCGCGCAATAATCCTTACGTCATTCCCGAGCAGGACCGCCCCGACGTCATCCTGCGCTTCACCTCGGCCAAGAACCTGCTGCTCTCCGGCCTCCTCGAGAACGGCAGCTCCATCGAAGAGAAGCCCATCGTCGTCGACGCGCATTACGGCAAGGGCAATGTCCTGCTCTT
>DATEPN010000498.1:0-20251 GCA_035273225.1 Acidobacteriaceae bacterium | reverse complement strand
TCGGCAGGAGCGTGCGTAATCGCGGCTCGCAGCACCTCCGTTCCCGTCGCGGAGGTCTCTTTCCACAGTTCGAGCGTGCAGTAGGCCCTGCGATGCATGCCGCGCAAACTCGCGCTCAGCCTGACGACTTTATGGCGACGCCTTGTCATCGTCGCACCCCGTGGCCCCGGACAAGGGCACACAGAAACGGATGCTCCACGGCCCCATCGAAGTTGGACGATTTCGACCCGATGAAATCCACTCCGGCCCGCGCGCCGACAATCTACCTGCAAATCGCCCATTGCGGCGCACCGGCCATGCCCGGTTGGCCCACCACGCACGCGGCCCTTCACAGCCGCACAGCGATGTAACTCTTCGTCACACCGCAGAAACGCTCTCTGAGGATCCGGCAATCGGGGAACAGTTTCGCCACCTCCGCATACGTGAGCAGTCGCACCTCATCCACAATCTGCTGGACAACTCCAGGGTTCAGCAGGCCTCGCGGTGTCCATCGCGCGATGCGCCGCTGCACGCCTTTCGGCAAATACTGGACGTAGGGCGCGAGCAGGTGCGCCTCGATGGGAAAGCAGCGAGCCGGTGTCTGAACCCACAGTCTGCGCGCCACGCGGCGCGCCTCGCTGGCGAACGCCTGCTGCCTCTCCCATGTCCCAAGGTGCTCGATCACCGAGTTTGAAAAGGCAATGTCGAACGAATGATCCGGAAAGGGAAGAGCCGTGGCATCGGCTTCGATGATTTGAAAACGCTCGCTCGCGAAGTCCTCGTATTCCAGATTGTTGACCAGCGTCACGGAAAACGCTTCGTGAGACTCCGCCTCCACATTCCAGGTCTGCACCGCGCCTCCAAGATCGACCACGCGCATGCCCGGAGTTGGCGCCAGCATCGAGAAGAATTGCTGCATGCGTCTGCGCCGAAACCGCACGAACACGTGGTTGTAGAGAGCATTGAACTTCGGCCCCATCGACGCAGCGATCAACGATTGCTCCGGTTCGCAGTGGAAGTTAGCGTGTCGAGTATGGGACGAGCGCAAGCGCGCACGTGTCACCGGAATGTCATCCCTTCGACACACACCCGAATCGCGGACGAGTCACCGCAGCCGATCGCTGGCCATCCCCTCGATCATGGATCTGCCCCGGTTCTCTCCACTCCGACACGCCAGGCCCGCCGTGGCAAAATCGGAAGTTGGCAGGTGGAACCCAAGCCGCGTTCGCGATTCCCGGCACGGGCAAGAAAGGCAGAACCGATGAAAGTTCCCTATGCGGAGAAGTGGCAAAAGGAAACCGATAAGCTGCGTAAAATCGCTGCCGACTGTTACCTGACCGAAACGCTGAAGTGGGGCAAGCCCTGCTTCACCTTCCGGAACAAGAACGTGGCCATCGTGATCCCGCTGAAAGACTCCTGCGCCTTCTCCTTTTTCAAAGGCGCGCTGCTCAGCGATCCGAAGCACATCCTCCAGCGGATCGGAGAACACACGCAGGCCGGGCGATGGATTAAGTTCACCTCGACCAGAGAAATAGCGCTCCTGCGCTCGACCCTGACCGACTACCTCTATGAAGCCATCGCCCTCGAGGAGTCCGGCAGGAAGGTAGCGCTCAGGAAACCCTCCGAGTACCCGATTCCCGAGGAGTTGCAGAGCAGGCTCGATCACAACGCGGTCCTGCGGGCCGCTTTCGCCGCGCTCACCCCAGGCCGGAGAAAGTCCTACATCTTCCACATCTCCAGCGCGAAGCAGGCCAAAACCCGATCCGCGCGCGCCGACAAGTGCGTCCCCATGATCCTGAGCGGGCGAGGATTCAACGAGCGGCCCGATTGATCGGCGTCGGCCTTTGCCGACCCATCCGCAAACGTCCATACGGTTCCGACCCCTCGCCTGCAACCTGCTTACAGCGCCTCTCGCCGTCACGCAAACCCAATGCCTGCTTCTCCCCCCTGGCGCGAATTACGTGCCCTGGCATTTGTCTTGACTTGTATGTATATCAAGTCATATAGATAGTGATCCATGACGAACCGGATCGAATCGTATCTGCCCCTCAAGCCGCAGTCCTTCCATATCCTGCTGTCGCTGGCCGCCGGCGAGCAGCACGGATACGGCATCATGCAGGACGTGCTCGAGCGAACCACGGGCAAGGTGCGCCTCTGGCCGGCGACCCTGTACGGCACCATCAGGCGGTTGATGGAGGCGGAACTGATCGAGGAGTCGCCTCGGCGTCCCGCGCCGGAGCTGGACGACGCCCGGCGGCGCTATTACCGGCTGACCCCCCTCGGCAGACGCGTGCTCGACGCCGAGTGCGCGCGCCTGCAGGCACTGGTCGATGCCATTCACACGAAACGGCGCATGGTGACCGAATGACAATCGCGCGCCTGTATCGAAGCTTGGCGGAGGCCTTCCCGCACGAGTTCAAGCTCGCCTACGGCGACGACATGCTGCGCGATGGCGAGGCATCGATCGCGCGCATCGCGCAGAGGCGCGGGTTTGCCGGATTGCTGCCGCTGCTCGCGGATCTGGTGCTGCGGCTGCCCATCGAGTACCTGAACGAGATGCGCCACGATATCCCCTACGCGTTTCGGACCCTGGTGAAGTCGCCCGGCTATGCGGCGGTGGGGGTTGTCTCCATGGGGCTGGGGATTGGGCTGACGACGAATCTATACAGCACGGCATGGTCGCTGCTGACCCGGCAACTGCCGGGCGCGCAACACGCCAGCCGGCTCGTGACACCGGAAAAGCCTGTTTCCTGGTACTACATTCAGCAATATCGCGCGGAGAAGAATCTGTTCACCGGAGTAGCGGCGGTTCAGACTCCGGTGCAGTTCAAGGTCGAACTGGACGGCGCGCGCGGAACGAAGCCGCAGCGGGTCTTCGGGCAAATTGTTTCTCCCGATTATTTTTCCGTTTTGGGCATGGCGCCCGAGCGCGGACGAATGCTGAGCGCCGACGACCAGAAGCCCGGCGAAGCGCCGGTGGTCATCAGCAACCGCTTTTGGCGGAGCCGGCTCCATGCCGATCCAGATGCGATCGGGCAGACGATCCAGATCAACGGGCAGAACGCGACGATTATCGGCATAGCGCCGCCGCGATTCGATGGAGCGCTCTCCACGACTCCCGCGGAAATCTTCGTCCCCACTACGGTGGCCCCGGCCATGGTGCCGGAACTGGGGAACAATGTGCTCCTGCAGCGGAACGCGAAAGCCTTTGCAGCGCTGATGTGTCTCGCGCCAGGTGTGACCATCGATCAGGCGGAGGCGGCACTGGACGGCATCACGCGGCGGCTGGACAAGCTGGATCCCATGGCGCCTCCCGAGACGGCCGGAGGCAAGCGCGTCTCGCTGCTGGCCGCGGGCACGCGGGCCCTGATCCCGCGCAAGGTGAAGCCCGCGATTCTGGGCTTCTATTTCGTCCTCATGGCTGCGGTGATGGCAATTGCATGTCTGAACCTGGCGACCATGCTGCTGGCACGCGGCGCGAACCGCCGCCGTGAACTGGCCATCCGGCTCGGCGTCGGCGCCAGCCGCTTCCGCCTTGTCCGGCAGATGGTGAGCGAAGGCATTCTCCTCTCCCTGGTGGGCGGCGCCGCCGGGTTTGCGCTCGCCTATGCCCTCTGGGCGCTCTATGCGCACACCCAGCTGCCCGCCGGCGCGCCGCCCAATCCCGACAACTCGCTCGACTGGCATGTCGTCGCCTTTGCTTTCGTTCTGGCGCTGCTCAGCGGCATCGGATTCAGCGTCCTGCCGGCGTTCTCCGCAACGAAGACCGATATAGCAACGGCTCTGAAGGAAGGCGCGGCGCTGCGGCTCTCCGGACACCGGCGCTTTGGCCTGCGCAATCTGGCTATGGGCGCGCAGGTGGCCGGATCGCTGATGCTGCTGCTGGTCACGGGCTTCCTCGTGCTCGGCTTCATGCGCGGGCAGAGCCTGCACACCAACTTCAACCAGAAGACCATGGTGCTGTTGGCCGTCGATCCTGTCCGCGACGGTTACACCGCGGAAAAGGCCCGCAGCTTTTTTGAGCAACTGCCCGAGCGGCTCCGCCAGTCGACCGAGGTGCGGAGCTTCGCGCTGGCCGCACAGCCCCCCTTTCCGAGCACCGAGGATGAGGACGATCACCAGCTGACGGCGGAGGCCTCGCACATCCAGAGCGGAGCAGCTCGGCAAAAGGTCGGCGCGGGCTACTTTGCCGCCATCAGCGAGCCGATGCTCGCCGGACGTGAGTTCCAGCAGCGCGACGAGCGCATCGCCACGGACGGGAGCGGTATGGCCGCTATCCCCGTCATCCTCAACGAAAAGGCCGCACGGGCGCTGTTCGGCGGCGGCGGCGCCGTGGGCAAGCGCCTGCGCGACGACCAGCACGAGTACGAGGTGATCGGGGTGGTTCCCACCCTGAAAGACGCCATGGGCATGACCGAGGCCTATGCGTATCTGCCGCTGACGCAGCGCGATTTTGTGCAGCCTCCGCCCGGCGGCATCACCATCATCGCGCGCGGCCACTCGGCGGCCGACGCCCTCGTGGGTGTGCGCGCCGCGCTCACCGCGATGGACCCGAATCTGACCGTCTTCAATGTGGAGACGCTGAGTGAGTACCTCGAACTCACGCGCGCGCACCTGCGCACAGCGCTGCGCATTTATGGCGGCATCGGATTATTCGGGCTGATCCTCTCCGCCGTGGGACTGGCGGGAATCACAGGGTACGCCGTCGCGCAGCGCACCAAAGAGATCGGGATCCGCATGGCGCTGGGCGCGCCAAAAAACCAGGTGCTGGGACTGGTGCTGCGCGAGGGCCTCGCCCTGATTGCCGCCGGAACCGTCATCGGATTCCTTGGCGCCTTCACCGTTGCGAAGATGGTCTCCGCTATCACGAAGGAGTTTGCCGACGTCTTCCAGATCGGGACGAACGACCCTCGGCTGCTGCTGGGGGCGCCGCTCCTGCTCGCCGGACTGGCCCTGCTGGCGTGCTACATTCCGGCGCTCCGTGCGACGAAGATCGATCCGCTCGCTGCCTTGCGGCAGGACTGACGCCAGCCGGTCCACAAGCTCAGCAAGGACCTGAACCCACAGCCGGCCGAGCCATCGCCGCCGTGCGAGGGCCGCCGTTAGTCGACAAAGTAGCCGATGTCGGTGAGAACGCTTTCGCTCAGTTCCACGCCTCGCAGTTGCGCCTTGAACGGAGTGCGCACTTCCTGTTCGAAGACGTCAAGAACATAGCCCGGCAGATCGGTCTGCTGGCGAAGCAGCCGCAGCAGCGTCTGGCTGTCCGTCGCGTATTCGTAGTCGCCCGGTATGCCGCACGCCGGACGGATCGTCAGCATCACCGGAGTTGTTCCCGTGTGCCTTGATGCATTGCCGGAAGGTCGGGTGCAGAGATTAACTCGCATGACGGAATCCTGACGCGCATTCGCACCCTTCTCAATGACACGGACAGGGAATCCGCCACACCAAGGTGGGTCCCCATCTCCCACCCGCGGTATCTTTCCCGCCCCGGGTACCCTCTCGACGGGCTATTGCGGACGCAACGACCGCAGCGCACGAAAAACGTACTCCTTGCCGACTGCTGAAGCGTAACTCCCGCCTCACTTATTGCGGCGCAGCCGCACCATGCACCGACGCTCCCCCAACCCTGCTGAAATGCCAGATCTGCCCTTTCAGCGGAAGCCCCGCCGCAACAATGCGCCCGTCGCTCGTCCAGCCTCCCGCGATCGTGTCACCACTGTAGCTGACAGGAATCATCGAGCCCTGCCCACCATGCGCATCGAGCTGCGCCAGACGATAGAACCACGAATCGGGCGGTGACACCGGAATCAGAATCTTGCCGTCTTTCGCGACCGCCGACTGCCCAATCGAGACCGGCGCCAGCGACCATTCCCGCGGCACGGGAATCTCCTGCACCGGACCGCCCGCGGTGGACACGCGGAACAGACGACCGCCCGAGGCTCCGTCCAGCTTAATCACAAGCGTGCGTCCATTCGGATCGACCGCCATGCTGTTTCCTTTGGCAATCTCTCGCGGACTCCCGTCGCTCGCCGGAATCGCCCAGATCGCACCGCCTGAGCTGTAGTAAATCGTCGCTCCGTCCGGCGACGCTGCCAGCGCGTCGATCTGCTTGCCCCGCGTTCCCTGCAACCGGCGCACCAGCCGGCCCTCATTCGCCGACGCCACCGCGATCATCCGCTCCATGCCGCTTCCCAGAACAATGGCGACCTGGTCATCCGGCAAGGCGGCCGCCAGCGAATGAATCTCCTCTCTCGTCTCCAGCAGCGGAAAGAAATCGCCTCCTGGCTTGCCGACCAGCAGTTGCCCGCGCCCGAAAGAGCGGTTGTCGATCAGGATGTTTCCGTCCGTGAGCAATACCGGATCCATGTACGGCGACTGTTCCAGCCGCAGCGTCTCGGAGTGCGCAAGGACCTCCGGTGATCCGCCCGAGGGCGCCCATTGCAGATATTCGTGGGGACGATCGATGAGATCCGCGTAAAGAGTTCCATCGCGCGCGGCATCCAGATACCACGGCGCCTTCGTCAGCGTTACGACATCCGTAACCGCCCGGCCGCCGTCGCGCGGAATTGCCGCCAGCCGATGCAGATCTCCACTCGGAATATCGACGATCACCTGCTGCCCATCCGCTGTGGGCGCGAGCGGCAGGCTTTCGCCGCGGCGCTGGATGTTCAGTTCGGGAGCCAGTCGCCGCGTCTTGCCCGTCGATATCTCCATCGCATACAGAGAATCGCCGGCGTCCGGACTGTTCGCCGCGCCAAAAAACACCAGCTCCTTGCCGTCAGGAAACGTGCGCAGGGGAATGGTGGTGTCCAGCGTCATCCATCCCGGCAGCGGCTCCAGCCGCTGCGAGTCGGGCCAGTAGTGGCAGATGCGCAGTCGCGCGCCCACGTCGTTCTTTGCAACGATCAGGCTGCCGTCGGGGAGAGACTCGGGCGTGCCCGCGTCTTCGAGGATGAGCCTCTCGCCTCCGCCGATCGCCGGCACGCTGTAAATGCCCTTCGGCGTTCCCACCACGCGATCGAAATACACAGCCGATCCGTTCGGAGCCCACGCAATCTCATTTACGAATCCGCGATTCACATCGTGCGTCAGCAGCGTCCAGGTGCCGCTGCCGATATTCGCCACAGCCACCTGCGTCAGATTCCCCATCATTGCCTGGAACGCAAGCGTATGCCCGTCGGGAGAAATGCGAGGCCCGAAGGCCACGTTCGATCCGGCCACCACCGTGCCCGTCCACACCGCCGGCGGGTTCAGCCTCTCATGCAGCCACCACCCCGCAAATGCGGCCGCCGCCACCAGCGCCGCAACCGCCGCATACACCGCAAAGCGAGCCACGCGAACCGGGCCCCGAGGGAGCGCCCGCGCTTCCACCTCGCCCGTTCGCGGACCGGCAGCAACACTCCCCGGAGCCGCCAGGCTCTCTTCGATCTCAATGCGTGTATCGCCGATCGCCTGGAATCGCTTTTTGCTGTCCTTCTGCAGGCACCGGCGCAGTACGTTGCGCAGCGCCGCCGGCGTCGCCGGGGGCAGACCGGACCAATCCGGCTCCTGGGTCAGAATGCACGAAAGCGTATCCGTCACCGTCTCGCCCTGGAACGCGGGCTTGCGCGCGAGCATCTCGAAAACCACGCACCCAAACGCCCAGATATCCGTGCGCCGGTCCACCGGTTTGCCCCGCGCCTGTTCCGGAGACATATACGCCGGCGTGCCCAGAATCACACCCGCCTGCGTCGTTTCAGAACTGAACGTCGGCGAGGTGTGAATGTCCTGCGCCGCTGAAGTCTCCGCCAGCGCCTTCGCGATACCGAAATCCAGCACCTTCAGCACGCCGTCTTCTCGGATCCGCACATTCGCCGGCTTCAGGTCGCGATGAACGATGCCCCTCTCGTGCGCATACTCCAGCGCTTCGGCCAGCTGCCTGGCCAGTTCCACCGTCTCTTCAATCTCGATCGGCGCCCGGGCGATCCGCTCCGCCAGCGTTTCGCCCTCCACCAGCTCCATCACCAGCGCCGGGACTCCGCCGGAATCCTCGAAGCCGTAGACCGCGGCGATGTTCGGATGGTTCAGCGCCGCCAGCAGGTGAGCTTCCCGTTCAAAACGGCCCATGCGCTCGCGATCCGGCAACAGCGTCCCTGGCAGCACCTTCACCGCAACCTGCCGTCGCAGCTTCGTATCGAACGCGCGGTAAACCTCGCCCATCCCGCCGCTGCCGAGCGGAGACAACACTTCGTAGCAACCAACCCTGGCGCCAGTGATGAGAGGCATGGTGTGTGGGCGTCATTATAGGCCGCAGCAGCGGCGGACGCCGCATTCTGCCGCAACGCCCCTTACTCCGTATTGAGCGCCGTCCGCGGATCCATTTGTGCCGCACGAATTCCCGGCAGCAGGCACGCCAGCACCCCCGTCGCTCCCAGCAGCAAAGCCGCCGCCAGAAAGATCGCCGGGTCCAGAGGCGTTGTCTCGAACAGAAGCTGCGCGAGCGCGCGCGTCACGAGCAGGGAAAGCCCGATCCCCAATCCGACGCCCGCCGCCACCAAAGAGGTTCCCTGGTGCAGCACCTGCAGAAGGACGTCCCTGCGGCTCGCTCCCAGTGCCATGCGGATGCCAATTTCACGCGTGCGCTCGAGCGTCACCCACGAGACAACGCCATAGATACCCAGCGCGCACAGCAGCAGCGCCAGAACGGCAAACGCGGTCATCAGCCCCACGCTGTACGTCCGCCGCGCCAGCGTATGCGCCACCACCTCGCGCATCACCGTGATCCGTTCCACCGGCTGGTTCGGATACAGCGACTGAATCTTTCCCCGTACGCTGTTGGCCAGCAGCGCAGGCTCGCCCCCGGAGCTGCGCACAAACAGATTCATCGACGCGAGCACGTGATTCGTGTCGTCCTGCGTATACGGCATATAGATCGCCGGCTCGCTGGGCAGATCGAGCGCTCGCTGCCGGACGTTCCCCACCACGCCCACAATCTCCCGCGGCGGCGGCGGCCGGTTGTTGCGGCTGCCCAGCGCCAGATAGTCGACGGTGATGTGTTTGCCCACCGGATCCTGCCCCGGATAGAAGCGTCGCGCCGCCTCGGCGTTGATGATCACCACCGGCGGCCCATGCTCGTCGTCGTGGTCGGAAAAATACCGCCCCCGCAGCAGCGATCCGCCGAGCGCGCGAAAATAGTCTGCGCTGATCCAGCATCCCTCGGCCGAGGGAGCATGGGCCCGATCGTCCGGGCGGTCGTCAAAGCGCAGCGCGGCGCTGTTCGCGTACGCTCCCGGCATGCAATCCGACACCGCCGCCCATCTCGCCTGCGGCAGGCTCGCCACGCCGTGCAGCACCCGGCTCCAGAACGCGTGTCCCTCCGGGCCGAAATAGGGCGTTCGCAAATACGCGGTCAGAACCTTGCCCGGCTGGAATCCCAGATCCACTTCCTGCACCCGCAGGAAACTCCTTACCAGCAGGCCGGCGCAGACGGTCAGCACCACCGCGCACGCAATCTCCGCCACAATCAGCGCCGCAAACGGACGCCGCTGCGCCCTCCCGGTTTCCGTGCGGCCGCCGCGCAGCCCGGCGGTGAGATCGAGGCCGGAGAGCACGCTCGCCGGCAGAATGGCGAACAGCCCGCTCGCGAGCGCCACCAGCGCGATGCTCACAGAAACCGCCGCCCCGTTCAGGTGCAGGCCATCGAGTCGCGGCAGCGACAGACCGGGCACGTGCTGCACCAGGGTCAGCGAGATCGAAGCCAGCGCCAGCCCCAGCGTTCCGCCGATCGCGCTCAGCAGCAGCCCTTCTGCCAGCAGTTGCCGGCCAATCCTCGCGCGTGTCGCACCCAGCCCCATCCGGATCGCCATCTCCGGCGCGCGCTTCACCGCTCGCGACAGCAGCAGCGCCGCCGTATTCATGCAGGTCACCAGCAGCACCAAAGCGACCGCCGCCAGGATGATGCTCAGCTGTTTTCTTACCGGCCCGACAATATAGTCCTTCAGCGGCGTCAGCCTTACCTGCACGTCCTGCGGCTCGCCTTCTCCGCGCCGCAGAATCGTGGTCAGCTGCTGCTCGGCAACGCCCCGGCGCACGCCCGGCTTCAGCCGCGCGAACACCTCGAGGAACTTGTTCGCCCGCCAGTTCATGAACGGCCATGCCGGTTCCGTCGTCGTCGTCAGCCACAGATCCGTGTCCGGATACAGGTCCGGCACCGTGGGAACCACGCCCACAATCGTCTGCCCCGCGCCGCCAATCGTGATCCTGCGCCCGATCACATGCGGATCGCCGCCCAGCTCCCGCTTCCAGAATTTCTCTGAGATCAGCACCGAAGGGGTGTCCAGCACCGCGTACTCCTGCGCCGTGTAGAGCCGCCCCAGCAGAGGCCGAATCCCCATCACGCTGAAGAATTGCTGCGTCGGCCCCGTGCATTGCACCACCCGCGGCGTGTCGTCGCCCGTCCACGGCTCGGTGAACGATCCGATCGCCGCCGCCACCCCCGACAGCGTCGTGCCCGCGTCGCGAAAGTCCCGAAAATCCGGACCGGAGGCCAGCCGTCGCGCATCCCCCAGCGACGCCGCATGCGACGTCACCACGTACAGATTCCCCGCATCGGGAAAACGAAGCGGCGCCAGCAAAACGTGGGCGAAGACGCTGAAGATCGCCGCGTTGATCCCAATCCCCAGCGCCAGCGTCAGCACCGCGACCGTGAAGAAGCCCGGCGACCGCCGCATCCCCCGCCACGCATAGCGCAGGTCCGCCACCAGCGAATCGAGCGCCGCGGAACGCATCCAGCCTGCAAGCGACTTCATCCGGACTACCTCAGCAGGAGAGGAATGGCCGCCCCCGCGGCCCGGGGAACACTTTGCGAGAGCAATCGGAATACCGAAGCCCTCGTGCCGCAGCTTCAATCGCTTACGGAGACCCGCGAGCGGATCCCGTCGTTCGCTTCCGGAAAACCTGTTCGAAACCGGACGGCACACCGTGCGCACCCGGTCATACCAGGAGAAAAGTCTTCAAGGCGCAGCAATCGACACGATCCCCGCATCGCCACTTCTCCGAGTCACCGGCCCGGAATCGCCTTGACATCCCCACACGCCGGAACCCACACTGTGGCACCAATCCGGTCAGCGCTGCGTTGAGCGATGCACGCGTCCGTTCCGGGCCCCCTCCGATACCTTCTCCTCGCTGCAAGGATTCGCTCCCCGCATCACGAACCCGAAAGGTCCAGGCCCAGGCCGCGGCGCTGACCAGCCACGCAATGTGCCCACGCGAATCAGCTGAGGAGGCAAAGATGAAAACCCACAAAGTCACAGGCGGAGGCGGCGTCCAGCTGCACGTCGTCGAGACCGGCAACCCTCTGGGCCGTCCCATCCTTTTCCTCCACGGCGTCTCCCAGTGCTGGCTCTCGTGGGATCGCCAGCTCAACTCCACCCTGGCCCAAAAACACCGCCTCGTCGCCATGGACCTGCGCGGCCACGGCCTCTCCGACAAGCCGCGCGACGCCTACCAGGACGCGCGCCTCTGGGCCGACGACGTCCACGCCGTCATCCAGACGCTCAGACTCGATCACCCCGTGCTCTCCGGGTGGTCCTACGGCCCGCTCGTCTTCCTCGACTATCTCCGCCACTACGGCGAAGACGCCATCGGCGGTCTGCACTGGGTCGGCGGCGTCACCAAACTCGGCAGCGAAGATGCCCTCGCCGTCCTCACCCCCGAATTTCTCGCCATCGTCCCCGAATTCTTCTCCACCGACACCGAAACTACCGTGCACGGCATGGACACCCTGCTCCGCCTCTGCTTTTCGCCCGAGCCCTCTGCCCCGGAAAAGCTCCTCATGCTCGGATACAACCTGGCCGTCCCGCCCTATGTCCGGCAGGGCATGTTCTCGCGCGTCCTCAACAACGACGATCTGCTGGGGAAGATCACAAAGCCCGTGCTCATCACCCAGGGCGACGCCGACGCGATCGTCAAACCCTCGATCCTCGACCAGCACAAAGCAGCGATGCCCCACGCCCAGATTCACCTCATGCGCAACACCGCCCACGCCGCGTTCTGGACCGACGCCGCCGCTTTCAACAACCGCCTCCACGCATTCTGCGACAGCCTCGGCACCCGTCCCTCACCCGCGCTTGCCGCCACCCTCGACGCGTAAAGATGCGCCGGGACGCTCTCGTTCCAGGGGACGCAGCGGAGTACGTTCCTCTCGCTGCGCGCGATACCCCGAGAGAAACTGAAAGAATCCCCAATGGAACGGTACGGAGGAGGCCATGACGAACGCCGGCCCAGTCACCTGTCAGATCCGCTACACGCTCAACCTCGACAAGCTGAGTGCGTTTGAGAGTTATGCGCGCACCTGGATGGTCCTTATCGAAAAGTATGGTGGTGTTCATCATGGATACTTCATCCCCCGCCCATCCCCGGATCGCGTTGGGGTGAGCTTTCCGGGGCTTGGATACGATGGCCCCACCGATGTTGCCGTCGCGATGTTCACCTTTCCGGACGAAGAAAGCTATCGCCGCTATCGCACCCAGGTCGCAGCCGATCCCGAGTGCCAGTCGGCTGCGGCGCTCGTCAGGGAAACGGGATGCTTCCTTCGCTACGAGCGCCTCTTCCTGGAACCTGTGACGAGAGCATGAGAAGGGGAACGCCCGTTTCCCGCAAGCGAGCGAATCGGAAATCATCGCCACGTACGCACGCATCGCCCGAATCGATGCATGAATGATTCGCCCTGAGCACAACACCTGAAACCTTTTTGCCCCAAAGCAATCTTCCTTATGTGGAGGCACGCGTGAATTCCAAAGCCCCGCAGCTCACCGGGAAGGGAGCAGACATTGCCTGCCTCTTCGCGCGGCTTGCGCTGGGAGCCTCCTTTCTCTCCGCTGTGGCGGATCGTTTTGGCCTATGGGGGCCACATGGAGCCAGGAACGTCTCGTGGGGAGATTTCGCTCATTTCGTGGAATACACCGGCGCCGTGACGTCTCTCTTCCCGGCTTCATGGGCGCTGCCGTTTGCATGGGCCGCGACCGTCGCGGAGACCCTCTTTGGGATACTGCTCACCGTCGGCTTCAAAACACGAATCGCCTCCCTCCTCTCCGGCCTCCTCCTTTTGTCATTTGCTCTGGCGATGGTCACAGGTCTTGGCATCAAGAAACCACTCGACTATTCGGTCTTTTCGGCCGCCGCCGCCGCATTCTTACTGGCGTTGCGCGAGCCTGACAGATTCACGCTGGACAAGCTTCTGCAGCGGTCACGCAACTGAGCGGAGATCCGATCACCAACAACACTCATTTCGGCAGCGTGAACACTGCGCGTAATGGACACGGGGAACGCAAACCGTAAAGCAATGGAGTTTGCAGACAAGCACACAACACACGGAGGTGAGCGATGAAGGCGATTGTTGCGACGGATCAGGCGGCGGGAACGGCCGGGGTGAAGCTGGTGGAGCGCCCCGACCCGCAGGCGGCGATCAACGACGTCGTTGTTCAGATTCATGCAGCGGGATTCACCGGTGATGAGCTGACGTGGCCCGCGACCTGGACCGATCGCGCCGGCCGTGACCGCAGGCCTTCCATTCCCGGACACGAACTGGCCGGAGTCGTCACCGCGCTCGGCTTTGGCACGACCGGCTTGTCGATTGGGCAGCGGGTCTTCGGCCTGACCGACTGGTACCGCGACGGCGCGCTGGCGGAGTCTGTGGCCGTCGAGGCACGCAACCTCGCACCGCTCCCGGGCGACGTGGACTTCACGGTGGGCGCGGCCCTCGTCATGCCCGGCCTGACCGCGTGGCAGGGCCTGTTCGACCACGGCCGCCTGCAGGCCGGGCAGAGCGTCCTCGTCCACGGCGCGGCTGGCGTCGTCGGATCGATGGCGAGCCAACTCGCGCGCGAGGCCGGCGCATACGTCATCGGCACCGGCCGCGCCGGCGCCCGCCAGACGGCTCTCGACTTCGGCGCACAGGAGTTCATCGACCTCGATAACGACACCCTGGAAGATGTGGGCAAAGTCGACCTGGTCTTCGATGTCATCGGCGGCGACATCGCCAGGCGGTCTGCGGGCGTGATTCGCGGCGGAGGAACGCTGGTGACCATCACCGGCCCAACTGACGCGCAACCCGCGGGCGGCCGGACGATCGACTTCGTCGTCGAACCCGATCGCGCCCAATTGCGCGACCTCGTCGAGCGCGTCCGGCAAGGTCGTCTGCGCACAAACATCGGCAACGTTGCGGCCCTCGACGATGCCGTTGCCGCCTTCAACCGTACCGGGCGGGTCAGGGGAAAGACGATCATCCGCGTCCGTCCCCCGCAATCGATCAATGAATGATTTGCCCTGTTGGCGTCAATTGAAGGACAAGATTTTGGTGTGATTTGGCCGATCGAGAGCCTAAGCATGGCGGCATTGCTATAAGAGCTTGCGCACTGCAGAGACCTGCTGTACACTAACAGTGGTACAGTTGTGAGATTCAAACTCAATCCGCAGGCTGGTCAGCCACTTTACCTGCAGCTCATGCAGCAGATCCGCCACGCAGTAGAAACCGGTGTCTTGCGTGCCGGAGACCAGCTGCCCGGCATTCGCACACTTGCCGAGGAGATCGTCGTAAGTCACAACACCGTCGCCAAGGCATATTCAGAGCTACAGCACGACGGAGTTCTGGAACTTCGTCACGGTTCCGGGGCATTCATCGTGCCGAGAAGCAGGGCTCAGTCGCGATCGGAGAGATTCCGTCATGCACAGGACCGGGTCCGCACACTCGTGGAAACTCTCGGACGCGAAGGATGGTCTCAAGATGAGATTCGCAGGATGTTTGAGGCCGAACTGTTCTATCCAGAAGAACTCAAAGGGAAGAGATAGATTATGGACTACGCCATCGAAACCTACGATTTGAGCAAGCAGTTCGGAAGCGTTCAAGCGGTGAATGCGCTGAATCTGCGCGTTCACCGCAACCAGGTCACCGGGTTCCTGGGACGCAATGGCGCCGGCAAGAGCACCACGATCAAGATGCTTCTCGGTATGACGCACCCTACGTCGGGGTCAGGTTTCCTGCTGGGACGATCGATAACCAATCCGAAGCAAGACCTGGAAGCGCGCCGTGAAGTCGCTTACTGCGGCGAAGACAAGCAGCTCTATGCCTATATGACTGTGCAGCAACTGATCTGCTTCACCGCATCCTTCTATCCCGATTGGAGGAGCGAAGTCGCATCCCGCCTGCTCGATCAGTTTCAGCTTCCGCCTGACCGCAAGATCAAGGCGTTGTCGAAAGGCATGCGGACGAAGCTTGCTCTGCTGCTTGCGCTGGCGCGCCGGCCGGAGCTCCTGATCCTGGATGAGCCGACCGAGGGACTGGATCCGGTATCAATCGAAGAACTGCTGCAGACATTGTCTGGCTTGCCCGGTGATGGCACCAGCGTCTTTTTCTCCTCGCATCAAATCTCCGAGGTCGAACGCATTGCCGACCGCGTGTGCATCATCGATCGCGGCCGGCTCGCCGTCGATCTGTCGCTCGATGAGATCCGGCAAGATCACCGCCGGATTACCCTCAGCTTTTCCTGCCAGCCTACGGAGCATCTCTTCGACCTGCCAGAGGTCCAGAGTATCGAAACCAGCGGTCGTCAGATGGTGCTGGTTTCCAGTCATGGTGCTGAGGCCATCGTCGAACGCGCCCAAAATGTCAATGCCGTCGTCGTCGATGTTTCCCCCGTCAGCTTGCGTGAACTGTTTCTCGGCACAGTCCAGGACCGCAAATGATGCTCCTCTACAAAGCATGGCTGGAAAGCCGGACGCGGTTCCTGCTTAGCTTTCTCGCAATCGCGGGTCTGAGTACTGTTTTCGTCTTTTTCAATCACGATGTACGGACCGCGGTAACCGATCATGACGTGAGCTATTCCGAATACATCTGGAAAGCCATTTTCCAGGGCCAGCTGCGCGATATATACGTGGTCCTGGCACTGCTGCTTGGCATGGGTGGATTGGATCGAGAGCGAGCGTATGGAACGTCGGGATACACACTCGCTCTTCCCATCAGCCGCTGGCGTTTTGTCACCGCTCGTGGAATTGCCGGCGTAATCGAGACTGCCGTTCTGGCGTTCCTGCCAGCCACTCTGGTGCCGGCTCTCTCGCCATTTGTCCATGAATTCTACGCATGGGGACAAGCGCTTCAGTTCGGCATCCTGTGGACCGTCGGAGGCGTCCTCATCTTCACGATGGGCTTCTTTGCCTCTGTGCTGTTTTCAGGCGAGTACTCAGCTGCGGTGGCTGCCCTGATTCTCTTATTCGCATACTCGATTGCGACAGACCTGCCCGGCATGGAGCATTTCATTGTTGACATCCACGACACAATGAACGGCTCGGGGCCTCATGGATTCGCAACACTGACGATGATTTCGTTGACCGCTGCCGCGATCATCGGCCTGGCAGGCTACATCACCACCAGGAAGGACTACTGACGATGCTGTGGCTGAAGGCGTGGCGCGAGAGCCGGGTGAGGTTTTTGTTGACCGCGCTTACGCTGTCGACACTCTCTGCATTCGCTGTTTTGTTCGAGCCGTATATACAACAACATCAGCTTCCGATTCCGATCCACATGCGGAACGGCGTCTACACCGAGTACATTTACAACCTCATCTTTTCCGGAACTGCAAAGGGTATCTTCGCACTCCTCGTGATTTTTCTTGGGCTGGGAGGATTGCAGCGGGAACGTGCACACAATACAGCTGGATTCACACTCGCGCTGCCGGTGAGTCGCTTCCGGGTGATCGGAACACAGATTGCGGTTGGCATCATCGAGTTGGCGGCCCTGGCTTTGGTTCCGGCGATTCTGATCCCTGGGCTCTCAACGTTCATGCACCGCTCTTACCCATTTCCGATTGCACTGCACTTCAGTATTCTCTGGTTTTTCGGCGGATTGATCATCTTCTCCGTGTCCTTCCTTCTGTCCGTTGCTCTTTCCGGGGAGTACACGGCGCCCGTCGTCTGCTACTTGCTGTTGGCCCTCCACACATTCGTGGCCGCCTCGCATCCGTTGGCCCCGTACCGCTTGCAACTCATGTGGATCATGGGTGAGTTTCGAACCATGCGTTGGGACGCCGCGCACGACCTTTTGCAACCGCCACCGCTGTCGTGGCTGCGCTTGCTTGTAATGGCCCTCTTAGCCTTCCTACTATTCTCAGCAGCCGTTCGCGTTACGGACCGACAAGACTTTTGACGAATCGAAGTCGCGGGAGGACAAAAAAGATTGTCGCCGAATTGATGGATAAGACCGTGTACGTCGATTTTGGCCTGTGGTTCCGCGTCGTGTCATCGGCACTTGGAGATTCGCAATGAGATCGCAGGGCTCGGGGAGACCGGTACTATTTCCTCGAGGAGTGATAAATCGCCAATGCACTCGTCGATCTGCATTGTGGAAGTATCACCCCGTAACTACATGAGGGACATTCCGACGGCCCCGCGGCTCGCCGGCAGCCCATCGGCGCTAAATGTGGTACCGCGGCGGCCGGATCCCGTTGTCGCGCAGATAAATCTCCGCCTGCCCGCGATGATGCGCCACGTGGATATACATCGCCAGCAGAATGTCCCGCCCCGGCATGTGCCCATCCGGCGAATTATGCGCCGCCGCCAGCTGCGGCTCCGTCAGCCCGTTGATCACCCCGGAGCAGTACGCAAACGAATCGCCCAGAAACCGCACGATGCCGTCCTTCTCCGTCGGCTTCGGCAGCGCCGGCGTCTGCGCGTCCCGCAGCCCCGCGCAAAACTGATAATTCGTCGTCGCGATATGTGCCATCAGCTCGCCAAAATTCATCGACTCCGGATGCGGCTTGAACCCATACTTCTCCGCCGGCATCGTCTGCGCCACCGCCACCGATAAGTCGCCCAGCGCCTGCAGATGCCGCGCATACTCCCCCGCCGCCGCATCCGCTGCGCGCGCGCTGCCGCCGCCCAGCCCGCACAGGACCACCACGACCACCGCAACCCGCACCTTCATAGCCACCTCAGGGGAAGCCATTATGCCGCCGCCCCATCCTCCCCCGCAACGCCCGCCATCAAAGGCGCCCCGCCGAGCCCGCTGGACAGAACACTCCCGCACTTGCGAATATGTTCCTCAACCCCCGGAACTGGCACGACCCCAGCCCGAAAGGCAGCCCGTCAATACCGGCCCGCGCATCGAGTGACTCGTCTCGACCGGCGCGCCGGCCCGGGAGGCCCTCGTGTTCAAGCATCTGAAGCAGTTTGCAGGTCGCTGGATGGTCGTGGCTCTCATGCTCGTCCTGGCTGCCTTCGTCCTTTATAACCACATCTCCAGAAGCCTCGGCCTCGACGCCGAATACAACGCCCGTTTTGCCCCTGCCCAGGTCTCGGCAGCCATCCGCAACGATATCGATGTCCTCCTCGATCGCTGTGGCCGCCCCGATCACATCACCAAAATCGGCGGCTTTGAACCCGGACCCCTCGTCCCCCAGCGCATCATGACCTACAAGCGCGCCCATCTCCGCCTCAGCTACGTCGACGCCGATCCCATGGGCCACGCTCCTCCCTTTCACTGGATGCTCTCCATCGCCTTCGATACCCGCACCAATCGCGCCCTCGCCCTCAGCACCGTCGAGGAGCGCCTCCCCTGCCTCGCCGAGAAGCCGCGCTAACCGCGCCCGCCAGGACCACCCCAGCCTCCGCGCAAAACAAAAGGCGGCAGGATCCCCCCGCCGCCTTCGTCTTTCCGCTATCGTTATCCGCTATCTGCTATCTGCTACGCATAAAACCCCCGCTGCTTGATCGTGAACGCCACCCGATCGATGGCCAGCATATACGCCGCAATGCGGTTGTTCACCCCATGCGCCTCGGCATACCGCGTCACGTCGTCGAAGCTCTCCCCCAGAATCCGCTCCAGCCGATGATTCACGTCGTCCTCGGTCCAGAAATACCCCTGCCGATCCTGCACCCACTCAAAGTACGACGCCGTCACCCCGCCCGCATTCGCCAGAATGTCCGGAATGATGAACACCTTCTTCTCCGCCAGAATCTCGTCCGCCACCGCCGTCGTCGGCCCATTCGCGCCCTCGCAGAGGATCCGCGCGCGAATCTTGTCCGCATTCCGGCTCGTGATCACGTTTTCCGTCGCTGCCGGTATCAGAATCTCGCACTCCATCGTGATCACTTCCGCCGACGGCATCGGCTCCGCCCCCCGGAACCCCAGCACCGATCCATTCCGCAGCCGATGCTCGATCAGCGAATCGACGTCGATCCCGTTCGGGTTATACAGCCCGCCGTCGTACTCCGCGATCCCGATAATCTTGTACCCGCGCTCCTGCATCAGCCGCGCCGCATTCGACCCCACGTTGCCGAATCCCTGCACGATCACCCGGCACCCGTCCCGCTGAATGCTGTTGTACTTCAGCGCCTCGTCGCAGATATGCGCCAGCCCGCGGCCCGTCGCCTCCCGCCGCCCGCGCGATCCCCCGATGTTCAGCGGCTTGCCCGTCACCACCGACGTCACCGTCTGCCGCATGTGCATCGAGTAGGTGTCCATGATCCACGCCATCGTCTGCTCGTTCGTGTTCATGTCCGGAGCGGGCACGTCCTTCTCCGGCCCCAGAAATTCGATAATCTCCGCCGTATACCGGCGCGTCATCCGCTCCAGCTCCCCCATCGACATCTTCTTCGGATCGCAGATCACCCCGCCCTTCGCCCCGCCGAACGGAATGTTCACCACCGCGCACTTCCACGTCATCCAGCTGGCCAGCGCCCGCACCTCGTCCAGCGTCACGTCCGGCGAATACCGAATCCCGCCCTTCCCCGGACCCCGCGCCTGCGAGTGCTGCACCCGGTACCCGGTGAACATCTCAATCCGCCCATCGTCCATGCCGACAGGAAAGTGAACGATGATTTCCCGCGACGGATACCGCAGCACCCGCCACAGTCCTTCGTCGAGATTGAGCTTGCGCGCAGCAAAATCGAACCGCGCCGCCTGCGCTTCCCACGGATTGATTTCCTGCTCCAGACTGATCGTTGCCATAAGAGAGGGAGTCTCCACTCCTGCACTGCCGTACGCCCCTGGACGACCTCAGCCCACCCGGCCAAAACCTGTCGTTGCAGCAGTTCCCGGACCTTCGCTCCGGCAAACCCCCGTTCCAGGGCCAAACGGACAGAGTATAGGCCCGCCCCACCCTCCCCGGCAACCCACCCAACGTGCCATCCCGTACCTGCGTCGTACTGGGTGTCCCCTGGTTGCTGGGTGCCCCATTCAGCCGTGTTTCGGCTTGAGTGGGGTCGTTGGTGGGGTAGTGATGGGGTAGTTCCAACTTAATCG
>DATEPN010000497.1:0-4198 GCA_035273225.1 Acidobacteriaceae bacterium | reverse complement strand
TGGATTTTCCGCGCTCCTCGACGGGGAAGATTCGCCGTCCCAAGGTAACGGAATGGGTCAATGCGCAGCGCTCGGAAGACGGCGCCGGTGCACATCACGATCCGCTTGTGGCGCTGATTCTCTCGATCAGTCATGCGACGGCACCGAACGCGACGGATTCGGCGCGGCTGACCGAGGACCTTGGGCTGGACAGCCTGGGGCGGGTGCAACTGCAGTCGGAGCTGGAGCAGAAACTGGGATTGACGATTGACGATGAGGCGCTCGACTGGGTGAACACGCTGGGCGATCTCCGGCATGAACTGGGGCTGGATCATGCGCCTCCTCCTGCGGAAGCGGCTGCACAACCGGTGGCGGCTCGCTTCATCACTGCGCCGTCCGGGCCGGAGCGCCCCGCGCCGTGGCACGAGGTGTCGGAGGTTCGGGAGGTTGGAGAACACGATGTATACCCGCGCTGGCCGTGGTCGTGGCCGGTGCGGCTGCTGCGCATCGCGTTTCTGGAGGCGGTATCGCAACCGCTGGTGCGGTTCCTGGCGCAGCCAAAGGTGGAGAGCATGGGCGCGATCCAGGCAGGCCGGCCGGTGCTGATCATCGCGAACCATGTGACCGCTTATGACGTGCCGCTGATCCAGTACGGACTGCCGGCACCGATGCGCCGCCGGATTGCGGCGGCCATGGCGGGGAACATGCTGCGAGACTGGCGTCACTTCCGCAATCTGGCGCCGGGGCTGAACTGGCTGGGGCCGTTTACATGGTTCCTGGTGACGGCGCTCTTCAATGCGTTTCCGTTGCCGCGGAGCGCGGGATTCCGGCGGTCGTTCCAGCATGCGGGTGAGGCGCTCGACCGCGGCTACAACGTCGTGGTCTTTCCAGAGGGGCATCGGACAGAGTCGGGCTTGCAGCCGTTTCGACCGGGGATTGGCCTGCTGGTGCGGGATTCGGGCGCTCCAGTGCTTCCAGTGGCGCTGGCTGGATTGTCGGAGCTCAAGGCGAAGGGGCGGGGATGGTTCCGCTCGGGCACGCTGACGGTGCGCGTCGGTCAGACCATGGAATTTGCGCCGGGCGAGTCGCCGGAGGCAATCACGGAGCGGCTTTATGGGGCGCTTCGGTCGCTGCTCGATGGACCAGCCCAGCCTCGGGCATGAGCAGCGCATCTCACGGTAGGTGAGGTGATTGCATGAATCAGCCGCAGGATCGAGACCGCTCCAGGGAGCACCCGACGGTTCGCGAACATCCGGAACAGCGCCGGCAGGAAGAGACCGGGCGTGAGGATCCGACTGAGGTGAGCGAGGTAGGACGACCGCCGTCGGAGAGCCGTAAGCCGAATGCAGAGCGCCGGGACACGGGCAGCGGCAGCGAAAACGCAGCGTAGGAACCGTGAAGACGCACGAAAGCATCGAGGGCCACGCGGCCCTCGATGTGTCCTCGGTCTGCGAATGCGCTTAGTAGCGTCCGCGTCCGCCGCGGGCTGCGCCGCGTCCGCCACCACCGCCGCTGCCGCCCTTCTGGGCCTGGTAGCAGTCGCGGCAGTACACCGGGCGATCGCCGCGCGGCTCAAAGGGGACGGTGGTCTGCTGTCCGCAGCCGGAGCAGATCACGGAAGTGCCGGTCGACTGGGGCCGCTGAAAGCCGCCACCGCCTCCTCCACCGAACTGTTCGTTTTTCTTCGCCTGGCGGCATGCTTTGCAGCGCTTGGGCGCCGAGTACCCGCGCTCGCGGAAGAACGCCTGATCGTCGGCCGTAAAGGTGAAATTCTGTCCGCAGTCGCTGCACGTGAGTTGCTGATCTCCAGCCATGGTGACTCCTGTTGCTTTCCTAAATACCCTAGTTGTTTTCCGGCAGCGCGAGTTCCGCGATTCCGGACCTTAATTTGCGTTGCCGTGCTCCGAACAGCGCGTTTGACGAGGTGAAACCGCATTCCTGCGGTTTCCCGAATTCCCCTCCGGGTTCCCGGCAGGTAGAATCCTCTTCGGAGCAAGCCGACACCATGGCCTTCCCCTATAAAGGCGTTGACTTTATCGGATTCGACAATCTGCTGAGCGACGATGAACGAATGACCCGCGACACCGCACGGCAGTTCATTGAGGATAACCTGGTTCCGATCATCGAGGAATGTAATCGCGAGGGGCGATTCCCGCGCGAGCTGATTCCGCAGATGGGGGAGCTTGGGTTTTTCGGCGCCAACCTGCAGGGCTACGGCTGTGCCGGGATGTCCAATGTGGAATACGGCCTCGTGATGCAGGAGTTCGAGCGGGGAGATTCCGGCGTCCGCAGCTTTGTCAGCGTGCAGTCGGCGCTGGTGATGTATCCGATCTACACGTTTGGTTCGGAAGACCAGAAGAACTACTGGCTGCCGAAGCTGGCGACCGGGGAGAAACTGGGCTGTTTCGGGTTGACGGAGCCGGATTATGGCTCGAACCCGAGCGGGATGCGGACGAGGGCCGAACGGCAGGGCGACGAGTACGTCCTGAACGGGGAGAAGATGTGGATCACGTCCGGCAGCATTGCCGACGTGTCGGTGATCTGGGCCAAGGTGTATGGGGATCCGGACACGGAAGACGGGCAGGTGCGCGGCTTTCTGGTGGAAAACGATCGGCCGGGATTCGGCGCATGGGACGTGCATGGGAAGTGGTCGTTGCGGGCTTCGGTGACCTCGGGGTTGTCGATGCAGGATGTCCGGGTGCCGCTGACGAGCCTGCTGCCGAAGAGCGATGGGCTGAAATCGGCACTGATGTGCCTGAACCAGGCGCGGTATGGGATTGCCTGGGGCGGAGTGGGGGCGGCGATGTCCTGCTATGACACGGCGCTGCAATATTCGCTGGTGCGGAAGCAGTTTCGGGATAAGCCGATCGCGAGTCATCAGCTGATTCAGGAGAAGCTGGCCTGGATGATCACGGAAATCAGCAAGGGCCAGCTCCTGGTGCTTCAGGTGGGGCGGCTGAAGGACCAGGGCAAAGCCGGCCATGAACATATTTCGATGGCGAAACGGAATAACGTCTGGATGGCCCTGGAATGCGCCCGGCTGGCCCGGGATGTGCTGGGTGCGGCAGGGATTACGGACGATTACCCGGTGATGCGGCACATGATGAATCTGGAGTCGGTGAAGACGTACGAAGGCACGCACGACATCCACACGCTGATTTTGGGCCAGCATGTGACGGGTATTGCTGCATACTAGGGGAACCCCCTTTTTCCTTCGCAACCCACAGGAATCGCAGGCGTCTAAATACTGGTGCGTCCTGCGGGTTAGGAGCAGGGGGCGCGTTTTGCCCATGCATCTGCCCAAACTTCAGCGCCTGCCCGAACTGGACGCCCTGCGTGGGCTGTTCCTCGTCTGGATGACGCTGACGCATCTGCCGACCCGTTTCAGCAACCTGGTGAATGAGCCGTTTGGGTTCATTTCGTCGGCTGAAGGATTCGTGTTTCTGTCGGCCATGCTCATTGGGCGGCTGTACATCCGCAAGATGATGGCGGATCCGGCGGGGGTTCGCGCACACATGTGGAAGCGCTCGCTGAAGCTGTATGCGTACCACATGTTCCTGCTGGCGTTTGCCTTCACCGTAGCGGCCAGCTGGGCGGTGCATGCGCATCGCATCGCGATCACGAATTTGCTGAATTTTTATCTGAATCATCCGGGCACGGCGATTCTGGGGTCGGCGCTGCTGATTTATTGCCCGCCGCTGTTCGACATCCTGCCGATGTACGTGATGTTCCTGTTTCTGACGCCGCTGCTGTTGCGGGCGGCATTGCGTGTGGGCTGGAAGGTGCTGCTGGCGGCGAGCGCGCTGATCTGGCTGGGGGCGCAGTTCGGGCTGCGCGATCTGGTTCATAACTGGGTGGTGCACGCCACGCACCTGCACATTCCGCTGCAGGAGACGGGCGCGTTCAACATGTTCGCGTGGCAGGCGGTGTGGCTTGCCGGCCTCTGGATCGGCGCGAGTTCGGCGCGCGAGGCGATTCCGCTGGCGCGGGTGCCGCGGTGGGGCGTGGCGCTGAGCGCGGGCGTCTGCGCGTTCTTCATCGCTGTGCGCCACGTTTGGCTCGGACCTCACATGACGGAGCAGTCGCTCGGCATGCTGCTGGACAAGTGGCAGATCGGGCCGCTGCGCGCGATGAATATCGCTGCCTTCATGGTGGTCTTCTACTGGATGCGTAAGTACGTGCGCATGGTCGTAGCGCGCGAGCCGTTCCTCACCCTGGG
>DATEPN010000496.1:0-2972 GCA_035273225.1 Acidobacteriaceae bacterium | reverse complement strand
TCCGTACAGACCGGCCACGCACAGCAGCAGCGCCGCCCCGCCGAATATCTCCAGCAAGTGCGCCGCCAGTCGTTGGCTGCCGTACGAATCCTCTACGATCTGATCCATGGTCGTGATCGTCGCGTTCTCCAGTTCCGGGCTGGCCTGGCGCAGGATGCTGCGCAGTTCGGGAACCATCTCACTGATGGGCCGATCCGTCCGAAGCGCGAGATCCATGGCCATCGTCGTTGGCTGATAAATGCCGCTCTCCGGAGTGATTTGGCAGAGGCATACTTCCAGCTCCGGCTGCGAGGGTTTCTCGATCGAAGCCTGCCGGATCGGGTCCTCCACGCCCACGATGTACATGGGCACGTTCTTGCGCAGGTTCCAGACCTTGATTCCAACGATCGATGCGGGATCGTGTTTGTCCGGCGCATACTCACTCACGAACGCCGGATTCACAACCGCATACGCCTGCGACGTCGGCGTGTCCCCATGATTGAAGAAGCGGCCCGCCAGCATTTTGAATCCGAAGATCTTCTGAATGTCCGGACTCACCGCTTTCAGCGTCGCGGCGATCATGCCTCCATTCATGCGCAGCGTCAGCATGATATTGAAGGTCTGTCCGAGAGGCACCTCGCTCATCAGCCCGGCTGCCTGTACCCCGTGCAGATGCTGCGTTCGCTGAAGGAGTGGATTGTAGAGCGTCTGCGACATATCGGTGCCGGCGAAGCGAAAAGCAGGCACGTTCAGATTGGCCACAATGATGTGGTCCGTCCGGTAGCCGAGCGGCACCCTCCGCAGCGTGTAGATCGTCCGCAGCAGCAGGCCGCAGGTCACCAGCAGCGTCAGCGACATGGCGATCTCTGCTGCTACCAAAGCGCCGCGCAGCCGATGATGCCGCCGGCCCGTACCGGCCTGGGCTCCACCCTGCCGAAGCGCCGGTTCAATGGGCGCACGCACCGCCATCAGCGCCGGCCACGCAGTCGAAACAGCTGCTGAAAGCAGCGTCAGCCCGCACAGCACCGCCAGAATGGTCAAATTCATTTGCGCCGACAAATCAAGAGCCAGATGGATGGGCCTGACGCTCTCCGCCAACCGAATACCGCCAACCGCCAGTCCGATGCCCAGCACAGCCGCTGCTGCGCTCAGCACCAGGCCTTCGACCATCATCTGCTGCACCACACGCCAGTTGCTCGCGCCCAGCGCGCCGCGCACGGCGATCTCCCGCTGCCGCGCCGTACTCCGCGCCAGCAGCAGATTCGTAGCGTTCACGCAGGCGATCAGCCACAGCACTCCGGAAGCGGCGAGCAAGGCGAGCAGCGCCTTTTTCATGTCGGCATCCACGAGCGAATCCGAGAACCGCTGCAGAACCACAACGGCGTGGTGGAGACCTGATTCCTTATCGGGATACTCGGCTGCAATTGGCTTTTGAATCGCATTCATCTGCGCCCGGACCGCCTCCATCGTGACGCCCGGCTTCAGCCGTCCGATCGCCTCGAAATACCTCGCGCCATTCCCGCGCTGCTGGTCAGCGGCGGTCAGTTTGATCGCCGTCCACACCTGGCCGACAACGGGCACAGGTCCCTGACCCATCGGGAAAGCGAAATTGCGCGGCATCACGCCGATCACCGTATACGCCGTGTTGTCGATATGAATGACGCGGCCGATGACACCTCTGTCCCCGGCAAACGCCGCCTGCCACACTGGGTAGCTCAGGATAATGTTCCCCGCGTTCTTTCCTGCAGCATCGTCCGTGCTGATCGCGTCGAATCCGCGTCCCAGAATCGGTTTCACGCCCAGCAGGGAGAAGAGTCGCGCGCTTACCTGAAGTCCGCCGACCTCGAGGGCAGAGGATTCGCCTTCGAGGTAGGTTCGTCCCCTCATCCCAGTCCAGAACGCGATCTCCTGGAGCGCAGGGCTGCGCGCCTGCCACTCACGGATATCGAGCCAGTTCACGTTGTTGACGAATCTGGGATCGTTCGCCGCCCGCTCGTTCAGCAGCACCAGCCTGTTCGCATCGCGATAGGGCAGTGAGCGCAGCAGCATGTGATCGACGACCGTAAACATCGCCGTCGCCGCTCCGATGCCAAGCGCAAGCGTGCCAATGACCGTCGTGGCGAATCCAGGCGAGCGCCTCATCTGCCGCAGCGCATACAGCACGTCGCGCTGGAGGTTCTCCACCCAGAGCACGCCTTCGCCGCGACGGAAGCTTTCGCGGCTCTGCGTCACGCCCCCGAAGCTCACCAGAGCGGAGCGGCGCGCCTCCTCAGCGTTCATGCCGTTCCGGCGGTTCTCTTCCGCGGCCATTTCCAGATGCGTGCGCAGTTCCTCGTCGAGTTCAGCGTCGGAATCGCGTAGCCCGAACAGGGCGGCACAGCGGCTCATCATCGCTCGAAGCCAGGTCATGTTGTCACTCCCCAGTCAGCCCGCCATCGGGGCTCAGAAACCGTGCCATGGTTGCCGCCACGCGTTCCCAGCTTTCCGTCTCGCGCGCGATCTGCGCCTTGCCGGAACGCGTCAGCGCATAATATCGGGCCCGGCGTCCGTTCTCGCTCGTGCCCCACTCGGCAGTGATCCAGCCCCTCTGCCGCAGGCGCAGCAGCGCCGGATAGATGGTTCCCTGATTCAGACTCAACGCCTGCCGGCTGATCTGCTCGATCCGTCGCGCGATGCCGTATCCGTGCAGCGGGCCCATCGATTCGAGGGTCTTGAGCACCATCAGGTCGAGTGTTCCCTGCAGAACGTCGGTCTTGTCGTTCGCCAATCGCTTCTCCTGTAGAAGAGCTACAGATACTCCGGTTTCCAGTTGAATGTCAACAGGGAGCTTGCTGCATGTCCGGAAGCACGGCCTTCTTCCGGCGATGCGCTGGCGAGCGCGTAAGCCGTTGCACGCGGCACGCTTTGACGTACCTGCGGTGCTTTTCGTCCTAATGTTCGCTGGAAAACATAAGGCGGTTCCTGTACTCTGTGTAAGCCCAGTCAGGGTCGTC